>CAUSZI010000061.1:0-11834 GCA_963536045.1 uncultured Streptococcus sp.
TGACTTTGCTTGAAATTATAATCTTCAAACAAAGTAACTAAGTAACGTTCCAGAGCCTCCTCGTTAGGAAAAAGAACCTTCTTTTTCGTTTGACGTTTGATTTCTTTGTTAAGAGACTCAATGAGGTTTGTAGAATAAATGCTATGCCAAATCTGGTAGGGAAACCTCCTATTGATAAAAAGCGAGTGTCGTTTGGATGAGTGATGTCAGCTCTTTTTTGTCTGCTGGATAAATTTTCTGCCGGACTAAAAGACTGATGCCGAAGACAAAACTCCCCAAGTGCATGAAAACCTGATTGAAGTCGTAGTCGCCGTCAAGTGACTGGATAAATTCCTCTATTTTCTCCTTATTGTAGTCAAAAGAAGCGACTCTTTTTTCCAGCTCAATTTGCCCTGTATCATCATTTTGCGTAGCTAGGCTGTATTTGCTGAGAAATAGAAAATCGAAAAAATTTGCATGGACTTGAGAGTAGTTGATAAACTGTAGAGCCAGCTGTAGAATTTTCTCTCGGGGCGCTTGGTCTTCTTTTTCCGACTCTTTTAGAAAATCAGCAAAATGTTTGGAAATGATTGGAACCAAAGCGAACATCAAATCGTCCTTGTTTTTGAAATGGCGGTAGCTAGCCACATGGCTGACCTTGCAGCTACTTGCTAACTTCCGAAGCGACAGGTCTTGCCAGCCTTGAGCAACAATGCTATCAAAGCCAGCCTGCAATAATAGTTCTTTTAAAGGTGGCTTTTTTTCTGCCAATTTTCCTCCTCCTTTCGAGATGCTTTTGTTAGTTATCAGTGGTAACTTCTTTCTATGATTAGAATAACGCTTTCAAAACAAAAATGCAAGGAAAAAGATAAAATTTTTTCTATTACTGTATATTTCAAAAGATTGCAGGGAGATGAAAAGGTATCATTTTCCTCAAAAATTGATAACAAGCTCAAGAAAATACTCTTGCCCCTTTTTTATTTCCACAAAAAAAGGTAAAATAGAATGAAGTATGAATGGAAGAGGTTGCTTATGAAAAATATAGCAAATTTTGCCAATAAGAAGGTCTTGGTCCTAGGATTGGCCAAGTCGGGTGAGTCAGCTGCTCGCCTTTTAGATAAATTAGGAGCTATCGTGACAGTTAACGATGGGAAGACTTTCGAGGAAAATCCTGCTGCCCAATCCTTGCTAGAAGAAGGTATAAAAGTGGTGACAGGAGGTCATCCTTTGGAGTTGCTGGACGAAGACTTTGAACTGATGGTGAAAAATCCGGGTATTCCTTATGACAATGACATGGTCGTTCGAGCTCTGGAGAAGAAGATTCCAGTCATTACTGAAGTCGAGTTGGCTTATCTGATTTCTGAAGCACCGATTATTGGTATTACGGGTTCAAATGGTAAGACGACGACCACAACCATGATTGCGCAAGTCTTGACAGCTGGCGGTCAAAACGGTTTATTGTCTGGTAATATCGGTTTTCCTGCTAGTCAAGTAGCCCAAACAGCCAGCAGCAAAGATACGCTGGTCATGGAATTGTCTTCCTTCCAGTTGATGGGGATTGAGGCTTTTCATCCGCAAATAGCTGTTATTACCAACCTCATGCCGACTCATTTGGATTATCACGGCTCTGTTGAGGACTATGCAGCTGCCAAGTGGAATATCCAGAAAAACATGACAGCTGATGATTATCTGGTTTTGAATTTCAATCAAGACTGGGCCAAGAAAGTGGCTAGCCAGACTCAGGCTACTGTTATGCCTTTTTCAACGACTGAAAAGGTGGATGGTGCCTATTTAGAGGGTGATGTCTTGACTTTCCGTGGAGAGGCGATTATGCAGGCGGCTGAAATCGGCGTTCCTGGCAGTCATAATGTCGAAAATGCTCTGGCTACGATTGCAGTAGCCAAACTTCGTGGCATTGACAATCAGACGATCAAAGAAGTCTTGTCAGCTTTTGGGGGTGTTAAGCACCGACTCCAGTATGTGGGGCGTGTAAATGAGGTTGCTTTTTATAATGACAGTAAGTCTACCAATATCTTGGCAACCCAGAAAGCCCTATCTGGTTTTGACAATAGCAAGGTGATTCTGATTGCAGGCGGCTTGGACCGTGGCAATGAATTTGACGAGTTGGTGCCTGACCTCAAAGGGCTCAAGAAAATGGTTATCTTAGGACAGTCAGCTCCGCGTGTAAAGAGAGCGGCTGATCAGGCTGGTGTTTCTTATCTGGATGCGACTGATGTCCGGGATGCAGCTCATAAGGCCTTTTCTCAAGCGGATCCAGGAGATATTGTCTTGCTCAGTCCTGCCAATGCCAGCTGGGATATGTATAGTAATTTTGAAGTCCGTGGCGATGAGTTTCTCGCTGCATTTGAAGAGTTAAAAGGTTAAGATGAAAAAGATTGTATTTACTGGTGGAGGAACGGTTGGGCATGTAACCCTCAATCTTCTCCTGATTCCAAAATTTATCAAAGAAGGCTGGCAGGTTCATTATATTGGCGATAAGCATGGTATTGAGTGCCAGGAAATCCAAAAGTCAGGACTTGACGTGACCTTTCATTCGGTAGCTACGGGTAAGCTTCGCCGCTACTTTTCTTGGCAGAATCTGCTGGATGGCTTTAAGGTCGTCTGGGGCATTTTCCAGTCGCTGGGTATTATGCTCAAGGTTCGGCCGCAGGCCCTCTTTTCTAAGGGAGGCTTTGTATCCGTTCCGCCCGTGATTGCAGCCCGACTGTCAGGAGTGCCTGTATATGTTCATGAGTCGGATCTATCCATTGGCTTGGCCAATAAAATCGCCTATAAGTGTGCGACCAAGATGTATGCGACCTTTGAGCAACCTTCCAGTCTGACCAAGATTGAGCATGTCGGAGCTGTGACCAAGGTCGGTAACCAAGAGTCAGTCCCACCGCAGGAACTAGAAGAAATCCGTCAGTATTTTGATAAAGAGCTGCCTACTCTGCTTTTTGTCGGTGGTTCTGCTGGTGCTAAGGTCTTTAATGACTTTGTCAGCCAGAATCAAGCTGCGCTGACCGAGCGTTATAACGTTATCAATCTGACAGGCGATGCAAGTTTGGATGTTCTGTCTGAACGTCTCTTTCGCAGAGCCTATGTGACCGACATCTACCAGCCTTTGATGGACTTGGCAGATGTAGTGGTGACTCGCGGCGGTTCCAATACCATCTTTGAGCTCTTGGCCATGGCTAAGCTGCACATTATTGTTCCTCTGGGACGCGAAGCCAGCCGCGGCGATCAGATTGAAAATGCGGATTATTTTGTGAAAAAGGGATATGCCAAGCAATTGGCAGAGGAACAGCTGGATATGAGCAATTTACAGGTAGCTCTTGATGACCTTTTGGCTAATCAGGCTTCTTATCATCAAGCTATGAAGAATTCCCAGGAAATCAAGTCTGTAGATGAATTTTATGCTTTATTGAAGGCGGATATTGACAAAGGAAAGAAATGAGCAAGAAAAACCACGATGAGCCAAAGGAAGAGGTAAGTGAGCGCCTCTCTGAATGGCAGAAACGAAACAAAGAATATCTTGAAAAGAAGGCTCAGGAAGAGGCCAGCAAACAAAAGGAGCTGGAAGAAGAGGAAGTAAAAGAAGCTGAAGCTGGGGACTCAATCGAAGGCAGAGAAATAGCTGAAGAGACGGAAGAAGATGACTCATCCTATGAAGAGGAAGAAACAGAATATTTGGAAGATGACTCATCTGGATCTGAGCTAGAGACTGAATTGAGCGAGAAAGAGCGCAAAAAACTGGAGAAACTTCAGAAAAAGGCAGAAAAAGAAGCTGCTAAGGTGCATATTTCAAGGGTTCATATTTATCGAGCACTGCCGGTTTTGCTGGGCAGCGGCTTGATTTTTATCATGTCAGTTTATTTTTTGACGCCACTGGCGACCATGAAGACAATCGAATTTTCAGGGAATCAAATGGTCAGTCAGGAAGATCTGCTCAAAAGCAGTAAGATTGATGAGAAGGACTATACTTTAACAACCTTTATCAATGGCGGCAATCATATCCGCAATATGAAAGCTTCTAGTCCTTGGATTAACAATCTGGAGATGGCTTATCAGTTTCCGATTACTTTTCAGGTAAAGGTCAAGGAGTACGGAGTTCTGGCCTATCTGCATGAGGGCGGGCAGTATTATCCTATTTTGACAAATGGGGAGGTTATTTCGGACCCGACTGCTGCAGATTCTTTGCCAGAAACCCATATTTCGATAGAGTTTTCAGATAAAAAATTGATTAAGGAATTTGCCCTTCAAATTGAAAAGGTACCAGCTTCGGTTAAGAAAAATATTAAGACAGTTCAGTTGACTCCAAGCAAGGTGACACCGGACTTGGTTACGCTGACCATGCATGATGGCAACAAAGTCTTGGTACCAATTTCGCATATTTCCAAAAAACTGCCATATTACAAGGGAATCCAATCGCAGCTGGAAGAGGGAGTACCTAGTGTTGTAGATATGGAAGCAGGGATTTTTAGTTATGTTGAAGGAGCTCAAAACGAATCGTCTTCTTCTGACGAAGAAAAGCAGAAAGCAGAAGAGGAATCGACGAGACAGCCAACAGAACAAGCGGCTGAGCAGGTGACAGAAAGTCAAGAACAAGAATCTGCAGAGCCACAAAATTCAACAGAAAACCCGGGAAATACCGAAAATCGCTAAATTATATGTAGAAAAACTGCGCATTTTCATTTTCTTTATGTTATAATAAAGCTTGGGTAACTCTAATTTTTAGCGTTATTAGTATAGACCGGAAACATGGAAGATAGAGAGGACTGGTGTAATGGCTAGAGACGGCTTTTTTACTGGATTAGATATAGGAACTAGCTCAATTAAAGTGTTGGTGGCAGAGCACATCAACGATGAAATGAATGTTATTGGAGTCAGCAACGCAAAAAGTGCTGGCGTTAAAGATGGAATTATTGTTGATATTGAGGCTGCTGCTGCTGCCATTAAGACAGCTATTTCTCAAGCAGAAGAAAAAGCAGGCATTTCAATTGGTTTAGTTAATGTCGGACTTCCGGCTAATCTCTTACAGATTGAGCCTACTCAGGGTATGATTCCTGTGACTAGTGATTCTAAGGAAATCACAGATACAGATGTAGAGAATGTTGTTAGATCTGCTCTGACTAAGAGTATGACTCCTGATCGCGAAGTGATTACTTTCATCCCAGAAGAGTTTGTAGTGGATGGTTTCCAAGGGATTCGTGACCCACGCGGTATGATGGGGATTCGCTTAGAAATGCGTGGTCTCCTCTACACTGGACCACGAACTATCCTGCATAACCTTCGTAAGACAGTTGAGCGCGCGGGAGTTCAGCTTGAGAACGTTATTATCTCCCCATTGGCTATGACTAAGTCAATCTTGAACGAAGGGGAACGTGAGTTTGGGGCAACTGTCATTGATATGGGCGGGGGCCAAACTACAGTAGCTTCTGTTCGAGGTCAAGAACTTCAATATACGAATATATACCAAGAAGGCGGCGACTACGTAACCAAGGACATCTCCAAGGTTTTGAAGACTTCGCAAAAGTTGGCTGAAAGTCTCAAGTTTAACTATGGCTCTGCTTATGTTCCAGAAGCTGGGACAGAGTCCTTCCAAGTAGAAGTGATTGGCGAGATTGAGCCGGTTGAAGTAACTGAAAAGTATCTGGCTGAGATTATTTCTGCTCGTATCCAACACATTTTTGAGCAAATCAAACGCGATTTGGATAGAAGGCATCTCCTCGAGTTGCCAGGCGGCATTGTGATTATTGGTGGAGCAGCAATTCTTCCAGGAGTAGTTGAGCTGGCTCAGGAAGTGTTTGGCGTGAATGTCAAGCTTTATGTGCCAAATCAAATCGGCATTCGCAATCCAGCCTTTGCACATGTTATCAGCCTGTCAGAGTATGCTGGAAACTTAACAGATGTGGATATGCTGGCTCAGGTTGCTGTTCATGGTGATGAGCAACTGCGCCATAGACCTGTATCCTTTGACCGTCCTGCTCAGTCAGTACCACGCTTTGAACCTCAACCAGCTAATGAGATCCCTGAGGAGCCGGTCCAAGAAGTTCCAGTTGCCAGTGCTGATGTGCCAAACCAAGAACCAAAAACCGGTATTACAGATCGGATGCGCAACCTAATTGGCAAAATGTTTGATTAAGGAGAATACAGAGAATATGACATTTTCATTTGACGCTGCTGCTGCTCAAGGCGCAGTAATTAAAGTTATTGGTGTCGGTGGAGGTGGCGGTAACGCCATCAACCGAATGATTGATGAAGGTGTTGCTGGTGTTGAATTCATCGCAGCAAATACAGATGTTCAAGCTCTTAGCAGTGCCAAAGCTGAAACAGTGATTCAGCTCGGTCCTAAGCTGACTCGCGGACTTGGTGCCGGAGGTCAGCCTGAAGTAGGCCGTAAGGCTGCTGAAGAAAGCGAAGAAGTTCTGACAGAAGCTCTGCAAGGAGCAGATATGGTCTTCATCACTGCTGGTATGGGTGGTGGATCTGGAACAGGCGCTGCTCCAGTGATTGCTCGTATCGCAAAAAATGTTGGTGCTCTGACTGTTGCTGTAGTTACACGTCCTTTCGGTTTTGAAGGAAGCAAGCGTGGAACCTTTGCAGTAGAAGGAATCAACGAACTTCGAGAGCATGTAGATACACTTTTGATTATCTCAAATAACAACTTGCTTGAAATTGTAGATAAGAAGACTCCACTCCTTGAAGCACTCAGTGAAGCAGATAATGTTCTTCGCCAAGGTGTCCAAGGGATTACTGACTTGATTACCAGCCCAGGACTGATTAACCTTGACTTTGCCGATGTGAAAACAGTTATGGCAGACAAGGGTAATGCTTTGATGGGAATTGGTGTTGGTAGTGGCGAAGAACGCGTCATCGAAGCTGCTCGCAAAGCTATTTACTCACCTCTTTTGGAAACAACCATTGATGGCGCAGAGGACGTAATTGTCAACGTTACTGGTGGCCTAGATATGACTCTGATTGAAGCTGAAGAGGCTTCAGAAATTGTCAACCAAGCAGCAGGTCATGGTGTGAACATCTGGCTCGGTACTGCGATTGATGAGTCCATGAAGGATGAAATCCGCGTGACTGTTGTAGCTACTGGTGTCCGTCAGGACAAGGTTGAAAAAGTCAGCGGCATTCGTCAGACACCACAACCTACTAGTCCAAGCCGTCCGCAGCAAGTTGAGCCAAATCGCGAAGTTCGCTCAGGACAGTTTGAACGAAATTTTGATATGACCGAAACGGTTGATATTCCTGCTCCAAGCCGTCAAAGAACGGATGCGCCTAAAGGTTCAGCCTTTGGTGATTGGGATCTTCGCCGCGAAGCGATTGTTCGTCAGGCTGAACCAAGTTCGTCAGCCCGCGTGGAACGCTATGCAGAAACTAATGAAGATGATGATGAATTGGAAACACCTCCATTCTTCAGAAATCGTTAATCTAAATCATGAATTTGCAGAATAATAAAGAGTTGGTCTTTCAATCCGTCGCTCAAGCGGCGGAGCAAGCCCAGCGTTTGAAAGATTCAGTAAATATCATTGCAGTTACCAAATATGTTGACTGCGAAACAACTCAGGAGCTTGTTCGTACAGGTATTCAGCATATCGGAGAAAATCGGGTAGATAAATTTCTAGATAAATACCATGCTCTGAAAGATGAGAATCTGATCTGGCACCTGATCGGCAGTTTGCAGAGGAGAAAAGTCAAGGATGTGATTAACTATGTTGATTACTTTCACGCTTTAGATTCTGTAAAATTGGCCAAGGAGATTGACAAACGAGCTGAACATGTGATTAAATGTTTCCTGCAGGTGAATATTTCTAAAGAAGAGAGCAAGCATGGCTTTTTGATTGAAGAACTTGAAGTTGTCCTGCCTGAATTTGAAAAATTAGAAAATGTTCAAATTGTGGGATTGATGACTATGGCTCCGTTTGAAGCTAGTCATGAGGAGCTGAACCAAATTTTTGAAAAGGCTCATCAACTACAAAAAGAATTAAAAAAGAAACAGTTAAATAATATGCCCTTTTCTGAATTAAGCATGGGAATGAGCCGTGATTATCCTGAAGCAATTGCCCATGGCTCGACCTATGTCAGAATTGGTACAGCATTTTTTAAATAGGAAAGAAATATGTCATTAAAAGATAGATTTGATAAATTTATAGATTATTTTACAGAAGATGGAGATGAGACTGAGGTTCAGGAGCAGACTGTCAGCAGACCTGCAGCGCCTGTTAAGCAGAAGCCTGAATTGGTTCAGCCTAAGCCAGTTAGAGAGAGCAAGCCAGCTCCTCGTCCGGTTGCTGCGGCTAAGCCACAGCCTAAACCACAGCCACAACAGAAATCTTCGACAGAGAATATTACCAGACTGCATGCACGTCAGCAGGAATTGGCTCAGCACCGTGCAAATGCGGATGAGAAGATTACGATTGATGTTCGCTATCCGAGGAGATATGAGGAAGCGACTGAAATTGTTGACCTGCTTTTGGCCAATGAAAGCATCCTGATTGACTTCCAGTATATGACTGAGGTACAGGCTCGACGTTGTTTAGACTACCTAGACGGTGCTCGTTATGTCTTGGCTGGAAATTTGAAAAAAGTTGCAAGCACTATGTATTTGCTGACTCCGATTAATGTAGTGGTAAATGTGGAAGATATCCGCCTGCCTAACGATGTTGAAATCAGCGAATTCGACTTTGATATGAAGCGCAGTAGATAAGAGATATGTTATATTTTGTAATTCGTGCCATCTCTAATCTTTTCGATCTTTATAGCATTGCCTTGATTGTCTATGCACTTCTATCTTGGTTTCCAGGAGCTTATCAAACCAAATTCGGAGAGTTTCTAACACGAATTGTAGAACCGTATTTAAAACTTTTCCGCCGTCTTCCCTTGCAGTTTGCGGGGCTGGACTTTACCGTTTGGGTTGCAATTCTGGCTTTAAACCTTTTAAATCGTGTGGTCTTTTATTTAATAAGCGTCTTACTAATGTTATTATGATGAAAGATTTATATCAACACTTTTCGCATGAGGATCGAGAGTTTATTGATAGGAGTCTGGAGCTGTTTCAGCGGGTTCAAGATACCTATGCGTTTGAAACAACGTCTTTTCTGAATCCCCATCAGGTCTCAATCCTGAAGAATATTGGCAAGCAATATGGTGTGCAAGTCTTTGCTAGTTCGGATTATTTTCCAAGTGAACTGGCAAGAGTTCTTGTGGCGCCTTCTTATTACCAACTGAATATGGATGATTTTGAATTGAGCTTGCTGGAAATTTCCTATGCAAGCAAATTTTATAAAATCAGTCATTCGCAGATTATGGGAACCTTGCTTAATCAATTAGGGATTGAAAGACGGACCTTTGGCGATATTCTTGTGGTTGGAGAGCGCGCTCAGCTCTTTGTAGATAAGAGACTGGCCCAGTATTTTATAGATCATGTGTCTAAAATTGCAAAGATGCCTGTCAAACTAAAGGAAGTTTCCTTTGCAGAGCAGCTGAAAGAGCAGAAGCAGTCTGCCACCAGAGAAATTTTAGCATCTAGTCTTCGCTTGGACAAGTTGGTAGCCAGCACCTTTAAGTTATCAAGGAGCCAGGCTGCTCAGCTAATTTCTGGCAAGCATGTGAAAATGAACTATGCTGTTAATGACAATCCCAGCCAGCAGGTCGGGCTTGAAGACTTGATTAGCGTTAGACGATTTGGAAGATTTAAGGTTTTAAGAGAAAATGGCCTTTCCAAGAATGGAAAACATAAGTTAACCGTTGAATTATTAGCTAGTAAATGAGGAGGAACTATGACACTTACAGCATTAGAAATTAAAGATAAATCCTTTGGAACCAAGTTTAGAGGCTATGATGTTGAAGAGGTAGATGAATTCCTTGACATCGTTGTCCGTGATTATGAAGACCTGGTTCGTGAAAACCACGAAAAAGAAGCAAAAATTCGTAATCTGGAAGAACGTCTGACTTATTTTGATGAGATGAAAGACTCTCTCAGCCAGTCTGTTTTGATTGCTCAAGATACGGCTGAGCGCGTTAAAGTTGCTGCCAATGAGCGATCTACAAATATTGTCCGTCAGGCAGAGCAGGATGCGCAGCATTTGTTGGATGGAGCTAAGTACAAGGCTGATGAAATTTTGCGTCAGGCGGCTGACAATGCTAAGAAAGTAGCCATTGAAACAGAAGAACTGAAAAACAAAACACGTGTCTTCCACCAACGCTTGAAATCAACCATTGAGAGCCAACTCAGCATTGTAAATTCATCTGAATGGGAAGAAATCCTGCGTCCGACAGCTACTTACCTGCAGACCAGCGATGAGGCCTTCAAGGAAGTTGTATCGGAGGTTCTGGGAGAAGAAGCAGTTGTTCGTGAGGAAGAAGTGGATGTGACTCGTCAATTTTCTCCAGAAGAAATGGCTGAGTTGCAAGAGCGCATTGAAGCTGCTAACCGTGAATTAGCTGCGACCCAAGCTTTTTCTCCGCTTAGCGATGAAGATATAGAAGCTCATGCAGCTGAGGAAAACTCAGAAGCTGACCATCACGATGATGATACAAATGGGGAACAAAAAGTTCCAGTAAATATTTTATAATTTTTAAAGAAACTAAGATTGTAAAAACACAGACCAAGCAAAATACTTTCAGCGAGCAGATGATGGTGAGAGATCTGCAGTCCATCTTGCTTGGGCTATCATTTTACAGAACTTTCGTCTGAAATCAGTAGGATGAGACGGCAGTCCACGTTACGGACAAAGAGGGGCAAGAGGAGCATTATGCTATTGTCTTGCCTAAACAAAGGTGGTACCGCGAATTTTCGTCCTTTTTGGAGAAGTTTGCGGTTTTTAATTTGTAATTTTTAAAAATAAAGAGGAATAGAATGAAACTGAAAGAAACACTTAACCTTGGAAAAACTGCTTTTCCTATGAGGGCCGGTCTTCCAAATAAGGAGCCAATCTGGCAGAAGGAATGGGATGAAGCTAAGCTTTATCAGCGTCGTCAGGAACTGAACGAGGGCAAGCCGCACTTTATCTTGCATGATGGGCCTCCCTATGCTAACGGTAATATTCACGTCGGCCATGCCATGAATAAAATTTCCAAAGATATCATTGTTCGCTCAAAGTCTATGGCTGGCTACTATGCACCTTACATTCCAGGATGGGATACGCATGGTCTTCCGATTGAGCAGGTGTTGGCAAAGCAAGGCATTAAGCGCAAAGAGCTAGACTTGGTAGACTACCTCAATATGTGTAGGGACTATGCGCTTAGCCAAGTCGAAAAGCAAAAAGAAGATTTCAAGCGTTTGGGAGTTTCTGGTGATTGGGAAAATCCTTATGTAACCTTGACATCTGACTATGAAGCCGCTCAGATCCGTGTCTTTGGTGAAATGGCTAAGAAAGGCTATATCTACCGTGGTGCTAAGCCCGTTTACTGGTCTTGGTCTTCTGAGTCAGCTTTGGCTGAAGCGGAAATTGAATACCATGATTTGGTTTCCACCTCTCTTTACTATGCTAACCGCGTCAAAGATGGTAAAGGAGTATTGGACACAGATACTTACATCGTCGTATGGACAACAACTCCATTTACCATTACAGCTTCCCGTGGTTTGACAGTTGGAGCAGATATTGACTATGTTTTGGTCCAGCCTGCGGGTGAAAGTCGCAAGTTTATTGTAGCGTCTGAATTGTTGAATAGCCTATCTGAGAAATTTAGCTGGGCCGATGTTCAAGTTTTGGATACTTACCGTGGTCAAGAATTAAACCACATCGTGACAGTTCACCCATGGGATACTGCTGTAGATGAACTTGTTATCCTGGGTGACCACGTTACGACTGACTCTGGTACTGGTATTGTCCATACAGCCCCTG
>CAUSZI010000062.1:0-11354 GCA_963536045.1 uncultured Streptococcus sp.
GGCTGGCTTATTTTGCGGCCTGGACTTACTGGGTGGTACACATTCCTTATCTAGCTCAGAAACCTCAGGGAGTCTTGATTCCGCTGGGCTGGGCTATTCAGGGAAATGGCGACTTTTTGAGCAGTCTTGATATTCACTGGATTGTTATTCTTAGCTTGCTGATTTTCGGTGCCTTTCTCTACTTGTCTACCAAGGGGCTGTCCACGCTCAAGGTGATTGGGGGCTTGGCAGGAAGTGCCATGCTGATTATGTCTTTCCTCTTTGTCCTCTTAGCAGTCGGGGCACCTTTTATCAAACCTGACATGCAGTTTGCGACGGCTAATATGGATAAGCTTAGCACTTACATTCCCAACTTTGACTTCTCTTATTTCACGACTATCTCCCTCTTAGTCTTTGCGGTCGGCGGGGCTGAGAAAATATCTCCTTACGTTAACCAAACACGCAATCCAGCCAAGGAATTTCCAAAGGGGATGATTGTCATGGCTGTCATGGTTGGTGCATCTGCTATCCTAGGCTCTATAGCTATGGGCATGCTTTTTGATGGCAGCAATATTCCTGAAGACCTGATGCGAAACGGCGCTTACCAAGCCTTCCAAAAGCTGGGCAACTACTGGGGAGTGGGCAATGTACTAGTAGTCATCTATGCCCTGACCAACATGGTTGGACAGATTGCTGCACTGGCTTTCTCTATTGACGCGCCTCTGCAAATCATGCTCAATAATGCCGATGAAGAGTTTGTCCCAAGTTGGCTGCGCAAGCGGACATCAAAAGGAGTCCTAATTAACGGTTACATCCTGACTGGGATTTTGGTTAGCTTACTAATTATTCTGCCTATCTTTGGAATCAAAGAAATTGACGGTCTGGTCAAATGGATGACCAACCTCAACTCCATCGTTATGCCAATGCGGTATCTCTGGGTATTCCTGGCCTACATGATGTTGAACAAGGCCTGGAAGAAGTACAAGGATGCCGAGTACAAGTTTACCAAAAATCCAAAAGTTGGCTTTGCCATCGGAGCTTGGTGCTTCCTCTTTACAGCCTTTGCCTGCATTTTAGGGATGGTTCCCAAAGTAGACTTTGCCAAAGACCCAGCTGGCTGGCAATTCTCTCTCTTGACAAATATCCTGACGCCAATCGTCTTGATCAGTCTGGGTGTCATCCTGCCAATTTTGGCTAAGCGTGAAAGGAAACAGTCGCTCAAGTAGTGAGTGGATTATGTGAAAAATGATTGAAGTTTTTACTTCCCAGTCCTATCTTATGATGGGGCTGGTTTTTTTGTGAAATGAGCTAGTCTGCTCTGCTATTTTGCAAAAAGGAAAAAAGAAAAATTTCGGTGATTTAACTATATAAAAATCACAAAATGTGGTAAAATAGTACAGATAAAATAAGGAGTAAAAAAATGGTAGAACCTAAGTATAAGCGTATTTTGATTAAGTTGTCAGGTGAAGCTCTTGCTGGTGAAAAAGGCGTTGGTATTGATATTCAAACCGTTCAGAAGATGGCGGAAGAAATCAAAGAAGTTCACGATTTGGGAGTTCAGATTGCTCTAGTTATCGGAGGCGGAAACCTTTGGCGGGGTGAGCCGGCAGCAGAAGCGGGCATGGACCGCGTGCAGGCCGACTATACTGGTATGTTGGGCACTGTCATGAATGCGCTAGTCATGGCGGATTCGCTGCAGCAGGTAGGTGTTGACACGCGCGTGCAGACAGCGATTGCTATGCAGCAAGTAGCTGAGCCTTACATCCGAGGTCGAGCCCTTCGTCATCTGGAAAAAGGCCGTATCGTAATTTTCGGTGCAGGTATTGGTTCTCCTTATTTTTCAACCGATACAACCGCTGCCTTGCGATCAGCAGAGATTGAAGCAGATGCGATTCTCATGGCTAAAAATGGCGTGGATGGTGTTTACAATGCCGATCCTAAGAAAGACAAGACCGCTGTTAAGTTTGATGAACTGACCCACCGGGATGTCATCAGTAAGGGACTGCGGATTATGGACTCAACGGCTTCGACCCTGTCTATGGACAATGACATTGACTTGGTTGTCTTTAATATGAATGAGCCGGGCAATATCAAACGCGTTGTTATCGGCGAGCAAATCGGAACTACAGTATCAAATAATTTATAAGAACGGAGATTAGAAACTCATGGCAAATGCAATTGTAGAAAAAGCAAAAGAAAGAATGATCCACTCGCACCAAAGTCTGGCTCGTGAATTTGGCAGCATCCGTGCAGGTCGCGCCAATGCCAGCCTTTTGGACCGCATCCATGTTGAGTACTATGGAGTAGAAACTCCGCTCAATCAAATCGCTTCTATTACGATTCCGGAAGCGCGTGTTCTTTTGGTGACACCTTTTGACAAATCTTCTATCAAGGACATTGAGCGTGCGCTTAATGCTTCTGATCTTGGAATTACGCCAGCTAGCGATGGCTCTGTGATTCGTCTGGTCATTCCAGCTCTGACAGAGGAAACCCGTCGTGACTTGGCTAAAGAAGTGAAAAAAGTCGGTGAAAATGCTAAAGTTGCTATCCGTAACATCCGCCGCGATGCTATGGACGAAGCTAAGAAGCAGGAAAAAGCCAAAGAAATCACTGAAGATGAATTGAAGACTTTGGAAAAGGATATTCAAAAAGTAACGGACGATGCTGTCAAACATATCGATGAGATGACAGCAAATAAAGAAAAAGAACTTTTAGAAGTTTAACATTTTTATCAGAATCAAAACTCAGTTGGCTTTGGCTGACTGAGTTGTTTTAACATCAAAAATCCTTGCCCCGTTTGAAGAAGCAAGGTAGAAAATAGGTCTATATGAATACAAATCTTGCCAGTTTCATCGTGGGTATCATCACGGATGAAAATGATCGCTTTTACTTTGTTCAAAAGGACGGTCAGGTTTACGCTCTTTCTAAGGAAGAGGGGGCGCATGAGTTAGGGCAGTCTGTCAAAGGTTTTGCCTACAGCGATATGAAGCAGAAGCTTCGTCTGACAACTCTTGAAGTCACGGCTACTCAAGAGCAGTTTGGCTGGGGAACAGTAACGGAGGTTCGCAAGGATCTAGGCGTCTTTGTCGATACCGGTCTGCCGGATAAGCAGATTGTCGTGTCATTAGATATCTTGCCAGAGATCAAGGAACTCTGGCCTAAGAAGGGCGACCGCCTTTATATCCGTCTGGATGTGGACAAGAAAGATCGCATCTGGGGCCAACTGGCTTATCAGGAGGATTTTCAGCGTCTGGCTCGCCCTGCTTATAATAACATGCAGAACCAAAACTGGCCGGCCATCGTCTATCGGCTCAAGCTTTCCGGCACCTTTGTCTACCTGCCGGAAAATAATATGTTGGGCTTCATCCATCCAAGTGAGCGCTATGCAGAGCCTCGTCTCGGTCAGGTCTTGGACGCACGGGTGATTGGCTTCCGTGAAGTAGACCGCACCCTTAACCTCTCCCTCAAGCCTCGTTCCTTTGAAATGCTGGAAAACGATGCTCAGATGATTCTGACCTACCTGGAGAGCAATGGCGGCTTTATGACCTTGAACGACAAGTCTTCACCAGACGACATCAAGGCTACCTTTGGCATTTCCAAAGGCCAGTTTAAAAAAGCTCTGGGTGGGCTGATGAAAGCTGGTAAAATCAAGCAGGACCCGACTGGAACAGAGTTGGTGCGAGGATAGAGAGTCTCGTATCTAGAGTTTATGCCTGGAAGGATACGATCTTAAAGAAATGAAAGGAACCTATGAGAAAATCTTTTTACAGCTGGCTGATGACAGAGCGCAATCCTAAGAGCAAGGAACCCAAGGCTATTTTGGCGGACTTAGCTTTTCAGGATACGGCCTTTCCCAAGCATACGGATGATTTTGATGAGGTCAGTCGTTTTCTGGAGGAGCATGCAAATTTTTCCTTTAACTTGGGTGAGTTTGATGCGATTTGGGAAGAGTATCAGGCTCATTAAGCAGATAATTGCTGGGAATAGTCATTTTCTGTTTGCTTTGATATAATAAAGATAATTCATTCAAAAAAATAAAATAGAGAGGTTCTTTGTTTGCAGGAACATTCAGTAGAATTGAAACTGGGTCATCCAGATGATGCTTTTCATCTCTTTGGCTCTAATGAACGCCATCTGCGCCTAATGGAGCAGGAATTGAAGGTAACCATCCATGCCCGAACCGAGATTGTGCAGATTTTGGGTACGGAGGCTGCCTGCGAGGAGACTCGACAGGTCATTCAGGCTCTGTTGGTCTTGGTCAATCGTGGCATGATCATTGGTACACCCGATGTTGTGACAGCCATTACAATGGTCAAGAATGACGAGCTTGATAAATTTGTGGCTCTTTACGAAGAAGAGATCATCAAGGACAGCTATGGCAAACCGATTCGGGTCAAGACACTTGGTCAGAAAATCTATGTGGATAGTGTTAAAAATCATGATATCGTCTTTGGTATCGGGCCAGCCGGAACAGGGAAGACCTTTCTGGCGGTGACCTTGGCCGTGACTGCTCTTAAGCGTGGGCAGGTCAAGCGAATTATCCTGACAAGGCCGGCTGTAGAAGCTGGTGAGAGTCTGGGCTTTCTGCCTGGTGACCTTAAGGAAAAG
Organism: uncultured Streptococcus sp.; assembly: GCA_963536045.1. GTDB lineage: Bacteria > Bacillota > Bacilli > Lactobacillales > Streptococcaceae > Streptococcus. Next base: position 4,588 of record CAUSZI010000062.1, read on the forward strand.
GTGGATCCATATCTGCGTCCGGTCTATGATGCCTTGTATCAGATTTTGGGTAAGGATCAGACGACGCGTCTCATGGAGCGAGAAATCATTGAGATTGCGCCCCTAGCTTATATGCGGGGGCGGACGCTGGATGATGCCTTTGTGATTCTGGATGAGGCTCAAAATACCACCATCATGCAGATGAAGATGTTTCTGACACGGCTGGGCTTCCAGTCCAAGATGATTGTCAATGGAGACATCAGTCAGGTTGACTTGCCTCGCAATGTTAAGTCGGGCCTCATTGATGCTCAGGAGAAATTGAAGAACATCTCCCAGATCGACTTTGTGCATTTCTCGGCTAAGGATGTCGTTCGTCATCCAGTGGTGGCAGAGATTATCCGAGCTTATGAGCCAACTCCTGTTAAAGAGGCGCAACTGAGCCAGAAGAAATGAAATAGCATACGAAAAGAGCAGATTTATTTCTGCTCTTTTTTGTGCGATTGGTTTTAAAGTTGAAATAATCAACTAAACGAGTTCGTCAATAGATGTGTAGTCCTTGTTGAGGCCTTCTGCAACTGGTTGGCTGGTGATGTGACCTTGGTAGGTTGTGACACCTTGGCGCAGGCCTTGGTCATCTGCAATGGCTTGCTTGAAGCCTTTTTCTGACAAGGCTTCAACATAAGGAAGAGTGACATTGGTCAGGGCGATAGTAGAAGTGCGGGCAACAGCACCAGGGATATTAGCAACTGCATAGTGGAGGACACCATGTTTTTCATAGACAGGCTCGGTGTGAGTCGTTACACGGTCGGCTGTTTCAATGACACCGCCTTGGTCAACGGCTACGTCAACAATGACAGAGCCTGGACGCATTTGCTTAACCATATCGTCTGTCACCAGTTTTGGAGCTTTAGCCCCAGGGATGAGGACGGCACCAATCACGACATCTGCCTCTCGAACGCTAGCTTCGATATTGAAAGGATTAGACATGAGGGTCTGGATTTGATGACCGAAGACATCTTCTAGGACAGACAGACGCTTAGCGCTGATATCCAGAATAGTCACTTGAGCACCCAATCCTAGAGCGATACGAGCGGCATGGGTACCTACGACACCGCCGCCGATGATGGTAACTTTTCCTTTTGGAACGCCCGGTACACCGCCTAGAAGTACGCCAGATCCGCCTTCACGCTTAGTCAGGAAGTGGGCTCCGATTTGGACAGCCATCCGGCCAGCTACCTCACTCATAGGTACCAAGAGTGGCAGTTGTCCATCTTGATCGCGGACAGTTTCGTAAGCCAGACCGGTTGTCTTAGCACTAGTCATAGCATCTGCTAGCTCAGGAGCGGCAGCCATATGCAGGTAGGTAAAGAGCAAGAGGTCATCACGGAGGAAGCCATATTCAGCTGCCAGAGGTTCTTTGACCTTGACCACTAGCTCAGCTGCCCACGCTTCTGCAGCAGTAGGGACGATTTTTGCACCTTGCTTTTGGTAGTCTGCATCTGTAAAACCAGATCCCAGCCCCGCATTTGTCTCAATCAGAACTTCATGGCCTTTGCCAACGAGACTATGAACACCAGCTGGTGTCAGAGCGACGCGATTTTCATTGTTTTTGATTTCTTTTGGAATACCGATTAACATAAAAAATATGCTCCTTTTTTAAGATGTTTTTATTGTATAGGAAAACGTTTCAAAAATCAAGAAAAAATCGGAGCGGTTTGCTTTCATCAGTGGATTGTGCTATTCTGTTAAGAAAATCTAGGAGGTCCTGATGGAAAATATCTATGTCAAACTGGCTCATCATGCCAGACTGGAAACTAAGCGGTTGATTCTGCGTCCGGTGACCTTGGACGATGCCCCTGCGATGTTTGAGTACGCTTCAGATGAGGAAAATACTCGCTATACCTTTGAGACAAATAAAAGTCTGGAAGAAACACGCAATAATATCGCTCTCTTTTATCTGGCCAATCCTCTGGGACGCTGGGGAATAGAATTGAAAGATAGCGGCGAATTCATCGGGACTATTGACCTGCATAAGATCAGGCTGGACTTGAAAACGGCAGCTATCGGCTATGTAATCAATAAAAAATACTGGAATCAGGGTTATACGACAGAGGCCAATCGCGCAGTAATCAAGCTGGCTTTTGAGCAAATCGGGATGAACAAACTTGTAGCGCTGCACGATGTGGACAATCGAGCATCTGGCAGGGTTATGGTCAAGTCTGGTATGAAATATTCCCACGAAGAGCCTTACGCATCACTAGACAAACATGAGAAAGGCCGTATTGTGACACGGGTTCATTACTATCTGACTAGGGAAGATTATTTTGCAAAAAAATGAGAAAGGATATTGACAAGCACCTATCTACATGATATATTAGATAGGTACGCTGATTTAGCTCAGTTGGCAGAGCGCATCCATGGTAAGGATGAGGTCGCCGGTTCGATCCCGGCAATTAGCATTATAAGATACTTTTAAATAATACACTGTCTCGGCCAATTGGTCTGGACTTTTTTGTTTGATTTAAAATAAAATCGTATTAAAACCCAAAATTCGCCCAAAAAGTTTATAGAAGAATATTAAAACTATAAAAGAAAACAATTTATTTACTTTCATTGATTTAAACGTGATGTTTTTGTCAGCAATTAGCATCTTGTAGGACAAGGTTGGGTTTTCCCAGCCATTTCTTTTTGTCAATGATAGTAGGTAGTGAAAGGCAAAGTTTCGGGAAAGAACATAATAAAAATAGCTGCTTTTGTCTTTACAGTGAGAGGTTGACAAATCTGCTCTGCTATTTTCCAAAACCCTGCCCTCGGCACCCTAAAGTGAGTCAAAATATGATATAATAAGGTAATACTAGCAAAGCGGGTAAGATATGTATATCGAAATGGTAGATGAAACGGGTCAGGTTTCGGAAGAGATTCTTAAACAGACCCGGGAAATTTTGGAGTTTGCGGCCCAGAAAACGGGCAAGGAAAATAAGGAAATGGCTGTGACTTTTGTCAGCAATGCGCGCAGTCATGAACTCAACTTGGAATATAGAGATACGGATCGGCCGACGGATGTGATTAGCTTGGAGTATAAGCCTGAGCTGGACATCACTGTTGACGAGGAGGATTTGCTGGACCATCCTGAATTGGCTGAGATGTTGGAGGATTTTGATGCCTATATCGGTGAGTTGTTCATTTCAGTGGACAAGGCGCGTGAGCAGGCTGAAGAATACGGCCACAGCTTTGAGCGGGAGATGGGCTTTTTGGTAGTGCATGGTTTTCTGCATATCAACGGCTATGATCACTATACGCCGGAAGAAGAAGCAGAAATGTTTGGTTTACAGGAAGAAATTTTAACTGCTTATGGACTCACAAGGAAATAACAAACGCAAATGGAAAAATCGAGATGTGGTCTCGAGTTTGGAATTTGCTTTAACTGGTATTTTTACAGCCTTTAAAGAGGAGCGCAATCTGCGCAAGCATGTCCTTTCGGCTTTGGCAGTGATAGTTGCGGGACTGATTTTTGACTTGTCCGCGATAGAATGGCTCTTTCTCTTTTTGAGCATTTTTCTGGTCATTGCCTTTGAGATTGTCAATTCTGCTATTGAAAATGTCGTGGATCTGGCCAGCGATTACCACTTTTCTATGCGGGCAAAGAATGCCAAGGACATGGCGGCGGGAGCTGTTCTGGTCGTGTCTGGCTTTGCTGTTGTGACGGGGCTGATTATTTTTGTTCCCAAGATTTGGGACTGGATTTTTTAAAGATTTGAAAATCGGGGGAGACTGCCGATTTTCTGCTGTTTTAATGGAAATAATAGAGGTAAAATAATGACTTTTAAATCAGGTTTTGTAGCTATTTTAGGACGTCCTAATGTTGGGAAATCAACCTTTTTGAATCATGTTATGGGGCAAAAGATTGCCATCATGAGCGATAAGGCTCAGACCACTCGCAATAAGATTATGGGGATTTACACGACGGATAAGGAGCAGATTGTCTTTATCGATACGCCGGGAATCCATAAGCCTAAGACGGCTCTAGGTGATTTTATGGTGGAAGCAGCTTACAGCACCCTGCGTGAGGTGGATACCATCCTCTTCATGGTGCCGGCTGATGAGCCGCGTGGCAAGGGCGATGACATGATTATCGAACGCCTGAAAGCGGCTAAGGTGCCAGTTATTTTGGTGGTTAATAAGATTGATAAAGTCCATCCGGATCAGCTTTTAGCTCAAATTGATGATTTCCGCCAGCAGATGGACTTCAAAGATATCGTGCCGATTTCCGCACTGCAGGGTAATAATGTTTCTCGTCTGGTTGACATCCTCAGTGAGAATTTGGAGGAAGGCTTCCAGTATTTCCCAGAAGATCAGATTACCGATCATCCGGAGCGTTTTCTGGTGTCTGAGATGATTCGGGAGAAGGTTTTGATGCTGACACGAGAAGAAATTCCCCACTCAGTCGCAGTGGTTGTTGACAGTATGAAGCGAGACGAGGAGACGGACAAGGTCCATATCCGAGCGACCATCATGGTGGAGCGTGACAGCCAAAAAGGCATTATCATCGGCAAAGGCGGATCCATGCTTAAGAAAATCGGTTCTATGGCTAGGCGCGATATTGAGCTTATGCTGGGGGATAAGGTCTTCCTAGAAACTTGGGTCAAGGTCAAGAAAAACTGGCGGGACAAGAAGTTGGACTTGGCGGACTTTGGCTATAATAAGAAGGAGTATTGAGGTTTTCTAAGCAAGTTTGGAAAAATTATGTTTGAAATAGCGGTGAAAGAGAGCATAACATTTTGTTATCTCTTTTTACTACGAACTAGCAGCAAGATAGAAAATTGTTGATATTACGTTATTAAATAGTTGCTATCCTTCCGTTAATCTGCAAACATTGTTCCGTTATTCCTCATATTGTTCCGGACTATGGTATAATAGAGGGAGAAAGTGAGGAGTGCTCATGTATATGACAGTGAGGCAGGCAGCTGATCTCTGGGGGATTTCTGATCGTCGAGTTCGGTCTCTGTGCAGTCAGGGAAAGATTCCGGGTGCTGTCCAAGAAGGGCGTTTGTGGAGGATTCCCTCTGATGCCAGAAAGCCAGCAGATGGCCGTTATAAGAAAGCAGATAGTCTCTTGCCTTCGATTGATGAAAAGATGATGCAGTTATCAAAACTTCGCCCTTTGACGGATGGAGAGCTGGAGCGGCTGAATGAAGAGTTCACAGTCGAATATACTTATAACTCAAATGCCATTGAGGGCAATACTCTGACCTTGCGAGAGACAGATTTGGTCCTGCGTGGATTGACCATTGACCAAAAGCCTTTAAAAGATCATATGGAGGCAATCGGTCATCAAGAAGCTTTTCAGTATGTTCAAAGGCTTGTTGAGGAGAACCAGCCTTTGTCGGAACAGATGATAAAGGATATTCATTATCTAGTATTAGCGGATAAAAAAAATGACCGAGGCATTTATCGGAGAGTCCCAGTGCGCATCATGGGAGCAGCCAATGAACCGGCTCAGCCGTATATGATTGCTCCATTGATGGAAAAACTCCTAGTGGACTATGCTGTAAGTCAGGAAAATATGGTGACCAAACTAGCTCAGTTTCATATTTCCTTTGAGAGTATCCATCCGTTTATTGACGGCAATGGCCGAACAGGTAGGCTCTTGGTGAATTTTGAGTTGATGAAGGCGGGCTATCCACCGATTGATATAAAATTTACGGATAGATTATCCTATTACCAAGCATTTGATGACTTTCATTCAAAAGGAAGTTTATCGGCAATGGAGGATTTATTTGCCAAATATATCAATGAAAGATTGGATATGTACTTGGAGATTTTATCTCTTGATGACGAAGGATAAGGAGATCAGATTTATAGTTGATATAAATCTTTCCAATCCTGCTTTCTTTGTTTCAGGTGGGAAAAAATCCGAAACTATTCATGGCTGGCACCGCATGTTGGCGCAGAAAAATGCTAGGTCTGAATGGGTCTATTATCCTGACAAAGGGCATGCTTGGCTTTTTAGTGATGTGGATACGCATATTCAGCTACTAGGCTATTTCTTTCAAAACGCTGCCTTTCCAGAGAAATTGAAAGGATTTTGATATGGACTATATTTCCTATATTCGCTCCAAGGTGGGGCATGATAAGGTTATCTTGAATTTTGCTGGTGGGATTCTGGCAGACGAGGAAGGTCGTGTGCTTCTGCAGTTGCGAGGTGATAAGAAAACATGGGCGATTCCTGGTGGAGCTATGGAGCTCGGGGAGACTTCTCTGCAAGCAGCCGTGCGTGAATTTTACGAAGAGACTGGTATTGCTGTTGAAGCCAAGCGCTTGATGAATGTTTACACTAATTTTGATGAATCTTATCCTAATGGGGACAAAGTGCAGACGGTTGTCTTTCTGTATGAATTGCAGGCACTGGAGAATTTTGATATTTCCAATTTTCATAATGAGGAAACACTGCGGTTAGGCTTTTTTTCTAAAGAAGAAATAGCAGAGTTGGAAAATGTATCGGATAAACACCGCCTGATGCTGGATGAGTATTTTTCGGACAGCTTTGCTATAGGGCTTTGATATTGAGAATACTAAGAAAGGAGCTTTATGCCTGAATTACCTGAAGTGGAAACGGTTCGGCGCGGTTTGGAGCGTTTGGTTGTTGGCAAGACGATTGGGCAGGTGCGGGTTCGCTATGCTAAGATGATTGGTACGGGAGTGGATAGCTTTGTCCACGACTTACCAGGTCAGACCATTGAAAAGATTGGCCGTCGGGGCAAGTATTTGCTCTTTTACCTGACAGGCGG
>CAUSZI010000063.1:0-11267 GCA_963536045.1 uncultured Streptococcus sp.
AGCAGTGTAATTCTGCTTCATAATAACAAAAAATCCTATCAATCATGATAGGATTACTTTTTATGCGGAGGAAGGGATTTGAACCCTCACACCCGTACGGGCACATGCGCCTGAAGCATGCGTGTCTGCCGTTCCACCACCTCCGCTTGAGATTCTATTATAACTTATTTTTGTGAAAATGCCAATAGAGAATATCAGTTTTTTTCACTGTATGAAAAAAGCAGAAAATTTCTATTTTTTCTTTACTAAAATAGTTCTATGATATTGCCATTATAGCAAGTATTTGTTACAATTAGATTAATTACTTATTTAGGTAACGAAATAAAAAAGGAGAATGTTATGAAACTGAAAAAATGGCTGCTGTTTTTGATGTTGCCCCTTCTGTTTTTGCTGGATTTGAAGCTGTTTACAGCAACTGCTCAAGCAGATGCTTTGAAGAATGCAATTACAGATATTAAAATCTGGGACCACTCTAATGGCCGCGAAGCAACCAAGGTTAATGGTGCTTATAATTTGGTTCAAGGGGGGAATTATCGTTATGAGCTAGTTTTTGATTTGTCTGCATACGATAACCAGCTCAAGGATGGGGACACCTTTACCTTTACAGTACCAAACGGTGCAACCATTGCTAATGGTACAACCTTTACCCTGACGGATAATGAAACGCAGGTCCAGCTTGGAGCTGCTAAGATGACGTCGAATGGTTCGGGTAAGGGCGGTCTGATTACGGTTACTATTCAGAATTTGGCCGATTACAAGTCTAAGACAACTGCCAGTGGAGTAAGAGGAAGTTTCTTCTTTGATTTTCAGGCGACAACAGTAGGCGCTGAGCAAGACTGGAATTATAAGCCTGAGGAAACTCAAGGGGCGATGAGCCATAAGGTAACTATTAACGAGCGCAAACAGAGCAGTTTTTCAACAGCCGGTGAAAACTACGCTAAGATTGGAGGAGTCATTGCTAAGAAGCCATATAATTCGGCTATTCTAGGAAAGAGCGGTGACTACTCGCACAACTGGACTGTTCGTATCAATACTCAGCAAAAGACTTATAATTCTCCGATTGTTATCAAGGATGTCATTCCAGATAGCAGTGCACCAATGCAATTCGTTCCGGAGCAACTTGTCCTTCGCCAAGGGGAGTACACACAGAGTTTATCAAGTATTGCGAATTCTGTTATCTTGAAAGAAGGTCAAGATTATACGGTTGCCTATAATGACACTTATACAGAGTTTACTCTAACCATCAATAACCCAGGCAATCGTGCCTTTATGTTGAACTATATGACAACTTCACCTGCTGATGGTTCTTTAGTATCCAATACGGCTGAGATGGAAGTTGATAATACAAAACTGCCATTCAGAGATGACCGTCCTGGTCAGACGAGTTCTACAGTAGAGCGTAGCAGCCGGATTACAGAAGGCGGTGTCATTACAGCGGATATCAGCAACAGTCTGGTTCTCTACAAGCAAGATTCTAAGACTGGCAAAATGCTGGAAGGTGCTGTCTTTAAGGTGACAACTCCTAGCGGTGAAGAGATTACTCTGCCGCCGACAGATGCTAACGGTCGGGTTTCTACACAGCCTTTCTCAAGTGAAGAAATCAAGAAAGGTCAATTCACAGTAGAAGAAGTAACAGCTCCGGAAGGATATGTACTGGACAGCAATCCGATGAAGGTGACTATCAAGGCTGATGGAGCGGTTAAGACAGTCAAGAATACGGTGGATCCAAATGCCAGCAAAAAGCTGACAGTCAAGAAAGTTTGGAAAGATGGAAACAATCAGGACGGCAAGCGTCCAGCTTCTATTGCTGTAGATGTCTACGCTAACGGTCAAAAGTTAGCTGATAAGACAGTGACCGTAACTGGTGGGAGTACTGATGCGGAGTGGACAGCTCAGACAACTGATTTACCAATCTTTGATGCAAGCGGTCAAAAAATCACCTATACAATCGGTGAAGATCAGCTTGATGGTTACGATGCTCCAGAAGTAGATCAGGAAAATCTCACTGTTACCAATACTCGTACGCCAGAGAAAATTTCTATCAAAGCCAGCAAGAAATGGGACGATGCCGAGAATCAAGACGGCAAACGTCCTGCCAATGTTGTTGTAAAACTTTATAAAGAAGTCGGCGGTCAGAAATCAGAAGTTGCGAACAGAACTCTGACCGAAGCTGACCAGTGGGCAACCGAGTTCATCAACTTGAACAAATATGAAAATGGCCAAGAAGTTGTTTATTCTCTGGAAGAAGACGCGGTCCCTCACTATCAATCTCAGGTAACTGGCAATGCTGCTGATGGTTTTGTAGTGACCAACACTTATAAACCAGAAACCATCAAAATTTCCGGTCAGAAGAAGTGGGATGATGCGGAAAACCAAGACGGCAAGCGTCCAAATGCTGTTAGAGTCAAGATCTTGAAAGGCCAAGATATTGTCGATGTACAGGAAGTGACTGCTGCCAACGGTTGGAAATATGAATCCAATCCTCTTCCTAAATATGCAGCTGGCCAAGAAATTGCTTATACTGTTGCAGAAGAAGCTGTATCAGGCTACACAAGCAAGGTGGACGGCTACAACATCACCAACTCTTACACTCCAGAAACGGTCAAGATTTCCGGTCAGAAGAAGTGGGATGATGCAGATAACCAAGATGGCAAGCGTCCAAATGCTGTTAGAGTCAAGATCTTAAAAGGCCAAGATATTGTCGATGTGCAGGAAGTGACTTCCGCTAACGACTGGAAGTATGAGTCTAAGGCCCTGCCTAAATATGCATCAGGTCAAGAAATCACTTATACCGTAAGTGAGGAAGATGTACCAGGTTATACTAGCAAAGTGGATGGTTACAACATTACCAACTCTTACACTCCAGAGACAACGACTGTGTCTGGAAGCAAGACTTGGGAAGATGGTGATAACCAGGATGGCAAGCGTCCAGCTTCTATCACAGTTAATCTGCTAGCTGACGGTCAAAAAGTCAATACACAAACAGTCGGTGAGGCAGAAGGCTGGTCTTACAACTTTACTGGCTTGCCAGTCTACAAGGATGGCCAACGAATTACCTATACAGTGACGGAAGAAGCTGTTCCAGGTTATTCAACCAGTCTCAACGGCTACAATATCACTAACTCTTATACACCAGAGAAGACAGAAATCACTGCCAGCAAGACTTGGAATGACAGCGACAATCAAGACGGCAAACGTCCAACTAAGATTAACATTAAGCTGATGAAGACAGTCGGCGGAGTCAAGACAGAAGTCGCTAGCAAGGAAGTGACTGCTGCTGATCAATGGCAAACCAAATTTGAAAATCTGCCAGTCTATGAAAATGGTCAGAAGATTGATTACTCTATTGAGGAAGATGATGTAGCTGGCTACACTAAAGAAATCAAAGATTTCACAGTTACTAACTCTTACACTCCAGAGATGATCAAGATTTCCGGTCAAAAAGTCTGGGATGACGCTGATAACCAAGATGGCAAGCGTCCAGCTTCTGTTAAGGTTAAGGTGAAAAATGGCGATACTGTCGTAGATGAGTTGGAAGTAACGGCTGCTAACGATTGGAAGTTTGAGTCTAAAGCCCTTCCTAAGTATGCAGCAGGTCAAGAGATTGCCTATACTGTTACTGAAGAAGCAGTTGCGGACTATCAAACTAAGATTGATAAGTTTACCATTACCAATTCTTACACTCCTCAAAGTACAGAATATGCTGTGACTAAGGTTTGGGAAGATGCTGATAACCAAGACGGCAAGCGTCCAGCTTCTATCACAGTGCAACTGTATAGCTCAGTAAATGGTAAAGAGCCAGTTGCTGTCGCAGGTAAGACATTGACCTTGACGGCTGATAATGAGACAGCTGCTAACACTTGGAAAGCAAGCTTCACCAATCTGCCTCAGTTTGACAAGGGACAGGAGATCACTTACTCTGTCAAAGAGGATGATGCAACAGTAGCCGTTTTGAAAGAAAAAGGTTACAGTCCGAAAGTAGAAGGTCAGACAATCACTAACTCTCATACTCCAGAGCAGGTGAAAGTTTCTGGTCAGAAAGTCTGGGATGATGCAGACGATCAAGACGGCAAACGCCCAACATCTATTACAGTTAAAGTAATGGATGGAAGCACTGTTGTTGATAGACTTGAAGTAACAGCTGCTAATGGATGGAAGTTTGAATCTAAAGACCTGCCTAAATATAGAAATGGTCAAGAGATTGCTTACACACTTACTGAAGATGCCGTTGCTCAGTATGAAACGAAGATTGATAAGTTCACTGTTACCAACTCCTACACTCCAGAAACCGTTAAAGTCTCTGGTCAAAAGGTTTGGGATGATGCCAATAACCAAGATGGCAAGCGCCCAGCATCTATCAAGGTCAAGATTTTGGACGGAGATAAGGTGGTAGATGAGCTGGAAGTAACAGCTGCTACTGACTGGAAGTTTGAGTCCAAAGATCTGCCTAAGAATAAGAAGGGCAAGAAAATCAACTATACAGTCCTTGAGGAAGTGACAGTTGAGGGGTATAGCAGCAGCCAAGAACAAGCAACAGATGGCAGCTTCACTTTGACTAATAGCTATAAACCAACCCAGATTGCTGTTAAGGGAACTGCGGTATGGTCAGATGCTGATAATCAAGATAAGGTTCGACCTTCCAAGATTACTGTTCGCCTCTTGGCAGATGGCAAACCAATCAAAGAACTGGTTGTATCAGAAGAAAATGGTTGGCAGTATAACTTTAGCGACCTTCCTAAGTACAAGGATGGCAAGGAAATTGTCTATAGCGTTGCGGCTGATCCAGCAGATGGCTACAAGCTTGAGATCAACGGTACTCAGCTGACCTTCAGTCACATCCCTGCTAAGAAAGTGGCAGTTGAAGGAGAGGTTTCAACTAATAAGCCAGGCGGTCAAGCTCCGAAAGTTGGAGGAAAAACTCTTCCTCGTACTGGTCAGGAAGAAAATCTCCTTGTTACTATTCTTGGCTTCCTAACAGCGCTTCTCGCAGGAGGAATGCTGATGGCTAAGGCGAAACGCAGCTAATCAGTTTTATGACTTACTGAAAATCACAGTAAACATCTCATTCGATATAAAAAAGCGAACAGGTTCTTTTGAGCTTGTTCGCTTTTATCATGCCAGTTTTATTCCAAATATTTTAAAGTAGTTGTTTTCTATGAAAAATGAACCTAACCTTAAGAAATGCCTTCTATGCAAAACAAGCAAGCTAAATCTCGCATTTTTTGTTATAATGAGTGTATTAACTTTTAAGGAGCAATCTTGCAAGGAAAAATCATTAAGGCTCTGGCTGGTTTCTATTATGTAGAGTCGGACAGACAGGTTTATCAAACCAGAGCGCGGGGTAACTTTCGCAAAAAAGGGCAGACACCTTATGTTGGTGATGAAGTCGAATTTTCAGCTGAAAAAGACTCGGAAGGCTATATTTTAAAAATAGCAGAGCGTAAAAACAGTCTTGTGCGGCCTCCGATTGTCAACATTGACCAGGCAGTTGTAATCATGAGCGCGAAAGAGCCAGATTTCAATGCCAATCTGTTGGATCGTTTTCTGGTGCTTTTAGAGCATAAACAGATTCATCCTATTATCTATATCAGCAAGTTAGATCTGCTTGAAGATGAGCAGAGCTTGGATATATATGTAAAAACCTATCAGGCCATCGGTTATGAGGTCCTTAAGGCTACTGAGGAGTTGCTACCGCTTTTGACAGGGAAAATCACTGTTTTCATGGGACAGACTGGGGTCGGAAAGTCTACCCTGCTCAATAAAATCGCCCCAGACTTAGAGTTAGAAACAGGAGAGATTTCCGAAAGTTTGGGTCGCGGCCGTCATACGACACGGGCTGTCAGTTTTTACAATCTAAACGGCGGTAAGATTGCCGATACGCCAGGATTTTCGTCTTTGGATTACGAGGTGACTACAGCTGAAGACCTCAATCAAGCCTTTCCTGAGATTGCTGAGTTCAGCCAATCCTGTAAGTTTCGTACTTGCACTCATACTCACGAGCCAGCTTGTGCTGTCAAGTCAGCAGTTGAGTCCGGCCAGATAGCGTCCTTTCGCTTTGACAATTACCTGCAATTTCTCAGCGAGATTGAGAATCGTCGGGAAACTTATAAAAAAGTTGCCAAAAAAAATTCTAAATAAGGAGAAAAACTATGACATCATTCAAAATTGCCCCTTCAATTCTAAGTGCGGACTATGCTAATTTTGAAGCAGAATTGAAGAAGTTAGAAGCAACAGGTGCTGAGTATGCCCATATCGATATTATGGATGGTCATTTTGTACCAAATATCAGCTTTGGAGCTGGGGTTGTTGCCAGTATGCGTCCTCACAGCAAGCTAGTCTTTGACTGCCATCTGATGGTTTCCAATCCTGAGCACCATATCGAAGAATTCGCTCGTGCCGGTGCAGATATTATCAGCATCCATGCCGAAGCGACACCTCATATCCACGGAGCACTGCAGAAGATTCGGGCAGCAGGAGTTAAGCCTAGTGTTGTGATTAATCCGGGAACACCAGTCGAAGCAGTCAAAAATGTTTTAAATCTGGTTGACCAAGTCCTTGTGATGACAGTTAATCCAGGCTTCGGTGGTCAGGCCTTTCTGCCAGAAACCATGGATAAGATTCGTGAATTAGTTGTCTTGCGTGAAGTCAATCAGCTGAATTTTGATATTGAAGTGGATGGCGGTATTGACGATAAGACCATTGGAATTGCTAAAGAAGCTGGTGCCAATGTCTTCGTAGCTGGTAGCTATGTCTTCAAGGGCGATGTCAATCATCAAGTTCAGACCTTACGGGATGCCCTGCATGACTAAGGTTGCACTGTTTGCTGGCGGGAATTTGGAGCATTTTAGCTTAGATTTTGATGTTTTAGTCGGAGTAGACCGTGGAAGTCTCTTTCTGCTTGAGCAGGGAGTTTGTCTTGACTTGGCTGTCGGGGATTTTGACTCTGTGACCGAGGAAGAATTGCTGCGCATAAAAGATAGTGCCAAGGAAGTCGTTCAGGCCCATCCTGAAAAGGATGATACGGACCTGGAGTTAGCTGTTCTAGCTTGTTTTGAGCGCTATCCAGATGCTTGTTTGACTATTTTTGGAGCCTTTGGGGGCCGTCTGGATCATGCCTTGGCCAATGTCTTCCTGCCCAGTAATGAAAAAATTGCACAATATATGGAAAAGATTTTTCTAGAAGACGAACAGAATCTGCTGACCTATGTTCCCAAGGGGCGCCATGAAATCAGGCCGGTAACTGGTATGCGTTATCTAGCCTTTCTGCCATCGGATGATGCTGCCTTAACGATTGAGGGCGCCAAATATCCGCTCAATAAAGATAACTTTTTTTTCAAAAAAGTGTATGCTTCTAACGAATTTATAGATAAGCCCATTTATTTGGACTTTGATAGCGGCTATACAGTCGTCATTTACAGCAAAGACAGGAGCTGATATGGAGTTTATAATCATCCTCATTCTTTTGGGAAATCTAATGCTGACCTTTCTTTTATGGCAAAAGCTTAGTCAGCAGACCGAGACGCTAAAGCAAGTCTTGGAAAATCAGGCAGATCATCTATCGGATCAGTTGGACTATCGCTTGGAGCAGGAAAGTCAGAAAAAGCAAACGTCTCAGAAAGAGCTGGAATTAGCTCTGGGTGACCGCTTGAGCGAGGTCAGGACAGACTTGCACCGCAACTTGACAGAGCTGCGCTTGGAAATCAGTGACAATCTGACCAAGAATCGGGATAAAACTGACGAGCGTATGCGGCAGATTCAAGAGTCCAACGAAAACCGTCTAGAGCAGATGCGGCAGACTGTTGAAGAGAAACTGGAGAAAACACTTCAGACTCGTCTTCAGACTTCTTTTGAAACGGTTTCTAAGCAATTGGAGTCTGTTAATCGCGGTCTAGGAGAAATGCAGAGTGTTGCCCGAGATGTCGGCACACTGAACAAGGTCCTTTCCAACACCAAGACTCGGGGGATTCTAGGGGAGTTGCAGCTAGGCCAGATTATCGAGGATATCATGACGGCCAGTCAGTATGAGCGAGAGTTTGTGACGGTGGCCGGCTCCAGCGAGCGTGTCGAATATGCCATTAAACTGCCAGGACAGACGGAGCATGAATATGTCTATCTGCCCATTGATTCTAAGTTTCCTCTAGCTGATTACTACCGTTTGGAAGATGCTTATGAGTCTGGCAACAAGGAAGAAATTGAGCTCTATCGCAAGTCTCTCTTAGCAAGTGTTAAACGCTTTGCCAAGGATATTAAGAGTAAATATCTGGCACCGCCAGCTACGACCAATTTTGGCATTATGTTTCTGCCAACGGAAGGTCTCTATTCGGAAGTTGTCCGCAACCCAGCCTTTTTTGACAGTTTGCGACGGGAGGAGCAGATTGTGGTGGCGGGACCATCTACCCTCTCTGCCTTGCTCAATTCACTGTCTGTCGGCTTTAAAACGCTCAATATTCAAAAAAGTGCGGACGACATCAGCAAGGTTCTGGGTTCTGTCAAATCCGAATTTAACAAGTTCGGTGGTATTCTGACCAAGGCGCAAAAGCACTTGCAGCATGCTTCGGGCAATATTGATGAACTCTTAACCCGGCGGACAGGGGCTATCGAAAGAACCTTACGCCATATTGAGCTGTCTGACCAAGACCTCGATTTGAACTTACTTGATTTTTCAGAAGAAAGGGAAAACAATGAAGATTAATCAAATGAAAAAAGATGAACTGTTTGAAGGTTTCTATCTGATCAAGTCAGCAGAAGTCCGTCAGACAAGAGCTGGGAAAAATTATCTGGCTTTCACTTTCCAAGACGATACAGGGGTAATTGAAGGCAAACTCTGGGATGCTCAACCGCATAATGTTGAAGAATTCACTGCTGGCAAGGTCGTGCACATGCAAGGCCGACGGGAAGTCTACAATAACACACCCCAGGTCAATCAACTGACCCTGCGTCTTCCTAAGGCTGGAGAGCCCAATGACCCAGCGGATTTCAAGGAAAAACCGCCAGTTGACCAGAAAGAAATTCGAGACTATTTATCTCAGATGATTTTCAAGATTGAGAATTCGGTCTGGCAGCGCGTGGTCCGCTCGCTTTATAGCAAGTACGACAAGGAGTTTTATTCTTATCCAGCTGCCAAGACCAATCACCATGCTTTTGAGTCGGGGCTAGCCTTTCATACCGCTACTATGGTCAAGCTGGCAGATGCTATCGGAGACATTTATCCTCAGCTTAATAAAAGCTTGTTGTTCGCTGGGATCATGCTTCATGACTTGGCCAAGGTTATTGAACTCAGCGGTCCGGAAAATACAGAGTACACTGTGCGAGGTAATCTTATTGGTCACATCGCTTTGATTGATGAGGAACTGACCAAGACCCTGATGGAGCTGAAAATTGACGATAGTAAGGAAGAGGTTATTGTCCTGCGCCATGTCCTTCTCAGCCACCACGGTCTCTTGGAATATGGCAGTCCTGTACGGCCTAAGATTATGGAGGCAGAAATTCTGCACATGATTGATAATCTGGATGCGGAGATGATGATGATGACTGCTGCCTTGGGACTTGTAGATCCAGGTGAAATGAGCAATAAAATATTCGCTCTTGAAGGCCGTTCTTTCTACAAACCAAAACTTGAACAGTAAAATACGAAAAATGGACATTACTTGGAAAAGAATGTTCGTTTTTTTGTTTCTGTTATGGTATAATGAATAAAATAACTTTAATTGGTGAAAAAATGAAATTAAGAAGAAGTGAGCGTATGGTGGTTATTTCTAATTATTTGATTAACCATCCTTATGAATTAACGAGCTTAAATACATTTGCAGAAAAATACGAATCTGCCAAATCTTCTATTTCAGAAGATATTGTCATTATTAAGCGTGCCTTTGAAGAGATTGAAATTGGGACTATCGAAACGATTACTGGTGCCGGTGGAGGAGTGATTTTCAGCCCATCCATCTCCGATACAGAAGCTAAGACCATTGTACAAGGTCTTTGTGATCAGCTGTCTGAAAGTAATCGGATTCTTCCAGGGGGCTACATTTACCTATCTGATCTGCTCAGCACTCCATCCATTTTGAATAATATCGGACGGATCATTGCCAAAAGCTTTAAAGATCAGCAGATTGATGCGGTCATGACAGTTGCGACTAAGGGTGTTCCTTTGGCCAATGCAGTAGCCAATGTTCTCAATGTGCCTTTTGTCATCGTTCGTCGGGATTTAAAGATTACAGAAGGATCAACGGTCAGTGTCAACTACGTATCGGGCTCCAGCGGAGATCGTATTGAAAAGATGTTCTTGTCTAAGCGCAGTCTCAAGGCTGGCAGTCGCGTCTTGATTGTAGATGACTTCCTCAAAGGCGGGGGGACCATTACAGGGATGATTAGCCTCTTATCAGAGTTTGACTCTGAGTTGGCAGGTGTAGCTGTCTTTGCGGACAACGCACAGGCCAACCGCGATTATCTGGACTATAAATCGCTCTTGAAAGTAACCAATATTGATGTCAAGGCGAATACCATTGATGTGGAAATTGGAAATATTTTTGATTAGGGAAAAGGGCGGAGATTATAGATGAAAACAGTTTTAGAAAAGTTTGACCACAGTCCGCTGTGGATTCGTTTAGGAGTATTGTCGATTTTATTTGGGATTCTGATTACCGGCATGGTTTTTGTACAAGGTCAGTCTAATGCCAATAGGAATTCAGTTAGTTCAGCTGCTAGCTTCGCATCAAGCAGCTCTTCCTTACAGCTATCTTCTGCTCAAAAAGAAGCACAGGAAAAAGAAATTCAGGAAGAGGAGCAAGCAGTTCAGGCCGCAGAAGAAGCGGTTAAACAGCTTGAAACCATGCAAACTTTGGAAGATTTACAGCTAGCTAAGACTGCAGCAGAGAAGGTTAAGGATGCAGCGACGAAGGCTAGATTCCAAAGTCGTATTCAGGCGATAGCAGTCTTGATTGATCCGGAAGCAGCCCAGACAGCTATTTCTGAAAATCCAGCTGCTGTATCAGAAGAAGCAGTGGCTCAGCCGCAGCAATAAGTTAGCAGCAATCTAATAAGCAGAGATAAGCTTAAAATAGAAAAAATGTATTGACAGAAAAGTATCGTCGTGCTATAATGATAGACGGTACTTTTTACTTTTGGTCTCTCAAAAGTGTACAGAGACGTGCTGACAAATGTTGCAAAAGTACACGCAGATGATAGCTGTCACCAAGTGTGTCATCACCAAAATTAAAAAAATACAGGAGAATGTAGATGCCTACAATTAACCAATTGGTTCGCAAACC
>CAUSZI010000064.1:0-11241 GCA_963536045.1 uncultured Streptococcus sp.
AATCAGTAAATGCTTCAGTAGTTGAGTTCGCTCGCTTTGAAGTTGGTGAAGGTATCGAAAAAGCTGCTAACGACTTTGAAAACGAAGTAGCTGCAACAATGGCTGCTGCTCTTGGTCAAAACTAATCGTTTTTAGCTTAGAAATAGAACGATAAAAAGGTCTGAGAAAAAATCTCAGACCTTTTTTATAGGTTTTTTAAACATCCAATTTAGAATGCTAAGCAGCATCATTTTGCTGCTTTTTCTCTTTCTTCCTTATGAGCAATCAAGCCGTTGGTAAAAATCAATACTGCCAAGAGGAAGAGAAGCACTGTCGTTTGGGGGTAAGTCAAGCTAAACTGGTAGACTTTGGTAATAAACAAAAGGGGCAGAGTAACCACCATCATGATCAGAAAGCTATACCATTTGACTCGGTTGCTGACCAGCTCCTGTTCGAAGAGCAAGGGAGCATAAAGACAGGCGATGAGAACTCCGATAGGAATATCGACATAGTCAGCAGAAAAGATGGTGAAAATACTCAGAGTTGCAAAAAAACATTTGAGTACATGACGAGAATAGTTGAGCCAATCCATTTTCATTGGATTATCCTCCTTGTTTAGATGATAGTTGGCAGGCAGGAGTTTCTGTCTGTCTTTTCCTCGTGGATTTCCACCTTTATTATAACGCTTTAAAAGCAAAAAGCAAGCGATTACACCAGCATAGCAAAGCTTTTTCACTAGTTTGAATTGTCAGACCTTTCAGTCATCCCTTTTTCTTTCAAAATAGAGACTTTTCAGGTATAATATTAGTCAAAGATAGTCAATGTTAGAGAAACAAGGAAAGAAGAGATTTATTCTGAAATTCTCAACTGGAAAGGGAAGTCATGGGTGCAAAAAACACATCGGACAGTATTGAAGCATATATCAAGTCTATTCTGGCTCAGGCTGGGATGGTTGAACTGAAACGCAGTGAACTGGCTGATGTTTTTCAGGTGGTTCCCAGTCAGATTAACTATGTGATTAAGACGCGTTTTACGGAAAGTCGGGGCTATATCGTTGAGAGTAAGCGTGGTGGCGGCGGCTATATTCGAATTGGAAAGATTGAATTTTCCGACCGGCATCAGATGCTTTGCGGCCTGTACGACAGTGTGGGGGAGCGTGTCAGCCAGCAGGTTTTTACAGATGTTATTCAGCTTCTTTTTGACGAGAAGATTATGACTGAACGTGAGGGCAATCTAATCTTGTCAACAGCAACGGACTCGATTTTGGGTGATGGAGCTGCGGTGATTCGTGCCCGGATATTAAAAAAGATTTTACAACAACTAGACAGAAAAGGAATGGAATCATAAATGAAATACTCAAAAGCCTTAATAGAAAGCTTGGAAGCAGCTCAGCTCTTGGCCGGCCATTTTACGACAGATTATCTGGAATCATGGCATCTGCTGATTGCTCTGGCTAATAATCCCTACAGCGTTGCTGGCTCAGTCCTCAATGAGTTTCCTGTGGAAGTTGATGGATTTGAAGAAGCGGCTTTTCAGATTACTGGTCAGGCTTATCAGAAAGACGGCCACTTCGAGCTGCTGCCTTTTTCTTATCGCTTAGAGGAGCTGTTTGAGGAAGCGGGCCAGATTGCAGAAGCTGTTCGCGCTAAGCATGTAGGTACTGAGCATGTGTTGCTGGCCATGTTATTTGACCGGGGGACCTTGGCCTCTCGTATTCTGGAATTTACCGGCTTTAGCTACGAGGATAAGGAGCAGGGGCCGAAAATCAGTGATTTGCGAAAGGTCTTGGAGCAGCGAGCTGGCTGGGGCAAGGAAGATATCAAGGCTATTCGCAGTCTGAATAAGGGAGTAATGGCAGCCAAGCAGACCATGGCTAATATGATGGGGATGCCGGCTTCTACCAGCGGTGGTCTGGAAGATTACACCCGTGATCTGACAGAACCGGCTAGAGATGGCCGATTGGAGCCCGTCATTGGCCGCGATCAGGAAATTTCACGGATAGTTCAGATTCTCAGTCGCAAGACTAAAAACAATCCAGTGCTGGTTGGAGACGCTGGGGTTGGTAAGACGGCTCTGGCCTTAGGATTGGCCCAACGTGTAGCGGCTGGTCAAGTTCCTGCTGAACTTGCCAAGATGCGGGTTTTGGAGTTGGACTTGATGAATGTAGTCGCTGGCACTCGCTTTCGCGGAGACTTCGAGGAGCGGATGAACAACATCATCAATGACATTGAAGAAGATGGTCATGTCATTCTCTTCATCGATGAGCTGCATACTATCATGGGCTCTGGCAGCGGTATTGACTCGACCTTGGATGCGGCCAATATCCTAAAACCGGCTCTGGCTCGCGGAACTCTGCGGACAGTTGGTGCCACGACGCAGGAAGAGTATCAGAAACATATTGAAAAAGATGCTGCTCTTTCTCGGCGTTTTGCCAAGGTCAGCATAGAAGAGCCTAATGTGGCTGACAGCATTGCTATTTTACAAGGCTTGAGAAAGAGCTATGAGGACCATCACAAGGTGCAGATTAGTGATCAGGCTATTGAGACGGCGGTGAAATATGCCCATCGCTATCTGACTAGCAAGCATCTGCCAGACTCTGCCATTGATCTTTTGGACGAGGCTAGTGCGACAGTCCAGAACAGAGGACCGCAGAATTACGAGCAGTCGGATTTGACTCCAGTGGATCAAGCCTTGATGGCAGCGGATTTCAAAAAAGTCTCGAAGTTGCTTGAGCAAGAGCAGCAACCCAAGCTTTATAAGCTGAAAGTGGAAGAAGACGATGTCTTGGCGACCCTTAGCGGTTTGTCTGGTATTCCAGTGCAGAAGCTGACTCAGACAGATGCGAAGAAATACCTCAATTTGGAAACAGAACTGCATAAACGCGTGATTGGGCAGGACGAGGCGATTTCAGCTATCAGCCGAGCTATCCGACGCAATCAGTCTGGTATCCGCAGCAGCAAGCGGCCAATTGGGTCCTTTATGTTCCTAGGTCCGACAGGAGTCGGGAAGACAGAGCTAGCCAAGGCCTTGGCCGAAAGTCTCTTTGATGACGAATCTGCTCTCATACGATTTGATATGAGTGAATACATGGAGAAATTCGCAGCTAGCCGCCTAAACGGAGCCCCTCCAGGCTATGTAGGCTATGAAGAGGGTGGAGAGCTGACGGAAAAGGTGCGCAACAGACCTTATTCTGTCCTGCTCTTTGACGAAGTGGAAAAGGCGCACCCGGATATTTTCAATGTTCTCCTGCAGGTCTTGGATGATGGTCAGTTGACTGACAGCAAGGGCCGAAAGGTGGACTTCTCCAACACGATTATTATCATGACCAGCAATCTGGGGGCGACCAGTTTGCGGGATGATAAGACGGTGGGCTTTGGTGCGCGTGACATTCGCTTGGATCACGCCAATATGGAAAAACGGATGCTGGAAGAACTCAAGAAAGCATATAGACCGGAGTTTATCAACCGTATTGACGAGAAGGTAGTCTTCCACAGTTTATCTGCAGAAGATATGCAGGAAGTGGTCAAGGTTATGGTCAAACCGCTCATTGCCAGTCTTGCTGATAAGGGAATTGAGCTGAAGTTTCAGGCTAGTGCCCTTAAGTTGCTGGCTCAGGAAGGCTACGATGTGGAAATGGGAGCACGGCCATTGCGCCGCACTCTGCAGACTCAGGTGGAGGACAAGCTGTCTGAGCTACTCTTGACAGGAGACTTGACGACGGGTCAGACTCTTAAGGTCGGGGTCAAGGCTGGCCAACTTAAGTTCGAAGTGGCCTAGAAAGCGAACCTTGCAATGGGAAATTGTGTGCTCGCGGTTAATCCCTGATAACAATTATACCGAACAGTTATTTCATCATTCAATGAAATTGGGAATTGAAGGATTGGAGGCTGATATGTCGTTTTTTAAAGATTTGTTTGCTGGCAAGAAAGCCAGAGTGAAAACACCAGAAGAGCGCAAGGCGGCTAGTATCCAGCGTTTGAAAAAGGAAGGCATTCCTTACATTGAGCATTTGCCAGTCATCGAAAGTGCTGAGCAGGTGAGGCCGCGCTCGCTAGAAGAAATTGCGCGTCGAGCTATTAGCAGCCTCTTGATTATTCAGGCGGCCTTGGATATCGAAAATAATAATTATAATGAGGAGAGCAGCCAGTGGCTACAGGATAAACTGCAGCAATACGGGGTGCAGGAAGAGCTGACGCCCAAAGAAAGGGCGGTCTTGGACGATTGTGCCGACCCGGCAGCTATCATCAATATGGTTTGGAAATACGAGGCCTATTGGTCCTTGATTTGGTACTTGGGTCTAGTAGATGCTTTGCTATTTCCAGATAAGATTTGTGATTGTGATGCTGCTATTGATGCAGTCGCTAGTGCGGTTGACTTTCAGGAATTTCTGGGAAAATGCCAACCGCGCAGCTTAGAAGAGTTACTGGATGAGGATGATTTGATTTATCGTTATCACTGGGCCTGTGTTGATGCTCGGATTCATGACCAGCCAGCACCGGCAGGCCTTGATGAAAGTGTTGTTCTGGAGAGGCGGTCTGGCCTTGACTGGCTGCTGGGGCTGAATACGGCCCAAGACTGGGATGCTGTTGAGCTGCATACCTAGTCCAACTTCTCTTGATTCACTCAATTAGAAAGGAAGGTACCTTTGTCTGCTCGTAAAATGGCTAAAATTGCCATCCTATCGGCTCTATGTGTGGCCTTTCGCTATGCATTTTCCTTTTTGCCCAATGTGCAGCCTATCTCAGCTATCTTTTTTCTGATAGTTATCTTTGAGGATTTGCAGACTTCACTCCTAGTGATGGCTGTGACGATGTTTACATCAGCCTTTCTTTTGGGGATGAGTCCGATCGTCCTCTTTCAGTTGCTGTCCTTTGGACTGATTCTTTGCCTTTGGAGGCTGCTCTATCCTCGGTTAAATCTAGTGGGACAGGGAATAGTTGCAGCTCTCCTATCCTTTGGCTATGGCATTGCCATCGATACACTGACAGCTTTGCTGTACAACTATCACTGGTGGTCTTATGCGATTATCAATGCTTTGACCTTCAATATAGCGCACGGACTGTCGACCTTGTTTTTTTACCCACTCTTGTACCCTATTTTAAGGAGGCTCTATAATGAAAAAAATCTTTAGTTTGCTCATACTTGCTTTGGCACTTCTCCTTGTTGGTTGCGGCAGCAGCCAGACAAATACTGACAAGAGCTCTAGCTCCGCTGATTCTTCTGTCAAAAAGGAACTGAAAATCAGCATCAGTATTGCACCAGAAGGTCAGGAGAAGAGCGAGAAAACGGTGGCTGTTGCAGAAGGAAAGACAGCAATGGATGCTTTGAAGAAGGCCTATAAGGTCGAAGAAAAAGATGGTTTTATCACTTCTATTGACGGTCATGCTCAGGATGAAGCAAAGGGTCTCTACTGGATGTTTAAGGTCAACGGAGAAATGGCTCCTAAGGCAGCCAATCAAATTACTGTCAAGGATGGAGACAAGCTGGAATTCTACCAAGAAGTCTATCAGCAATAAATCTTTTATAAAAAGAATCTGATGCTTGGGCATTAGGTTCTTTTTTGTGCCCTTGATACAGTTTTAAAGAGCCTGAAAGTATTTTTATAAAATTTTATAAAAAAGCATTGACAAAATAAAAATATAGTTTATAATAAAAACATAGAAAGGAAAAATATAAAAAATAATAAAAAGGATAGACCTATGAAAGAAAAAATTGCAATCGTATTTGGAACCTTTGCTCCTTTGCATCAAGGGCATATTGATTTGATTCAGAAGGCTAAGCGTTCTTATGATAAGGTGCGCGTGGTGGTTTCTGGTTATCAGGGAGACCGTGGGCAGGAAGTGGGTCTGTCTCTGCAGAAGCGATTCCGCTATACGCGGGAGACTTTCGCTGATGATGAGTTAACACAGGTTTATAAGCTAGATGAAACTTCCTTTCCTCGCTATCCTCTGGGTTGGGACAAGTGGCTGCCGGCTTTATTGGAGTTGGTGGGCTATGATTCAGAACGCGAGGAACTGGTTTTCTTTGTTGGTGAGGCTGACTATCAGGAGGAGTTAGAAAAGCGTGACTTCAAAACTTCTTTGCAGGAGCGGCAGTTTGGGATTTCAGCAACGATGATTCGGGAAAATCCCAGTCGTTATTGGAAATATATCGCCCAACCTTTCCGCCGTCACTTTACCAAGAAAGTGCTGATTATGGGTAGCGCCAGCAATGGTAAAACGACCTTGGCTAAGGATTTGGCTCGCTTTTATGATGCTCCGGTTAGTCTGGAATATGCTCGAGAATACCAGATTCAAAATAACGTGCGAGACGATGAACTGACCCCTAAAGACTACTATTATCTGCTCTTAGGACAATATGCTCAGACTTCCCGATTAATTGATAGCAGCGTTAACCGTGGTCTGGTCGTGGCTGATACAAATTCGCTGGTAACCAAGGCTTACTATGATTACTATCTGAAAGAAAGTCCGGTTCAAGACGAAGAGACAGATACCTTTGACAATCTCTTTGCCAGCATTTTGTCCAAGGAAAAATGGGATTTGATTCTCTTTGCTGAGCCGGTCGGCACCTATGTTAACGATGGCTTTCGCGATATGAGCATGGCAGACGAGGCTATCCGCAGTGATTTTTCAAGCCATCTAAAAAGGCTGAAAGAGCAGTGCTTGGCTCATATTCCTACGGTCTATCTGGCTGGCAGTTATTTGGACAATTATCAGGCGGCCAAAGAAGCGATCGACATGATTTATCAAGCGGATTAAAAAAGAAAGTGGTAAAATAGAATGGTAGTAAAAAATCAAAAACTCTCTCCTGCACCTCTCTATGCAGGACTGAAACAAAAATTTCAAACCTTTGCTCGGAATTTCCGCAATGTCTGTGCAGCAGCTAAAAAGCAGGGGATAAAAGGAATCGCGAAATTGCTCTGGCAGGATTTATTTGGCGGGCGTAGCTTGACTCAATGGCTCTACTTGATTGCTTTGTCTAGTCTGCCTTTCATTTTGGAGTTCACCAGTGGCCAGGAGCAGCATGACTGGCTGGGACTCTTTGCTTCTTGGACAGGCATCGTTTGCGTTATTCTAGTAGCCGAGGGACGGGCCAGCAATTACCTCTTTGGAGCGGTTAATTCAGCAATTTACCTCCTATTGTCCTTTCAGGCTAGCTTTTATGGAGAAGTGCTGACTACGGTCTACTTCTTTATCATGCAGCCTATTGGCCTTTATACTTGGCTGTCCAACCGGGTCAATGAGCAAGATAAGGAAGAACCCTCTCATTTTGAAGCTAAGAAGTTAGACTGGCATGGCTGGCTTAAATATTTGGCCTTGACGGCCTTGATTTGGATTGGTATGGGCTTTGCCTATAAAAGTATTCACAGTCACCGGCCTTTCCGTGATAGTGTGACAGATGCGACCAATGGTATCGGTCAGCTTCTTATGACTGGTCTCTACCGCGAGCAGTGGATCTTCTGGATTGCGACCAATCTCTTCAGTATCTATCTATGGTGGGGTAGCAACCTTCATATCCAGGCCATGTACTGGGTCTATACCCTCAATAGTATCGTTGGATGGTATCAGTGGACCAAGGCGGTGAAGAAAGCTTAGACCAAGGCCTGAGATTTTTGATAGAAAAAGATAGCTTAGGAAAGGAAGAAACTCATGACCAAACAGGATATCCCAGCGGGAATGTCGGAAAAAGAGTACTATGAAACCATGGCGGATGAGTCCGCCTTTTTGGCATGGTACAAGACACAGGATTTACCTAAGTATGAGACACCTAGCGTAACAGCAGATATGGTAGCCTACTGTTTCGTGGAAGGGCAGATAAAACTCTTGGTTATCAAGCGCAAGGCCCACCCTTATCAAAATAAATATGCCTTAGTCGGAGGTTTTGTGGACAAGCATGAGGATGCCTATCAAGCCTGCATCCGGGAAGTCAAGGAAGAGGTAGGGCTGGAGATACCGCTGGAAAAGGTGGAGCAGCTGATGACGGTTTCTACTCCAGGACGTGATCCACGCGGATGGGTCATCACCATTGCCCATCTGGTCTATCTGCCGGCTATAGCAGTAGATCAAGCACAAGCTGGGGATGATGCCAAGGAAGTCACCTTTCTTGATGTAGACTTTAAGACAAGGAGTTTTAGAGACGGTGAGCGGCTCCTGACAGCAGAGGATTTTGCCTTTGACCACTACCAAATCCTGCTGGAATCTATCAAGCGGATTCAGGGGCGACTGGACTGGAATCCAACTTTTCTCCATCTGCTGGAATCACCGTTTACTGTCTATGAAGGGACTGAGTTGGTCAATCTCATCACGCCTAGACGACCTATTGTCAGCAATAATTTTCTAGTGAAATTTGGAGAATACCTAGAGGAGGCTGGTGTTAAGCGCGTGCCAAAGAGGAAGCCGAGAAAAGTGTATCGGTTGAAGGCAGAAAAATCAGATTAAAAGAAAGCTGATCATATATTTCTCTTGCAGGACAAATTTGTCCTGTTTTTTCATTTTTAATTACGAATAGATAAGTAGGAGCGAGTTTCTCATGACAAAAGAAGCAGGGTGAGAAATAGAACTTTACTTGATTAAAAAAATTTTTGAAAAATCTTGCATAAATGATTGACATAGTAAATCTACAGTGTTACAATAATATTACAAAAAGATTTCTAAATATTACAAGGAGAAAAAAGATGAAAACACGTACTTATACAAAAATGATGGCAGCTGCAGTTCTGGCTTCTAGTTTGCTTTTAGGGGCATGTGGTAAGACAGAAGAAAGTACAACAAGCGCTAGTTCTAGCAAGACTGTTAAGACTTCCTCTAGCTCAAAAGCTGCGTCATCCAGCAAGGCCAGCGCTTCTCCTAAGGCTAGCAATAGCGCTTCTTCAGAAGGAGCAGTTAGCCAGCCTAGACAAGCCCAAGCTCCTGCCAGTCAGCAACAGTCTACTGTAGAAGCGCCTCAAGCCCAACAAACGCAGCCACAGCAAGCTTCAGGTCGACAAAACACTCAGAATCAAGCAACTCAACCAACCCAAGCGCCCGAAAGCAATCGCCAGCTTCAGAATAAACAGGCAGCCAGCAATGCTCGCTATAAAGGTGTCTTGACTATGGTGGATGGGGATTTCTCAGCCGCTGCTGGAACTTGGAAGGATGCCAATGGAAATACTGTGACCGTATCGGGTAATGGTCAATTCACAGTCCAGTCTGCAGATGGAAAGACAGATAATTATTCCATCGCTTCCTACTCTTATACGCTGGATGATGGCAAATACAATGCTCAATTAAGCGGCCAAGGCAATGCCAATCTGCAGATTACAACAGGAGCAGATGGTTCAGTAACAAGCGTTGTGGTGACTCAACCCTAAACAGAACAAAAAAGGAAGTCCAATTGGCTTCCTTTCGTTTTTATTTTTGAATTTGCAGAAGTTCTTCAATTTCAGCCAGACTTTCAGCTTGCGAAATAGAACCGCGGAGCTTGGCTGCTCCGGCAGTACCGCGCAGATAGTGCGGAGCTAGGCCCCGGAATTCGCGGATAGCCACATATTCTCCTTTGAGATTTACCAAGCGGGAGAGGTGGTCATGGGCGACTTTCATCTTATCTTCAAAGCTGAGGTCTGGTAGGACTTCGCCGGTTTCAAAATAATGGTTGATTTGGTTAAAGAGATAAGGATTTCCCATAGCAGCTCGGCCTACCATGACGGCATCGGCGCCGACTTCCTCAATACGCTGTTTAGCATCTTGGACGCTGCGGATATCACCGTTAGCGATAAAAGGAATCTTAGTCAGAGCTTGGGCTACGTCGTGCAAGGTCTCAAGGTCAGCATGACCAGTATACATTTGCTCACGGGTGCGGCCGTGCATAGCCAGGGCGGAGACTCCGGCGGCTTCGGCTGCTAGAGCGTTTTCTACAGCCAGTGAGCTGTCGGACCAACCCGTCCGCATCTTGACTGTCAGGGGAATATCCAGAACGGACTGGACCTTGTTGATGATTTTATAGATTTTCTCAGGGTCCTTGAGCCATTTGGCTCCAGCTTCGTTTTTGACAATTTTATTGACCGGGCAGCCCATATTGATATCGACGATATCCGTCTTGGTGTTTTCTTGGATAAATTCTGCTGCGCGGGCTAAACTGTCCTCGTCGCTACCGAAAAGCTGGATAGAAACGGGATTTTCTCCCTCATCAATGTGAAGCATGTGGAGGGTTTTTTCGTTGTTATACTGGATGCCCTTGTCGGAGACCATTTCCATGACGACCAAGCCTGCTCCCAGCTCTTTGGCAATGGTTCGGAAAGCAGAGTTGGTTACGCCGGCCATAGGCGCCAGAACTGTGCGGTTGGGAATTTCAACATTCCCAATCATAAAAGGGGTATTAAGATTTGTCACGAATCAGTTCCTCCAGGTCGTTTTGGTCAAAGTGATAGGCAGTCTGGCAGAATTGGCAGACGATTTCAGCCCCTTGGTCTTGGTCACGCATCTCTTCTAAGTCAGCCTTTGGCAGAGTAGCCAAGGCATTCATGAAGCGCTCTTTGCTACAGTCACACTGGAAGCGGATTTCCTCTTCAGACAGGCGTTTGTATGGCTCATCACCATAGATGGCAGCCAGCAGAGCTTCGATATGGTTATCTGATTCCAGCAGTTTTGAGATAGCAGGCATTTCTTGGATCCGCTTCTCAAAGCGGGCGATTTCAGCTTCTTTGGCACCAGGCAGAGCTTGTACCAAGAAACCACCAGCAACCTTAACTTTATCATTCTCATCCAAGAGGACGTTGAGACCAACTGCGGAAGGTGTTTGCTGGCTTTCGGTTAGGTAGAAGGCTAGGTCTTCGCCGATTTCTCCAGAGATGAGAGGAGTCATGGAGTTGTAAGGATTGCCCGTACCATAGTCCGTGATGACGAGGAATTCTCCTTGGCCGACAAAAGGACCAACTAGAACTTCGCCGGTAGCTGTCTTTTTGATATCTACACCGGAATTCTGTACATAGCCTTTGACATTGCCCTCGGTATCTGCCACTGTGATAATCGCGCCTAGTGAGCTGGTCCCGAGAATCTTGACGGTAATCTTGGTCTGGCCTTTTTCATTTGCAGCTAAAATTTGACTGGCAATCAGTGTGCGGCCAAGTGCAACGGTAGAGCTTGCTTGAGTTTGATGTTTTTCTTGAGCGGTCCGAACCGTCTCTGTGCTATCCAGCACATAAGCTCGGAAAGAACCATTTTCTGAGATAGTTTTGATAATTTTGTCCATGCCTTTTATTTTAACACAAAATAGAAAAACAAGCGC
>CAUSZI010000065.1:0-11181 GCA_963536045.1 uncultured Streptococcus sp.
AGGCGCAGCCATCGACAAATACAGCTACACACGCGACCTTTACATGAAAGTCCGCTCCCAACAAACCGGCGGCACGCTTCCTCAAAGCGAAGACGACAACATCGACATCGATGACTTGGTGGACAGCAACGCAACTTCCGAACCGGTAGCAGCCCCTCAAACCTCCCCGGCAGAGATCCCCGATACAGACAATCCCCAAACCCTGTATCAAACACCATCAGAAAATCTCTGATTTTCTGTGTATAAGAGCTACGAATAATTCATATGCTTACTGCCCATTAAATACAAAAAAAGCTTACTTAATGATTTAAGTAAGCTTTTTTATTCGCGAGAACAAATTTCTTAAAACCTTTTACAATTACCTGAAGAATCAAAATCCATTTAACTTAAAACTAAGATTCTTCAGACGACCTTTTCTCATAACTGAAAACTAACTCGACTATATTGGTTACCTTTTACTCAGCCACATCATCTTCATGCACAATAATGTGATTCACATAAACTGGCTGTGCAGAAACTTCATTCGATAATGAATCAGTTATTGGTGCTGATGCTTCAGTTCCCGAGAAAGTTTCGTGTGTAGAATGAGTTGCTTCTGTTAACTGGTCGGCTTGCGTCCCTACAGACGGAATACCCTCTAATTGTGTAGATTCTTGATTATCGGTTTTAGGCTGAGTTTCAAATGCCGTTACACGATCTTCCACAGAGGACGATGCTGGAGTAACAACCTCTGGTACAGACGGTTTCTCTTCTACCCTATGATCGGCCTCTATAGAAGTCTCTTTTATTATAGGATTGTGTACCGTTTCAGAAGCTCCAGTCTGTTCAAATGCTTTGACTTCCTCAGGTTGTTCTACAACTTTAGGCTCTTCTACTACCGGTGGTTGTACTACCTCGGATGCTTCTACTTCCGAAGACTGTTCTACAGTCTTAGCCGTTGCTGCATCCACTGGCTGCTCAACTTTAAACTCATCCACTATAGGTTGCGCCACTACTGCAGGCATATCTACTTCAGACGGCTGTTCTACAGTCTTAGTTTCTACAATCACTGGCTGTTCTGCAGCTTTAGATTCACTTGCTATTGGTTGTTCTACTGCCTCAGGTGTTTCTACCATAGATGACTGCTCTACGGACTTAGTTTCTTCAACCACTGATTGTTCCACAGCCTTAGATTCATCTACTGCAGGTTGCTCTACCTTTTCAGGAGTCTCTACAGATTGAACATTTGGCTTAGATGTATTTAACGTTGCAGGATCAACTGGAGTAGCATTTCCTCTATCCAATTTTTCAATATCGGCCTGTTTAGCATCTTCTGTTTTAACCGTCTTATCAAGAAGATTATCAGAAGGATATTGATCATCTTTAGACTTTTTACCGTCTTCAGATTGAGTAGCTTGTGTAGTTTTTGAATGATGAGCTGGTTCAACTGATATCGTTGTTCCTGGTTCTTCTGCTGTTTGTTTCAGATTTTCTGGCTCTGTCACCGCTGGTTCTGCTTCCACCGGCTTCAATGCAGGATTGTGTGGCTCAGCCTTAGAATTTTTGTCTTCTAAATCTGGCTGCTGGTCTTCACTTGGATATTTCTGAACAGCTTTTTCAGGAGATGAGGATTTAGTTTTGGCGGTATGGCAGTTTTCCCCTATTTTGATGAGTTCAATTCCAGAAACTAAAAAATTGGGGCTTTCTAATTTTCCTTTTAAAGCAACATAGATTGGCGTGCTTTCAGGCATATTTTTTCTGGCACTGACAATCTCTGCTGTCGCTTCATAGCCATTTCCACTACCGGGTAATAAAGCATAAGTATTTTTCAGATTACAACTCTCAATTCGTACATAGTTATTTTGAGTAACTAATGTACCTTCTAAATCATACTCTTTAGCTAAGGCTGTCTGGGCAGCTGCTGAAAGCAATACACTGCAAGTAAGAAAAAAGTGTTTAACCATATATTTAGTTCTTAATTTTAAAGTAATCTGTTGATACCTAAAAAGTTACGCTCGGCTGCGTTTAACAGAAACCGTTCCTTCAGGCATAAAATAAGTGTCTATGACTACAGCACCAGCATTTTCAATTTCACATTCAAGCTGATAGCATAAAACCATAATATTGTCTTTAGACTCAGTCAGTCGAATGTCTAAATTTCTCAATCTAGGCTCATATTTCAATAAGGTCTTCCTCATGAAATATCGTAAATCATGTGCACTAGACGGTAAATTCTTATAAACCATACTAAGGTCAGGGATTCCATAATCAGGCAAATGCTTCAAGGAACCACTCCGACTATTGAGAATGCGTTGGATATTATCTAAAACACTCCTAACTAACTGGAAACCATCTGGAAGCCCATCTAGCGGCAAGCCATCAGAATAAAACCCCGTTAATTTCTCATAGAGGGCTGCATCCATTATTTGACTTTCTTTTCGGTCTCTTGAATTACAACTTTATTATCTACCAACTCAACAACTAAAGGCTTTTTATTTTTCAGCTGTTTTTTGGATAGAAGCATTTTCCACGGTTGATCCTCTCCTACCCGATTATAAAAAGCCACGATACCAACATACTTGGTCTCTTTATCCAAGGTTTCATCCAAGCTGATAGTTTCACCAGGTCGAATGGTATATTGCTTATACCCTTCTACCAAATCATTGCCCAAAATGGTTTTATCTTGATTAAGCAAGTCACGATAAGATGCAACTTCATAATTCTGCTTATCTCGAAGCTGATAAATGCGAACAACTGTCGATAACGATTGACCCCGTTCATTTTGATTCAAACCATTACGAGCAACCAAGTCAATCTTTAATATCTTTAACTTAGTGTAAAAGATACTTTTAGTTACATTGGTCGTACCATCTTTCACACCTTGCAAAACCCCGCAACCTGATAATACCGCGCACAACAAGGCTAATGCGCAGACTGACTGAATTCTAGTTTTCTTATTCATGATTTTCCGTTTTCTTAAATTAGTTTGAATATGTATAGTTCGCTATCTTTATTTGCTTGTCTTGATGCATCGTACCTAAACCGGTATTAATCCCCAACATTTGTTTTTTTGCTAAACGGCTTTGAGGTATCCATTGCTTCTTGATGTTTAGGTAAATGCTTGCATCAAAACGGCAACCCAAATAAAGCTTCAATAATTCAAGTAATTTTTGGTGTAATGTTTGTTTTGGTAATAGAAGTTGTGCATTCTCAAATGTATCTGGTGTAATCTCAATACGTATCAGATGACTATGATCTTTTATTCTACTGCCTAAAGATGCACTTCCTCCATCCAATCTCAAACCGGCTTTCCCCAACTCACGATTTTTTTCCAATATTACCCACTGAGGCTGAAATTCTTTTACTGTTACATCTGCAAAAGGCAACAAATATCTAACTATACTGATAATACCTTCTTTTGTTCGGGTGCGCTGATAAAAAACACTGAACAATCCCAAGATTCTGCTATCTAGCAAAGGATGTATAAATTTGCCGTTTACCATCCCCTGCCCAATAAGGTGCAGAAGAGAGCGAGATAAATCATCTTGCCCTTCATTTTGAAACAAAAACGGATAGCGGTATTTTTTCCATGCCTGAAAAAACAGGGTTGTAATTCTATGGTTAAAAATATCCAAAAATGCAGCTAAGCTTTCACTACCGTCTTTATGCGTTGCAATATCGTTCAGGAAATAATCCGGCAAAACAGCATCTACGCCATACAAACCTAAAAATGTTGTTCTTACAGTTGGTAACTCGGCTTCCGCATCATATTCTACCGATGCAATTTCCCCAGAAGGGAAAGATAGAGACTTCACCCTTCTGAATCTTACCATTGACTCTACAGCTTTTTCTTCAGCACCATCGGCAAGCGTTTCCAAAACCCGACAAAATTGGAAAAAATTCATTGTTGCTGCATTGCGTACAATAAACTCTCCCAATTTCTCTTGAGAAATTTCAGATGCTATACCTTCGCGATGAGATTTATTTCTGGGAATCTCCCATAGAGGAAGTGTCTGTCTGCTGTTATTTTCTTTAGCACTTTTATGCGCTGTCTCTAAAACCGTGTGATAGTTGTTTTGCTGTCTTTCCATGTATATGTTTTCCCGGATGGCAGAGAAACTATGCTGAACCGGGTAAATAGGTTCAAATCAGCATACATTGCAAAAAATTCGTTCAATAATTCTCCGAACAAATAAATTTCTGCTTCCCCATTAAATACAGTTGAATCAAATGTTACTGTAATATGAACTCCACGATGAACTGCGCCACGCTCGATTCTTTGTACCGTTTCATGTTTAACGTCAACAATCCCGTTCAATCTGCGCTTATTCAATTCATCTTCGGTCCAATCGTAAATCGACAATGCACCTTTTAAACTATCAACGTTTAGTAATGATAAATAATTTGGTGACAAATGGGACAAGATACGCCATTGAAATCTGTCTTCTGTTGGAGGATAGCATGACAACGTCGGAGTCGTAAGGTTTCTTACCATTTTAATATTGGGCTCGGCTATATCCGTGTCTTGAATCTGGGTTTCCCTCAAACTCTTACGTGGCAAAGCACCATTGGTCCCTACTACTTTTAGAGAAAGTGTTTCAGTAGGCAGAATATCTTTTCTATCCCACAACAATCCTCCAAGCATAATAAATGTTTCATGCTTTCCAGATACTCCTCGTTTTACTTTCGTATGGTAATACCGTTCAGGAGCATCATATTTCATCAAGCCGCCACGATGTTGGAATGACGAGAAAGGAATATATGAGTAGCGCTTGCCTGTCTCATGATTTACAGCTTCCACTTCATTTACTGAATACACCTCGACTGCCATACCTTCATGCAACAAAGGCTTAACAGGATATTCAAATGCCTTGTGATCCACCCGAATAGGCTCAGCTTCCATGTCAAAGAGGTTAATGGCAGGAACACAATTTAATTTCAGGCAATCTGGAGGAAATCTAAGCTCTGAAGGATATTGTTTGGACAGAACTACATTAATACTAAACTCATTAATGCGTTCCGACCATTCTTCGGCATCAATACCAATCAAATCAATAAAGAAAAACTTCTGTTTGAAACAAAAGTATTCCAATAGTAATTGATATCCACTGAAACTGTTATTTACTTTTTCCCACAATCTCTCATCTTCGGCAAATCCGACGGCATTAAACCGTATATTACCTCCAGATGGTAGTTCGGCATGATGGATACTAATTTGAGCAGCCTGATTTAACAAGGCATGACGTAATGCAAAAGCAACTGGTTCATCAGCAGAAATATAAATTCTGATTTTAGAAAAATCCAAATTGTCTTTCTGTGTCTGCCTGTGAATACCAAAAGTCAATTTGATGACACTTTGACCATTTGCATCATAATCCAATAACGTATGCAAAATACTCAAGGGCTGGAGTTTAACATCACCTGTAGTTCGGTACAGGCATCTCGTCAACCTGTCATTAATATTAATGGGCTCAGATTGTACGGATAGTCCTTTTTTAACAAGCTGCCCACCCTGCAACTTTTTATCATCTGGAATTAACTCTAAAACAGTCAAAGAAGGAATCATCCTCAGATAATGAGGCCACAGCATATTGACCAAACCCTCAGTCAATTCTGGAAAGTCATCATCAAGTTTTTGTCTGATTCTTCCTGTTAAGAAAGCAAAGCCTTCAAACAATCGCTCCACATAAGGATCGCGTGTACCTACTCTGTCTAAATTCAGCATTGCGGCACGATCAGGGTGAGCTTTTGAAAACTCTAACCCTGCTTCCTTGAGATACCGCATCTCTTCTTCATAATAACGTAATGTGAGATCTGACATAATATATGTTTAATCGATTAATTCTAATGCACGGACAATATCAGCCTGCATTAATTCAGTTCGTAAAAATTCAAGTTGCCCAGTAGCTTCAGTATCTTTCTTATCAAGATTTTCATTTAACAGTTGATACCACAAAGCATATACATCAAATGCAAAATGTTTATCCCACTCTTTTACTGTCAAAACCTGCATCTGCCGTGAAGCCTGTTCCAACAGTTTCAATGCCCAATCTGCTTTTTGATTGTTTGCAGCCAAACGGGCCATCATCAGCCACTTTTTAACCTGCCCTGCACCTGACTTCAACTCTGGTAATGTTTCCAGCCAAGCAAAAGCAGCATCCAAGCCTTGTTCTTGTGTTTTTAACAAAGCCTGTTGCCATTGACTTTCTTGGTTTTCTACCTGAGATGATGATTCTATTACTGCTTTTTGAACTGTTCGGCTACTAGTCTGCTTACGCGTGGATGGCATAACCTTTTGCTCCAACCACGTAAGCGTATCGGCTGAGACAAATGGAAATCCGTTATCAAAACTTAATCCGGTCAAGCCATCACATCTGGTCAGTAAAGATTTCAGCTCAAATAATGATGAGTCAACCTGAGAAAGATATAAACCACCCAACGCCTGCTGTCCTTGCCACGCGTAATATTGCAAATCGAGCCAATACTGATTAGCACCTTCTAAAAAAGCCGCTTCTACTCTATCAAGCAAATCCCGCCATTGCTGCTCATTAACCAAACGATTTAAAGTTGCCAATAAATCTGTCCTTGGAGCTTTCAAACGAGTCTGACCATTTTGATGAGGAGGGGTACCATTTAGCCCACCCCAACGTACAGCACGAATCATCTTATATGCAGGCCAATATCCATCATCCTGCTCTCTTAAATAGGCAGCATTAATCCTAACTTGATCGAGTAAGGCTTTAGAAGAGTTAACTTGAGTGACAGCTAAACTTTCAGACGGCCTCTGACCCTCTTGACGAATCTGTGGTACAACTTCCTGATCAATAGGCGTACTGACTTCCTGACTTTGACTTGTACCTGTCTGAGGTGATGAAAAACGAACAGATGACTCTTCAAAATATTGCAATAACGGAAACAGGCTGGGGCGTACTGATTCTTCCCATCCCTCAAGATGATGTTGCAACGACATTAACGCCGATAATGTCCGCTTGAGGTCTACCGAATTAGATAATTCAGTCCCTTTGAGCGTATCCAACACTCTTTCCCCAGACAGCCAATTTAATGCATTGCGTTTTTGTACCGGCTTTTTCGGCCATAGTGATTGATCAAATTTTTGCAGCAATCCACATAAAATTTCCAAACCATCTGAAAAACCTGCCAACCCCCTATCTCGCAAAGCGGCAAAAATATAATAAGTTGCTACTCTCAAGTCTTTAGATTGACGTTTTAACAAGCGTTCAGAAGCATCCAAAATCAATCGGCAATCAATACCTGAAAGCTTGGCCAATTCAATTTTAATAGCCTCAAAATCATCGGCATATGCAACATCCTCGCCACAAGGGTGGCCGTCTGAAACAGGTTCCAGCCACTCTTGCCAGCGATGAATATTGTTATCGGTGATTGATGTACCCTCATCACCAAGTATCGGCTTTACCCATTGGGGTAATGTCATGATTATTTAACCTCAAAAATCTTATTCGGCAGATGGATATTCTTCAGTTCCAACAATCCCAAAGGTCCTTTACCGGAATTAGTTCTCATATAGAACCTCATCAATTTGTCTTTTTCCAATGGGAATTCGACTAAATAAGTGCCACTGTCAATCGGTGTAACCCTAGATTTTTCAAGCATACGGATAAAACCGAAGCGACCACTAATTTCTTGAGTCTTACGCATACCTTCTGCCTCAGTTTCCCAAGAAATACGAAGACCGGCATTGCTGACATCTCCAGGCCATTTGAATGTCTTCCACTCTGTTTGTTGGTTGAAATAATCTAAAGACTGGCCGTCGATAATTAAATCATACTGAACAATACCTTGAGTAGATGTCGGCTTCAGCTCAAAGCTATAACCACCCTCTCCGTTAACAAAGAAGTCTTCAGAAATAGCACTCAATTTATTCAATTGTTGCAGCAATCCCGGATTAACTTTCAATTCACTTCCGGGAGCAACAATCCATTGGTTACCTTGTTTGGTTAAAACACCTGCCAATTGGGTTGTGATAAACTGATTAAGTGCACCTTTGTTAACATCCAAATATTTTGCCAATACAGGAATCGAAACTTCGATTTCTGATCGAGCAAATGGATATCTGCCACCCAGTTCAGACTGCATAGGATTGACAAAATTGCTTGCCCACAAATTATTGATGTCTTTTTGAGCAACACCGGCAATTGAATCCCATACGGAATTAAACGGCAATACAAAAACATTTCGTGCAAACGGCAACAATCTGTCACCCACACCGGCCTCAATCAAACGTGCGTACTGTATGCCATCGAGGAACTCATTATCACCACCGTTTAAAACACCTTGCACGGCTGTTCTTGCCGCACCTCCGGTATCAGAGGATGCCGTCATTTGAATCAAACGCTGCTTCACAGTAGTTACACGTTCAAGGTAACGCTGCAAACTCAAATCACTCTTTGGATTAATTTGTGCATCAATCAATTGCAACAGAGTTTCAAATTCCGCTTCTAACGGCCCTGCCAGATAATCATTTACCTTATCTTCCAAAGCATTAATATTTTCAGTTTGAGAATTCAATACCGCATCCGCAACCTTACGCGAGCGAGTAGACAGTTGTCTTGCAGCTACACGTTTAGCTGCATCTGCAACAGCAGGATTGACATCAACTTTCTTGCTATCCAGCTGACTGCTTTCTTTTACTGCATTAAATAATGCCACCAATGGCGAACGTTGAGGATCCGCATAGACGTGAAGCTGATTAACTGCATCCAAGCTGGTTGTTCTCGGTTGCCATGTAATGCTGTTCATCATGTTATACCAAGCGGTAGCATATTCCTTAAAGTAGCGTTCTTTCAGGCTATTGATTGCCGCTTCTGTTACCGAAGCTTGGTACACATTACCGCCCAATACCCAATCATTGCTCTTGCTGTCTTTAATTGCCTGCTCTAATCCCGGCTTAATATATTTTTCCCAACCCTCAACCGTATATATACGCGGCAAAGGTTTTCCAACATTCCAAATACCTTTCAAATCCTTATTAAGCAATTTGTCTAAGGTAATGGTTTGCAACTTGGCATTCGTACCCTGAATAATGCGTTTATACAATTGCTCACTGCCTTGGTCGCGATTGATCCAGTCCACCAAGACCTGACGGCTTCTTGATACCAATTCAGTTTGTTCAGGCTCTGCCAAATTATTTTTCTGTGACATACGCGACACAAAAAATTGTGCCAACGTTTGCGCATCTTTTGCCGCCACATTTTGCGTCGTCAACATCTGCGTCAATTTGGTTACTAAGAATTCCGCATCTTTTGTGCCTTTTGTTTTCTCAACATGAGACGTCAGCATCAAATATGCTTTCAAATCTTGATAAGCACTATCCTGAAGTTCAAAATCATCAGGAATTCTGCCTTCCAACATTACCAATTCATCTAACTTGTTCTCAAAAAATGCAGTAGCAGGACGGCTGATAACATCTTTTGCCAAATTATTATATTTACGGTAAGCAACAGCCAAGAGCTCTTGTCGATGCTCATACCCCAAAAACTTAACTGCATATTGTGAGAAGCTTCGACGAGACTCCAAATCTGTAATATCTTGTTGCAATCGAATAAGTGTAGCTACTTTCTCTGCACGAGATTTTACTTTCTGTACGCTTTCAAAATCGGCCTTCAAACGGCTGAGTTCTTGATAGCTGCTATATGCACTGACTGCAAACGCACCACCGACAAGCAAGGCAACTGCACTTAAGCCCAAATAAATTTTTTCCGTTTTAGAAAAACGCAGTTTCTTTCCGGAACCCAAAACAGATAAATCGTTGAATGCACGGAAAATCAAATCTCCTGATTGTTCAGGTTGATTTGATTGGATAAAAGAAATACCTGCAACAGTATCCAGTTTTCCTAATCCCCGCTTTTCTGCAGCAATATAATCAGCCAACGCCTGAGTTTGTGACGGCAGTTTGGCGGACAATTTCGCAATGGGTGTTTGTTCTAAATCTGCTTCAATCAATCGTGTACCCACAGCTGCCAACCGATTAGCAAATTGATCCAACTCTTTCATCAACTCTGCTGAAGATACTGTTGAACCATATTTCAAAGCATGACTGACTGCTGATGGCATTTCATTGGCATCATTTACAAAATGAACTTGATTAATTGGAAGTTTCCAGCCAAGTTTTTTCATTAACTCAAGCAGTTGAGCGGTATTTTCCTGAACTGAAAACTCTCCTTGAAGCTCAACAATACCTTCTGCAGGACGTTTTCCCACACCCCTCAGATACTGCCAACCATTCGCAGGTTCCATTGCCTGAGCATCTATCCAAATCGCAGAAGCCGTTTCTACCCAAAGTTGCGGGCGAATATTAGGCAAAACTCTATCCAAGAGCATTGGTTCTTGGGTTACAACGAAAATCCAAGGCTTACGATGTTTTTTATATTGTCTAGTCAATAAGTAAATATGGCGTAGCTGCTCCCAACGTTCCGCTATACCAATCAGAGTTGAAGACTCTCCATTATCCCCACTTAAATCTTCAGGATTTAAATGTTTCAAACCGGAGTATTTATCGGAGCTCCTAGCCCAAAAAAATCTCGTAATCAAAGGAGTAAGGAGTATCAATGAGATCACCATTGATACACATGCCCAGACCACAATTTTTGCAATAGTCGACGTAATGCCAAGATTTTGGCCAAAAAAGTATAATAGGATTGCGCTGATGGCACTTCCAATAAAGATGATTACCCCTGTTGTAATAGGCTTCATAGTAGAGTTTTCTCGAAAAAGATAAGGGATGGATTATAATAGGATATTTCCTCTCCGTCATTATTACATATAAATCTTATTTGAATAAATATTCATTTAACCCAATATTTATCATCACCTTTCGATGTTGCTTCAGCCTCTGACTCATAAAAACTATTCGCTAGTCGCACATATAATCAACCAAACCAACACACCCTCCGAAAGTATCAAAGTTATATTCAAAACTTGATATCTTCTCCTCATACCAATATAGATGTAGAAAATAACCGTGTTGTTTACACAACAGATTTAAGAAACAAACCCTATCTGGCTATACCTTGAATCGTATTTTTTTCAGACGGCCTTTATCCCCCAAAAGATAGCCAGTCCCCCACCTTTGCTATATCATTCAACTATACAGAAACCAAGGAAAACACCATGTACGAAGTCAACCGCAGCGTCTTCCTGCTTATCCCCCTCGATCCTTTTTGG
>CAUSZI010000066.1:0-10926 GCA_963536045.1 uncultured Streptococcus sp.
TGACCAGTATGGACAAGGACGGGACCAAGTCTGGTTTTGACTTGCCTATGCTGGAAGCTGTCTCCCAAGTGGTTTCCGTTCCTATCATCGCCTCTGGTGGTGCTGGCAGTAGCCAGCATATCCTAGAAGTTTTTGAAAAAACTGCAGCGACGGGTGCCTTGGCAGCCTCGATTTTCCATTATGGTCAGGTCTCAATCTCAGATACCAAAAGAGCCATGCAGAAAGCTGGATTGGAGGTACGCATCTGATGACAAAAGTAAAGTTAGATTTTCAAAAGCAAGGCGGTCTCATACCTGCCATTATCCTAGACCACACCAGCAAAGAGGTCCTCATGCTGGCCTATCTCAATGAAGAAGCCTACCAGCTGACCCGCACTAGCGGGCAAATGTGGTACTGGAGCCGGTCACGTCAGGAGCTTTGGCATAAGGGAGCCACCAGTGGCCACTACCAGACTGTCAAAAAAATCACAGCTGACTGCGACCTGGATACCCTGCTAATCGAGGTAGACCAGCTGGGAGCTGCCTGCCATACCGGTGCCAAATCCTGCTTTTTCCACACAGTATGGGATGAGCAAGATGAAGCAAAAAAATAAACAGTTGGAAAGCTTGCTTCATATTCGAAATAATACTGATAAAGTCAGTATCAAGACACCGGACTGCCATTGGAAAGAATTGCTTTTTATAGTAAAATTAGGACAGTAACAAGGAGATACTATGTTAGAAAACCTCTATCAAGAAGCCCTCAAACGCAAAAAAGAGCCCAAGGAAGGCTCCTATACCAGCTATCTCTATGACAAGGGACTGGACAAGATTCTCAAAAAAGTCGGTGAAGAAGCAACAGAAGTAGTCATTGCGGCTAAAAATGCTGACAAGGACGAGATGGCCAATGAGACAGCTGATCTGCTCTACCATCTGGCGGTCGCTCTCGTCGAGACTGGCGTCAGTCTGGATCAGGTAGAGGCCGTCCTCCAGGCCCGTCAGGGCAAGCAGAGCCGGATTCACGACCGACCTGAAATTGACCAATACTAAAGGGACACAAGATTTGCAGAAAGGCGGTCCAGCATGCGCGACAACCATCTTCATACCTATTTTTCCTATGATTCTGAGGCAGATTTCTATGACTATCTGGACCATTACGAGGGCGAGATTGTCACCACAGAGCACTATGATTTGTCTAATCCTTACCCTTACGAAGCTGCCTCGCCCCATGATGATGTGCCTGACTATGCGGCCTATTCAGCAAAAATAGCAGAGCTGAACCAGCAATATGGTAACCGCATCAAAAAGGGCATTGAAATTGGCTATTACGCTCCGCGTAAGGACGATATCCTAGCTTTCCTAACGGACAAGGAATACGACCTCAAACTATTGTCTGTCCACCACAATGGCAGTTTTGACTATCTGGAAGATCCGGTCTTGCAACTGGATAAGACGGAGTTAATTCCCCGCTACCTGAGAGAGTTAGAAGAGGCTATTGAGGCTGTGCCAGCAGATGTACTAGCTCACTTTGACTATGGTTTCCGAAAATTTGCGCTTACCGTAGAGGAGTTGAAAACTTTTGAACCGCAGCTGCGACAGCTTTTTCAAAAGATGATTGGTTATGGTCTGGCCTTTGAGCTCAACTGCAAGTCCATGTATCTATATGGTCACGAGGAACTCTATATTTACGCTCTCTCTCTAGTTAAGGAGCTGGGCGGTCAGCGCTTTTCAGTGGGATCAGATGGCCACAAGCTGGAGCATTTCCGCTTGCAGTTTGACCGAGTGGCCAAAATCTTAGCAGAGGCTGGCATAGGTGAGGAACAGTTGATCTAGAAGGAGAAATCATGACCGAGATTAGGCCCTTAAAACCAGAGGAAATCCCGCTCTTAGAGGAATTTCTTTACCAAGCTATTTTTATCCCCCAAGGTCTAGAGCCGCTGCCCAGAAGTATCTTGAAGGAGCCAGAACTTGAGATGTATATCAAGGACTTTGGTCAACAGCCAGATGATTGGGCTTTAGCAGCAGAAGTGAACGGCCGGCTGGTAGGAGCTGTTTGGGTTCGGATCATGAAAGATTACGGCTATTATGACGACCGGACTCCCTCTCTGTCCATTTCATTCCTGCCTGAGTTCAGGGGTCAAGGTCTAGGGCAGCAGTTGATGACGGCCATGCTGGACTTACTCAAGTCCAAAGGCTACCCAGGTGTCTCCCTCTCCGTTTCAAAAGACAATCCCGCCGTTGGCTTTTATCAAAGACTGGGCTTTGTCACGGTTGAAGAGAGGGAAGATGATTATTTGATGTTGTGCCGACTATAGCAAGAAGAAAGACCACCCAAACGAGCGGTCTTTTCGTATTATTGTGTGTTCTAGATGGGAACTCAATTTTGACTAAGTTTTCTCCTTCAAAAGCAAAAAGCCTGGATTTTTCCAGGCTTTTTAGTGAAATGAGCAAGATTAGTGTGCTACACGTTTGCGAGCTGCTTTTTTACGGTTTTCTTCGATGAAAGCCGCTTTTTGTTCTTCAGGTTCGATGACTTTTTTCTTGACTGCATATACTGCGCCTGCCACAGCAGCAACAGTAGCTGCAACTCCTGTAAGAACGCCTTTTCCAAATCCTTTAGCCATGTGATTTCTCCTTTTCTGAACTTTTATTATTTATGTTATAATTAATAGTAACGAAAAATCAAAATTTTTTCAAGGAAAAAAGATGAAAACCAAGATAATTGTGATAGTGGGGCCTACGGCAGTTGGAAAAACAGCTCTGAGTATCGAGGTAGCCAAGCGCTTCAATGGCCAAATCATCAGCGGTGATAGCCAGCAGGTCTATCGTGGCTTGGATATTGGCACGGCCAAGATTCGTCCTGAAGAGCAGGAGGGCGTTCCCCATCATCTGCTGGATGTGAGGGAGGTTGGAGAAAGCTACTCGGCCTATGATTTTGTGACTGAGGCGGATCAGGCTATTCGTGAGATTGAGTCTCAAGGTCAGCTTCCCATCATTTGTGGCGGCACAGGTCTCTATATCCAGAGCTTGCTCGAGGGCTATCATCTGGGCGGCTCCGTCCCTCACGAGGAGATTCTGGCCTATCGGGCGCAGCTGGATAGTTGGTCAGATGAGGATTTGTTTGAAAAAATAGCAGAGCTGGGTATCGAGATTCCTCAGATAAATCGACGCAGGGCTATGAGGGCGCTGGAGATTGCCCATCTGGGCGGTCAACTAGAAAACAATCAACCAGACTATGAAGCCCTGCTGATTTGTCTAGATGATGAAAGAC
The DNA here is from genome assembly GCA_963536045.1 of uncultured Streptococcus sp. Lineage (GTDB taxonomy): Bacteria > Bacillota > Bacilli > Lactobacillales > Streptococcaceae > Streptococcus. Next base: position 3,250 of record CAUSZI010000066.1, read on the forward strand.
AAGCACTTTATGAGCGAATCAATCAGCGAGTAGATCTGATGCTAGAAGCCGGACTTTTAGAAGAAGCTCGCTGGCTGTTTGAGAAAGCTCCGACCAGTCAAGCCAGCAAGGGTATCGGCTACAAGGAACTTTTCCCCTACTTTGAAGGTCAGATGAGCCTAGAGGAGGCCGTGGACAAGCTCAAGCAGAATACCCGCCGTTTCGCCAAGCGCCAGCTGACTTGGTTTCGCAACCGGATGTCCGTGACCTCTTATCAGGTGGGAAATCCAGACTATAAAAATCAGGTCATGGAGGACATCAGGAAGTTTTTGGATAAGTAGCTGGCTGACCAAGTCTTAGTAAGGATATGAGATGATAGAAACAGAGAAAAAAACAGAGCGTGTCTTTCTGGTCGGTGTGGATCTGGCAGACACGGAAAATTTTGACCTATCCATGGAGGAGCTGCAAAGCCTAGCTAAGACGGCAGGAGCTGAGGTAGTCGGTTCCTATAGCCAAAAGCGGGAAAAGTATGACAGCAAGACATTTGTCGGTTCTGGTAAGTTAGAAGAAATCCGGCAGATGGTTGATGCCGAAGAGATTTCGACCGTCATTGTTAATAACCGTCTGACACCTCGGCAGAATGTCAATCTAGAGGAAAGCTTGGGGGTCAAGGTCATTGACCGTATGCAGCTGATTTTGGATATTTTTGCCATGAGGGCTAGGAGTCATGAGGGCAAGTTGCAGGTGCATCTGGCCCAGCTCAAGTACCTGCTGCCTCGCTTGGTCGGCCAGGGCATTATGCTCAGCCGTCAGGCAGGTGGCATTGGCTCTCGTGGGCCTGGTGAAAGCCAGCTGGAGCTTAATCGACGCAGTGTCCGCAATCAGATTCATGATATTGAGCGCCAGCTCAAGGCAGTGGAGAAAAATCGGGCAACCGTTCGTGAAAAGCGGCTGGAGTCCAGCATTTTCAAAATCGGCCTCATTGGCTATACTAATGCTGGCAAGTCTACTATCATGAACTGCTTGACCAGCAAGAGCCAGTATGAGGCAGACGAACTCTTTGCGACGCTAGATGCCACGACCAAGAACATCAATCTCAGTGGTCAGCTCAATGTCACTCTGACAGACACGGTTGGCTTCATTCAGGATTTGCCTACAGAGCTGGTATCAAGCTTTAAGTCTACTCTAGAGGAGAGTAAAAATGTCGATTTGCTGGTCCATGTTATTGATGCCAGTGACCCTCATCATGAGGAACATGAAAAGACCGTCCTTGACATTATGAAAGAGCTGGACATGCTGGATATTCCCCGACTGACTCTCTATAACAAAGCAGACAAGGCGGAGCATTTCACCCCGACCCTGACTCCTTATTCTTTGATTTCGGCTAAGGCGGATAATAGCAGAGCTGTTTTGCAGCAAATCCTGCTGGAGCGGATGAAAGAGTTATTTTTGCCTTTTACCATCAAGGTAGCTCCGGCGAAAGCCTATAAGGTTCATGACCTAGAGAAGGTAGCCATTATCGGAAATCGAGAATATACAGACGATGTCGAAACCATTTCAGGCTGGATTGCCGAGAAAAACAAATGGAAACTGGAAGAATTTTATGACTGATTATATTGACTTGGCCCTTAAATACGGCGGTTTTACTAGTCTAGATGGGGTCTACTTAGAGCAAGTATTGGCTAGCCTGACAGAAGATCAGAAGCTTAGCTTCATCACACCGCCGCCCAGCGTTATCAACGCTTACTTTGCTGAGCTTTATCAGAAGAAAAGTCCGGAAGCCGCGACAGCCTATTTTTTAGAGATTAGCAAGGCGCTGGACTTGTGGAATGCGGAGCCTAGCTTTGTAGAAATTAAGCCTTTTGTCCGCCTCAATCTTTCTGGCAAGTCCTATGGTTTTTGCTATGAGAGTGAGGAAGTCGGCTTGGTCTTCCCTGAAAAGCCAGAGCTGGTAACAGCTGACTTGCTCTTTGAAATCGCTCAAATCTTTCCCCAATACTTGGTCTACGAAGAAGCTGGGAGAATAAAAATGCTACCTCTCAAAGCTGAGTCTCAAGTCGTGGACAGTCAGGCTCTGACTGCTTTGACCGATTGGCAGCAGCTGGCGGACGGCAGCCAGAGAGTTCAGGGCTACAATCAAGACGAAGTCAGTCAGCTGGCCCAGTCCTATGCTGGCAGAAAATACTATCACTCGCAGAATCGCTCTGCCATGATTTATATCATTTAGAAAGAATAACATGCAATTACAATTTTTAGGAACAGGAGCCGGTCAGCCCTCCAAGGCTCGCAATGTGTCCAGTCTTGTCCTCAAGCTTTTGGAGGAAATCAATGAGGTCTGGATGTTTGACTGCGGTGAGGGGACCCAGCACCAGATCTTGGAGACGACAATTAAACCGCGCAAAATCAGCAAGATTTTCATCACCCATCTGCATGGCGACCATATTTTTGGCTTGCCGGGCTTTTTATCCAGTCGTTCATTTCAGGCTAATGAAGAGCAGACAGATTTAGAAATTTATGGTCCTAAAGGCATTAAAAACTTTGTCCTGTCTAGCCTGCGCGTGTCTGGTTCTCGTCTGCCTTATCGGATTGAATTTCATGAGTTTGATGAAAACAGTCTGGGCAAGATTCTGGAAACGGACAAGTTCACTGTTTATGCAGATAAGCTGGATCACACGATTTTCTGCGTGGGCTATCGGGTCATGCAGAAAGATTTGGAAGGAACGCTGGATGCGGATAAGCTGCGGGCAGCAGGTGTTCCCTTTGGTCCCCTTTTTGGTAAGGTCAAGAATGGTCAGGATATCGTACTAGATGATGGAACCAAAATCATCGCAGCTGATTATATTTCAGCCCCTCGCCCAGGTAAGACCATTGCTATTCTAGGTGATACCCGTAAGACTGCTGCCAGCGTCCGCTTGGCTGTGGCAGTAGATGTACTGGTCCATGAAGCGACCTATGGCAAGGGAGACGAAAAGCTTGCCCGAAATCATGGTCATTCGACCAATATGCAGGCTGCAGAAGTAGCCAAGGAAGCTGGTGCCAAGCGCCTCCTCCTTAATCATATCAGTGCTCGCTTTCTAGCCAAGGACATCAGCCAAATGCGCCGCGATGCCAGTGCTATCTTTGAAAAGGTCCATGTGGTCAAGGACTTGGAAGAGGTGGAGATATGAGAACTATCATCATTACAGGGGCTAGCGGTGGACTGGCCCAGGAAATGGTTAAGCTCTTGCCTCATGACCGTCTGATTTTGGTCGGACGGAGCTTGGCCAAGATGGAAAAACTATATGGACAAAATGAAAATCTTGATCTAGTGGAGCTGGATATCACAGACAACTCGGCTTTGGAGAGATTTGCTGAGCGAATTGACAGCCAGTACGGTCGTGTTGATGTCTTGGTCAATAACGCTGGCTATGGAATTTTTGAAGAATTTGACAAAATCAGCTCAAGCGATATCGAGGACATGTTTGAAGTCAATACCTTTGTCCTGATGAATCTGTCCCGTATCTTTGGAGCTCGCATGAAGCAGGCAGGTCAAGGACATATCGTCAATATCGTTAGTATGGCCGGCCTCATTGCAAGTAGCAAGTCCAGTCTTTACTCAGCGACTAAGTTTGCTGCTATTGGTTTTTCCAATGCCCTGCGTTTGGAACTCCTGCCTTTTGGGGTCTATGTCACGACAGTTAATCCCGGTCCTATCAAAACTTCCTTTTTCGATCAAGCAGATCCTGATGGTTCTTATGTAAAAGCAGTGGATAAGTATATCTTGGAGCCTGACTTTGTAGCGAGCAAAATTGTCAGCTCCTTTGGCAAAAAGAAGCGGGAAATCAACCTGCCTGGCATTCTCAATCTTGCCCACAAGCTTTATACCCTTTTTCCAAGAATGGCCGACAAGGTGGCAGCCAATATGTTTAACTATAAGTGAGGTTTTATGACAGCTAATCTACAAGCCTACAAAGCTCATCTGCAGGCGCCTTGGGGCAAGCTTCAGTATGATATTGTTTTTGCATTTCTTGAGTCGCTGAGGGGCCAGAAAATTCTTGATTTCGGCAGTGGTTTTGGAATTGTGGCTGATTTTCTAGCGGAAAAGAACCAAGTGACCGCCATTGAGCCGAGCCCAGAAATGATTGCCGAGCGCAAACAGGACTTTTTCTATGAGCAATTGCAAGGCAGCTTGGAGCTTCTGCAAAATCTGCCGGACCAGTCTTTTGATGTCATCGTCTGTCATAATGTCTTAGAGTATGTATCTGACCCTGCTCTCTATTTGACAGAATTTTCCCGCCTCTTAAAAAAGGACGGCAAAATTTCTCTGGTCAAGCATCACGAGGTCGGGCGTATTATGCATACGGTGGTTTTTGAAAATAATCCAGAAAAAGCCCAGCAGCTTTTGGCGGGTGAGACATATCAAACCCACAGCATGGGAGCTGCTAAGGTCTATCAGATACAAGATGTGATTTCAGGTCTTCCATTAGAAGTTGAGGATTATCAAGGGATACGGATTTTTTACGGCTTGCAGGCCAATGAATATAAAACTGCCCCTAACTGGGCTGAAAAGATGCTTGAGATGGAGCTGGCAGTCTGCAACCAATCTCCTTATCGGGACATTGCTGCCTTTCAGCATGTTTGGCTAGCCAAGTCCTAGGTCAAAGGAAAAAAGTGCTCATTTACATCTTAAACAAACTTCATAAGGAGAAAGCTTGATGCAAAGGAGAGAAGTCGTAGAGCCAGGGCAGCCAGTCAATTATGCCCTGCTCAGCCTTTTTCAATATATCGCTTCTGTTTTTGTGATTATGGTCCATTGCCAGAGGCTTTTTGAACATGAAGCTCTACATTTTATTCAGAAGAGTATGTTTGGCCGCATGGCGGTCCCTTTCTTTTTAATTTCTTCAGCCTATTTTTTCCGATTACGCTGGAAGCAAGAGCCTCAAGACGTGAAACTGACTCTGTATTTTAAAGGCATTTTAAAGCTCTATGGCTTTTGGAGTTTGGTCTATCTCCCCTATGCTTTGACTTATTTCCACTCTCTGCACTTGCCTCTCTACCTAGCTCCGCTGGCTATTCTAGCAGCGCTCTTTTACATCGGAATGAGCTACCAGCTCTGGTATATTCCGGCCTTTCTCTTAGGTTTGCTGCTGGTCCACTTTTTGTATAGGAAGTTGGGTCCCAAGAAAACATTTGCCCTTTTGTTAATTCTCTACGCCTTAGGTGCTATTGAGACATATCACGCCTATCTGGCGCCTAGTCTGCTGACGGACTGGTACGATGCCTATGCCAAGTTCTTTTTCACCAGCAGAAATGGCCTCTTCTATACGCCCATTTTTATCTATTTAGGCTACTTTCTAGCTGACTACGGACAGCTAGCTTTATTTCAGAAAAAACGCTGGCTGTCTCTTCTGCTGGCAAGTCTTTTCCTGGTAGGTGAAGGAGTGTTGGTTTACATCAGGCAGGGATTAGATAAAAACTTTTTCTTTGCTCTCATTCCCTTTACGCTTTTCTTATTTAATTGGCTGTTAAAAGCAGAGTGGAAGCGCGAAAAAAACTGGCGACATTTAAAAGACCTAAGTATCCTTTATTTCTTCCTCCATCCTATCTTTATTGAGTTATCTTTTTTTCTGCTCAAATCCCAGCACCTGACCAAGTGGGAAACCGGCCGTTGGGCCTTCCTTCTGACAATTATCCTGACCCATCTGACGTCAGAGTTGGTGATTCGATGGCGAGGGAAGAAAAACAGAAAAGAAGTGAAAATTTAGTTTTTGAAGAAAATCATATAGAGAGTTAAGAGTAACTATCAATTTTGAATAGAATTAGCTATAAAAACATTTCAAAGGAGTTTCACATGCTTAAACGTCTACAGCAGCAGTTGGCTTTTACCAATGAGCTGGAAAAGCTGAAAGCCACTCATCGTAACAATCGAACCTTGGATGCCTATCGTTTTGAAAATTCTGCTGAGCATAGTTGGCAGGGGGCGCTCATGGCGCTAGTTTTTCAAGAATATATCCCCGAAGAAGTTAATCTGGAAAAGGTCATGTCTATGTTGCTGATTCATGATTTGGGCGAAATATATGCTGGCGATACTTTTATCTTTGATGACGTGGGCAAGAGCGATTCTTACGATAGAGAGCTTGAGTCCTTGAAAATCAGTTTAGACAAGCTGCCGTCAGATCAGCAGGATTCCTTTTTAGAGCTTTGGCAGGAATTTGAAACCGGCATTAGCATAGAGGCTAAATATGCCCGAGTGTTGGACGCTCTGGTTCCTCTGCTCAATCACTTGGAAGTCGCTCAGCCTCATGACAATCCTTATGGCCTGACCAAGTCGCGGGTCATTGCTAAGAAATCCTTTATCCAAGAAAGCTCTGAAACACTTTGGGAATTGGCTCAGGAAGTTATTGACCAAAGCGTTGTTAAGGGACTTTACCTAGATGAGTGAGACTGAGAGTTTTGCTCGTAGATAGAAAGTTTGAGACTGGTTGAACCAGTCTTTTCATGTTATAATATTCAGACAAGATTGAACGGAGAAAGTGTTTCACTCATCATGATTAGCTCAAAATACGACTGGCAGTTTGCCACTAATTTTACAGACGAAAAATTTTTAAAAAAGGCTAAGAAAGCTGGATTAGAACATGCCGCTGCCAGCCTTCTTTACCAAAGAGGTGTGCAGACTGAAGAGGCTTTGCAGGAATTTTTGGAGCCTAGTTTAGACCAGCTTCACAACCCTTATGACCTGCATGGTATGGAGCGGGCAGTGGAGCGCATTCGCGCAGCGATTGAGAATTACGAGCAGATTTTGATCTATGGCGATTATGATGCAGATGGCATGACCTCTGCATCTATTGTCAAGGAAGCCTTGGAGCAGCTTGGGGCTGAGTGTCAGGTCTATCTGCCCAATCGCTTTACGGATGGCTATGGTCCTAATAGCAGTGTTTACAAGTATTTTATTGAAAATCAAGACATCTCGCTCATTATTACAGTAGATAATGGAGTGGCGGGTCTTGAAGCTATCGAGCTGGCTCAGTCTCTCGGCGTGGATGTCATCGTGACGGATCATCACTCCATGCCTGAGGAGCTGCCTAACGCCTATGCGATCGTCCATCCGGAACATAGCGGAGCGGATTACCCTTTCAAGCATCTGGCTGGTTGTGGAGTGGCTTTTAAGCTGGCAACAGCCTTGTTGGAAGAAGTCCAAGTCGAACTTTTGGACTTAGTTGCTATCGGTACCATTGCCGACATGGTCAGTCTGACCGGAGAAAATCGTATTTTGGTCAAAAATGGCCTTTCCGTCCTCAAAAATACCCAGCGAGTAGGTCTTCAGGAACTCTTTAAAATTGCAGGCATTCAGCCAGATGAGCTTGACGAAGAAACGGTTGGCTTCCAACTTGCTCCTCGACTCAATGCACTGGGACGGCTGGATGATCCCAATCCAGCAGTTGAGCTTTTAACAGGTTTTGACGACGAAGAAGCTCGTGACATTGCGCTTATGATCAACCAAAAAAATGACGAGCGCAAGGAAATTGTTCAGCAGATTTATGAAGAAGCGCAAACCATGCTGGATCCTAAGAGACCAGTACAGGTGCTTGCTAAGGAAGGCTGGAACCCTGGTGTGCTAGGGATTGTCGCTGGGCGCTTGCTGGAAGAGTTGCACCAGCCAGTCATAGTGCTCAATATTGAGGATGGTATCGCTAAGGGCAGCGCCCGCAGTATTGAAGC
>CAUSZI010000067.1:0-10625 GCA_963536045.1 uncultured Streptococcus sp.
CTTTTGGTCTAATGACCCCAAGACTTTGCAAGGGGTAAGTGAGGTTTGCTCACAAATAACTATTATAGCAGACTTCCAGCAGAATGGCAAGGGAAAGTTTTGATATAAAGAAAACTCTCCCTGTCACCAGAGAGAGTCCGAAAAATACGATTCGTTTTTAGAGAGGCTAGACAATTCTACCTTGATCGACGACCAGTTTTCCAGCCTTGTAGACCTGATGGGTCAGGTTAGTCGCAAAGAAATAGAGTGGATAGTCAATATTCTTAGCGTCTAGGATAGTAATGTCCGCCTGCTTGCCAGTATCAAAGCTGCCAATCTTATCTTGACGGTTAACTGAATAGGCCGCATTGATGGTTACAGCGTTGAGAACTTCTACTGGCGTCAGACGCATCATAAAGCAGCCCAGCTGCATGACGAACTGCAGATTAGCTGTCGGACAAGAGCCTGGATTGCTGTCTGTGGTCAGAGTAATGGCCATACCAGATTCCAGCATCTTGCGGGCTGGTGCATAGGTATCTTCCATCAGACTGAAAGTAGTTGCCGGCAGGAGATTGCCGATAACCTTGGCTTCTGCCATCTTGCGAATGCCCTCATCGGTCGCTACCATCAAGTGCTCTGCACTAGTTGCTCCTAGCTCAGCTGCGACATCTACTCCCCCGATAGATTCGATTTCATCAGCATGGATACGAAGCTTGAAGCCCATTTCCTTAGCTTTAGAAAGCAGGTAGCGTGACTCGTCAGCTGTAAAGACACCTTTTTCACAGAAAATATCACAGAATTCAGCTAGATTTTCTGCCTTTACCCGAGGAAGCATTTCCTCGACGATGAGCTCCAGATATTCCTGGGAATGTCCCTTGTATTCTGGTGGAACGGCGTGGGCAGCCATAAAGGTAGAAACGAGGTCAATCTCGTGGTCACGGTCCAGAGCCCCAACGACATCTAGCTGGCGCTTCTCTGTTTCCCAGTCCAAACCATAACCACTTTTGGCCTCAACAGTCGTCACCCCATGCAGCAGCATGTAGTCCAGCAGTCTCTTGGACTTATCGTAGAGAGTGTCAAAAGAAGCTTCTCGCGTCGCCCGAACTGTACTGAGAATACCGCCGCCTTGGGCAAGAATTTCCAGATAAGGGACCCCAGCTAACTTCTTAGCAAACTCATGCTCCCGGCTGCCGCCGTAGACCAAGTGAGTATGGCAGTCGATCAAGCCAGGCGTAGCAATCTTGCCCTCATAAGACTGAATCTTAGTATCTGGTCCAATCAGACTGGCATCCGGCTCTCCGCTGCCAACTGCTAGGATTTTACCGTCTTTGACTGCAATGTAGCCGTCTTCCAAAACCTGAGCTTCCTTCATCTCCTCACCAAAAAGGGGATGTCCGAGATCCTTGGGACAGAAGACTTGATTAAAGTGAGTTAATAGTAAATCAGCAGCCATGTTTGTTCCTCCATTTCATTTTCCGACATATTTGCTTTTCATCATAATACACTATCGTCAAATTATAGTCAAAAGCTTGTAAAAGATAGGAGCCCCGCTTTTTTTACTGTTTTTGTCATTTTCTTGACTCTTTATGGACGGGAGTCTTATAGAATGTAGGAGAAAGATATTTTACACTTGACTAAAAGGAGGATTTTTCATGTCATACTTCAGTGAAAATGAAATTGCAGCAGCAATGACCGTCAAATTAGACGATGTTTTGCCTGAAAAAACGGTTTTCCAAGAAGGCATCCGCCGAGCACCGGACCGTGGCTTCCGTTTGACTCAGGCTCAAACCGAGATTGCGCTAAAAAATGCCCTTCGCTATATTCCAAAGAGATTCCATGAGGAAGTAATCCCAGAATTCTTAGAAGAATTGAAAACTCGCGGACGGATTTATGGCTACCGCTGGCGTCCAAAAGAACGCATCTACGGCAAACCAATTGATGAGTATAAAGGGAACTGTACTGCAGCCAAAGCTATGCAGGTCATGATTGACAACAACCTGAGCTTTGAAATCGCCCTTTATCCTTATGAATTGGTTACTTATGGGGAAACTGGGTCTGTCTGCGCTAACTGGATGCAGTACAACCTCATCATGAAATACTTGGAAATCATGACCGACCATCAAACCTTGGTCGTGGAATCTGGCCATCCACTTGGACTTTTCAAATCTAAACCAGAAGCTCCTCGTGTTATCATCACCAATGGCCTCTTGGTCGGTGAGTACGACAACATGAAGGACTGGGAAATTGCGGAAGAAATGGGCGTGACTAACTATGGTCAAATGACAGCCGGCGGCTGGATGTACATCGGCCCTCAAGGTATCGTCCATGGTACTTTCAACACTCTCCTCAATGCTGGACGCTTGAAACTAGGTGTAGCTGATGATGGCGACCTGACAAGCAAGCTCTTCATCTCTTCTGGTCTGGGCGGCATGAGTGGAGCTCAAGGGAAAGCAGCCGAAATTGCTAAAGCTGTAGCAATCGTGGCAGAAGTAGACTATTCTCGGATTGAAACTCGCCACTCCCAAGGCTGGATTAGCCAGTTAGCCGAAAGTCCAAAAGAAGCTATCGACTTGGCTCAAAAAGCTCTGGAAGCTGGCGAATCCACTTCTATCGCCTATCATGGTAACATCGTAGACCTCTTAGAATATGTCAACGAGAACAATATCCATGTCGATTTGCTGTCTGACCAAACTTCTTGCCACAATGTCTATGACGGCGGCTACTGTCCAGCTGGTATCAGCTTTGAAGAGCGGACACGCCTCCTAGCTGAAGACAAGGAAACCTTTGCTAAGTTGGTTGACGAAACATTGGAACGTCACTTCAAGGCAATCAAGACCATGACGAACAACGGCACCTACTTCTTTGACTATGGTAATGCATTTATGAAGGCAGTCTATGACTCTGGCATCAAGGAAATTTCTAAGAACGGCTTTGACGACAAAGACGGCTTCATCTGGCCATCTTATGTAGAAGATATTATGGGCCCAATGCTCTTTGACTATGGTTATGGTCCTTTCCGTTGGGTATGTCTGAGCGGTAAGCATGAAGACTTGGTAGCTACTGACCATGCAGCTATGGAAGTGATTGACCCTAACCGCCGCTACCAAGACCGCGACAACTACAACTGGATCCGCGATGCTGAAAAGAACCAGTTGGTTGTTGGAACGCAGGCTCGGATTCTCTACCAAGACTGTATGGGACGCGTCAATATCGCCCTCAAGTTCAATGAATTAGTCCGCGAAGGCAAGATTGGCCCTGTCATGATCGGCCGTGACCACCACGACGTATCTGGTACCGACTCACCATTCCGTGAAACTTCTAATATTAAGGATGGTTCTAATGTTACTTGCGACATGGCTGTGCAATGTTACGCTGGTAACGCAGCTCGCGGTATGAGTCTGGTAGCTCTCCACAACGGTGGCGGAACTGGTATCGGTAAAGCAATCAACGGTGGCTTTGGCTTGGTACTGGACGGCAGTGAACGCATTGATGAAATCATCAAATCTGCTATCGCTTGGGATACAATCGGAGGAGTCGCTCGTCGTAACTGGGCACGCAATGAGCATGCTATTGAGACAGCTATCGAGTACAACCGCCTCCACCAAGGAACAGACCACATTACCATTCCATACTTAACTGATGAAGATTTGGTCAAAGAATCTGTTAAGAAATTGTTCGAATAGGAAAAACCTGTCCCCCAACTTCTAAACTGAGCTAGGCCTCAAACCTAGCTCAGACGGAAGTTCCACTTTATTCACTTTGTAATTTTAATAACATATATCACGAGGTAATATCTTATGGCAAAAATTGTTGAATGTATTCCTAACTTTTCTGAAGGCCGCAATCAAGCGGTTATTGACGGTCTAGTGGAAACAGCTAAGAGCGTGCCAGGCGTAACACTTCTGGACCACTCTTCTGATGCCAGCCACAACCGCAGCGTCTTTACCTTGGTCGGTGATGACCAAAACATTCAGGAAGTTGCTTTCCGTTTGGTTAAATACGCTTCTGAAAATATTGACTTGACCAAGCACCAAGGTGAACACCCTCGTATGGGCGCAACTGATGTACTGCCTTTTGTACCTATCAAGGACATCACAAGTGAGGAATGCGTAGAAATTGCGAAGACAGTATCTGAGCGAATCAATCGTGAGCTCGGTATTCCTATCTTCCTCTATGAAGATGCAGCGACTCGTCCAGAGCGTAAGAACTTGGCTAAGGTTCGTAAAGGACAGTTTGAAGGCATGCCTGAAAAACTCTTGGAACCAGACTGGGCGCCTGACTACGGTGAAAGAAAGATTCACCCAACTGCTGGTGTCACTGCTGTCGGAGCTAGAATGCCGCTCATCGCCTACAACATCAACTTGGATACAGACAATCTGGAAATTGCCAACAATATTGCCAAAATCATCCGTGGTTCAAGCGGTGGCTACAAATACTGTAAAGCGATTGGCGTTATGCTGGAAGACCGCAACATTGCTCAGGTTTCTATCAACATGGTCAATCTGGAAAAATTCCCACTCTATCGTGTCTTTGAAACTGTTCGCTTTGAAGCCAAGCGCTACGGAGTTGGAATCCTCGGCTCAGAAGTTATCGGTTTAGCTCCAGCTAAGGCTTTGATTGACGCAGCAGAATACTATCTGCAAATCGAAGACTTTGACTACGGTAAGCAAGTTCTGGAAAACCATTTGCTGGGCTAGGAGGACAGAAACCTATGAAATTAGTAGATTTAAGTTTGACAGAATTTGCCCAAGTCCTAGGCTCAGATGCTCCTGCACCAGGAGGCGGCTCTGCCGCTGCCCTTTCAGCAACGAACGGTATTTCCCTGACTAAGATGGTCTGCGAATTAACCCTTGGCAAGAAAAAATACGCAGAATTTGAAGCAGAAATTGCTCAAGTGCACGCAGAAAGTGCCCGCTTGCAAGAAAGCCTGCTCGCAGCTATCGACAAGGACACTGAAGCCTTCAATCTAGTCTCCGCCGTCTTTGATATGCCTAAGGAGACAGAGGAAGACAAGGCTGCCCGTCGAGAAGCGATGCAACAAGCCCTCAAGGAAGCGACCAAGTCACCTTATGGCATGATGGAAGACATCTTGGCTGCCCTGGAAACAACTCAAAAGGCTGTTGGCAAGTCCAATACCAATGCTGCCAGCGACCTGGGAGTCGCAGCTCTCAACCTTAAGGCTGGTCTGCAGGGGGCTTGGCTCAATGTCCTCATCAATCTGTCAGGTGTCAAGGATGAAGCATTCGTCGCAGACTACCGCAGCAAGGGTGAAGAGCTCCTGCAAAAAGGCTGCGCCCTAGCCGATGAAATTTATCAAGAAATTTTGAAAGTTGTCTAATAGATAAACGGAAGAGAAGTCCACAATTTCCTCTGAAGGGACTTCCTTTTCTCAAGAGGTAACAATATGGTTTTATCAGATATTGAAATTGCGAATTCGGTTCAAATGAAACCCATCAAAGAGGTGGCAGAAAAGCTAGGAATTGCTGAAGATGCCCTGTCTCTTTATGGAAATTACAAGGCAAAAATCAGTGCCGGCCAACTGGAAGCCTTAAAAGACAAGCCAGACGGCAAACTGATTCTCGTGACAGCTATTTCCCCGACACCAGCTGGAGAAGGTAAGACAACGACTTCTGTCGGATTGGTCGATGCTCTAGCTGCTATCGGTAAGAAAGCCGTTATCGCTCTGCGGGAGCCTTCACTCGGACCTGTCTTTGGTATCAAGGGAGGCGCTGCTGGCGGTGGGCACGCTCAAGTTGTACCCATGGAGGACATCAACCTCCACTTCACTGGTGACTTTCATGCCATCGGTGTTGCCAACAATCTGCTGGCAGCCCTCATTGATAACCACATCCATCATGGCAACGCCTTAGGCATCGACTCTCGCCGCATCACTTGGAAGCGGGCAGTGGATATGAATGACCGGCAACTGCGCCACATCGTAGACGGTTTACAAGGTAAAGTTAATGGTGTTCCGCGTGAAGATGGGTTTGACATCACAGTTGCTTCTGAGGTTATGGCTATTCTCTGTCTGTCAGAAAATATCACTGACCTCAAGAACCGTTTGGAAAAAATCATCATTGGTTACAGCTTTGAAGGTAAGCCAATAACTGCTAAGGATCTGAAAGCTGGTGGCGCTATGGCTGCTGTACTCAAAGACGCTATCCATCCAAACTTGGTTCAAACTCTGGAACACACACCAGCCTTGATTCACGGCGGACCTTTTGCCAACATTGCTCATGGTTGTAACAGCGTCCTAGCTACCAAGCTGGCTCTCAAATATGCCGACTATGCAGTCACAGAAGCTGGTTTTGGTGCTGACCTCGGTGCTGAAAAATTCATTGATATCAAGTGTCGTACATCTGGTCTTCGTCCATCGGCTGTAGTTCTGGTTGCTACTATCCGCGCTCTCAAGATGCACGGTGGTGTGGCTAAGAGTGACCTGGCTGAAGAAAATGTCCAAGCCGTTGTAAATGGACTGCCAAACTTAGAGAAACATCTGGAAAACATTCAAGATGTTTATGGCCTGCCAGCAGTCGTTGCTATCAATAAATTCCCGCTGGACACCGAAGCAGAACTGCAAGCAGTTTATGACGCCTGCCAAAAACGCGGAGTTGACGTAGTGATTTCTGACGTCTGGGCTAATGGCGGAGCTGGCGGTAAAGAATTGGCTGAAAAAGTCGTTGAATTGGCCGAAGGAGACAATCACTTCCAATTTGTATATAATGAAGAGGACTCCATTGAGACCAAGCTCAACAAAATTGTTACTAAGGTCTATGGAGGCAAGGGCGTTCGCCTGACTCCTGCTGCTAAACGTGAGCTCAAACAACTGGAAGAGCTGGGCTTCTCCAACTATCCTATCTGTATGGCTAAGACCCAGTACTCTTTCTCAGATGATGCTAAAAATCTGGGCGCACCTAAAGACTTTGTTGTGACTATCAGCCAGCTCAAAGTTTCTGCTGGTGCAGGCTTCATCGTTGCTCTGACTGGGGCGATCATGACCATGCCAGGGCTGCCTAAAGTGCCAGCCAGCGAAAAGATTGATGTTGACAAAGACGGCAATATCAGCGGTTTGTTCTAATAAATACCAAAAATGACAAATGTAACCCTTTTAAGTGCAAACGATTTTCAAGTTTCCGATTGGTCGGGTGGAAAGACAAAACAGCTTTATCTTTCCCCGCCAACTGGCCACTATGGCAAGCGGGACTTTGACTATCGCCTCTCAACAGCGACTGTGGAGTTGGCTGAAAGTCAGTTTTCTGACCTCAGCGGCTTTCACCGCATTCTCATGAGCCTGGACCACACACTTCATCTCCACAATGCCAGCCGGCAGGAGGAAACGGTTCTAGCTCCCTTTACTCCCTATATCTTTGAAGGGAGTGATTCTATCACAAGTCGGGGGACTTGTACCGACTTTAACTTAATATACAGCGACCATTATCAGGGACAGATGATTGCCATCTCGAATGGGCAAGAGCTTAGCCGAGATGACGAAATTCAATTTATCTATGCCTTAGAGGAACTGACGGTGACGGGAACAAATCTGCCAGCACTTAACCTAGAGGCAGAGCAGCTTCTGATAGTGGAAAAAGAGTCTCAGGAAACTGAGCTGCAAATAATGTTTTCGAGTAACCAGCCAAAGGGAACGCCCCTTGCTATTTGGGCTGGTTTGACCCACATCCCTACTAAGTAAAGATACCATGATGCCTTGTCACCATTCTATCTTTACTTGGAAAGGATCCCATATCTCTAAAGGAGAAACATTATTATGGATGCAACTAAACTCACTGCACAAGAACAAGAACAGGAAAAAGCGAAATTCAGCTTTTCCGGTGCAACTCTCTACGGTATCAACGCCGTTATCGGTTCAGGAATTTTCCTTCTACCGCAAAAGATTTATAAAGGACTTGGTCCTGCCTCTCTAGCTGTCATGCTTGGAACTGCCCTCCTCGTTATTCTCTTAGCAGTCTGCTTGGCAGAAACTGCTGGTTATTTTAATAAAAACGGTGGAGCTTTCCAATATTCCAAAGCGGCCTTTGGAGACTTTATCGGCTTTAATGTAGGTTTTCTAGGCTGGGTCGTAACCATCATCGCTTGGTCAGCAATGGCTGCCGGCTTTGCCCGACTCTTCGTCATTACCTTCCCGGCTTTTACTCCTTACGAATTGGTCCTTAGTATCACTTTGATTGTCTTGCTTAGCTTGATGAATATTGCTGGTTTGAAGACCTCTAAATTTTTCACACTAGCTGCAACTGTAGCTAAGTTGATTCCAATCATTGCCTTTGCAGCATGTGCCATCTTCTTTATCAAAGGTGGAATAGACAAAGGAAACTTCACTCCTTTTCTACAGCTTGAACCTGGAACCAATGTCATGACTGCTATTGCCAACACAGCCGTTTATATCTTCTATGGCTTCATTGGCTTTGAAACCATGTCTATCGTTGCTGGTGAAATGCGCAACCCAGAAAAGAACGTGCCTCGGGCTATCCTAGGCTCCATTAGTATCGTTTCTGTCCTTTATATGCTCATCATCGCTGGAACCATCGCCATGCTGGGTAACCATATTATGAAGACGGATGCTTCTGTACAAGATGCCTTCGTAGCAATGATTGGCCCTGCTGGTGCTTGGATTGTCTCTATTGGTGCCCTCATCTCAATCGCCGGTCTTAATATCGGGGAATCCATCATGGTACCGCGTTATGGTGCAGCCATCGCAGATGAAGGCTTGCTGCCTAAGAAAATTTCAGAAACCAACTCTAAAAACGCTCCTGTTGTAGCAATTATCATTTCTGGAGCATGTGCCATCGCCCTGCTCTTCTCTGGTAAATTTGAAGAATTGGCAACCCTCAGCGTGGTCTTCCGTTTCTTCCAATACATTCCAACTGCTTTGGCGGTCTTGAAACTCAGAAAAATGTATCCAGAAAAGAAGGTTGTCTTCCGTGTACCATTCGGCCCTATCATCCCAGTCTTAGCTGTTGTTGTCAGCTTGGTTATGATTGTAGCTGATAATCCGATGAACGTAGTCTACGGTGTCATTGGTGCTGCCGTTGCCAGCTTAGTCTACTACTTCATGCACGGTCGAAAACAGGTTCCTACTAACCCTGACTAACTCAAAGCATTATATCCCATAACGGAGGATTCTATATGTCAAAATTGATTCACTTAGACGGAAACAGTCTAACACTTGAAGATGTTATCGCAGTAGCCCGACATGGAGCCACCTGCGAAATCAATGAAGAAGCTAAAAAAGCTGTAGAAGCTTCCCGCAAAATCGTAGATGACATCGTCCGGGAAAAGCGGGTAGTCTACGGTGTTACAACTGGGTTTGGCTCTCTCTGCAATGTCAGCATCTCACCAGAAGATACGACCCAGCTGCAAGAAAACCTAATCCGTACGCACTCCTCAGGCTACGGCGATCCCCTACCTGAAGATGCAGTCCGTGCGATTATGTTAATTCGGATTAATTCTCTGGTCAAGGGCTATTCTGGCATTCGGCTCTCTACTGTCGAAAAGCTCCTGGAATTGCTCAATAAAGGCGTTGTCCCTTACATTCCAGAAAAAGGCTCTTTGGGAGCTTCTGGTGACTTGGCCCCGCTGGCTCACATGGTTCTGCCTATGCTAGGACTGGGCCGCGCTTACTATCAAGGCCAATTGCTCTCTGGACAAGAAGCTTTGGACAAGGCTGGCATCGAAAAAATTGCTCTAGCAGCCAAGGAAGGGCTGGCGCTGATTAACGGAACGACTGTCCTGACAGGTATCGGAGCTCTGGCTACCTACGATGCCATCCAGCTGCTTAAACTGTCAGATATCGCTGGTGCTCTTTCCATGGAGGTCCACAATGGTATTACCAGTCCATTTGAAGAAGACTTACATACCATCCGTCCTCAAAGCGGACAGCTGGCTACAGCACGCAATATCCGCAACCTGCTGGAAGGCAGTGGCAACACAACCGTAGCCACTCAACAACGGGTCCAAGACCCTTACACCCTGCGTTGTATTCCGCAGATTCACGGTGCCAGCAAGGACTCTATAGCTTATGTCAAGACCAAGGTTGAGATTGAGATCAACTCTGTTACAGATAACCCTATCATCACCAAGGAAGGTCATGTTATCTCAGGTGGTAACTTCCACGGTGAACCAATGGCACAACCATTCGACTTCCTCGGCATCGCTATTTCTGAAATCGGTAATGTCTCCGAGCGTCGTGTGGAACGTCTGGTCAACAGCCAACTGAGCAAGCTACCATCCTTCTTGGTCAAACACCCAGGACTCAACTCTGGCTTTATGATTACCCAGTATGCTTGTGCTTCGCTCGCTTCTGAAAACAAAGTTCTGTCTCATCCAGCCAGCGTAGACTCTATCCCATCTTGTGAGAACCAAGAAGACTTTGTCAGCATGGGAACTACTGCAGCACGCAAGGCAGCTGAAATTCTTAAGAATTCTCGCCGCATCGTGGCAACAGAAATCATGGCAGCCTGCCAAGCTCTGGATCTGAAACCAGAAAATCATGAACTGGGTAAAGGAACTAAGCCAGCCTACGACCTCTTCCGCCAGCATGTCCGCTTTATCGAGTTTGACAAGGACATCGAAATCTATGAAGAGCTCAACAAGGCTTCTGAGCTGATTGAAAACGAAGAATTCCTAGCAGC
>CAUSZI010000068.1:0-9884 GCA_963536045.1 uncultured Streptococcus sp.
GCCAAGCAGTACAAGGAGATGCCGGCAGGTAGAATCGAGCGCTTGGTCTCTCAGCTGGGCTTATCAGCCTTTGTCAAGCAGCCTTATGGGACCCTGTCCGGTGGTCAAAAGCGTCGGGTGGACATTGCGCGAGCCCTGCTCAATAGTCCCGACCTGCTTTTTCTAGATGAGCCTACGACAGGCCTGGACATTCAGACTCGGGAGAGTATTTGGAGCCTGCTCAAGCAGATTCAGAAAGAAGAGCAGATGACCATTGTCTTGACAACTCACTATCTCAATGAAACTGATGATGCGGATAAGATCTATATCGTAGATCATGGTCAGGTCATTGCCAAAGGCTCTGCAGACCAGATTAAGGGAAACTATGCCCGCAATGTCTTACGGATTTTGAGTCAAGATGCAACAGGTTTAGAGAAAAGCTTGCCAAGAGGCTACGCTTGGGAGCAAGTCAAGGAAGGGGAATTTATCCTCCACCCTAAAACGACTCAAGAAGCTCTGACCTTACTGGCTCAGGCTGGTCCCTATATTGAACAATTTGAATTCCAACCCGGAACCATGGACGATGCCTTTATGGCACTGACAGGAAGAGAGGTACGCTAATATGCTCGCTTTGATAAAACGTAATTTTTTACTTTATTTCCGCAACCGCAGTGGGGTAATTTTGTCCCTCTTCGGAGCCATTATTCCCTTTGTGCTTTATATCGTTTTTTTGAAAAATAATTACAAAGGCCATTCCAGCCAGCTGATGGACTTGTGGCTGATTGGCGGCGTGTTGGCAGTTACAGGATTAACGACCACATTGGCAGCTTTCTCCCGGCAGGTCGAAGACCGGGAGCGGAAGGTGACAGACGACCTCTTTATCACAGACTTGGGACCATGGGGCTTCCAGCTTAGTTATCTTGTCAGTTCTGTTATTATCAGCTTTTTGATGCAGGTCATTATGTTTGCCTTTATGCTCAGCTATTTTACGCTGGCGGATAACATTTCCTTTGAGTGGGGAATCCTTCCTTACCTGCTTCTTCTGATGATCTTAAACAGCCTCTTGGCCACACTGATAAATGCTCTGATTGTTCAATGCTTCAAATCAGTGGATAGTTTAGGGAAATTGGCAACAGTAGTCGGAGCAACTTCTGGTTTTCTAGTGGGTACCTATATCCCCATTGGAACCTTGCCGAATATGGCGCAAAACCTGATGAAGCTCACGCCTTCTAACTACATGGCATCTCTTTTCAGACATGTTCTTATGAAAGAAAGTCTAGCAGATACTTTTACTAATAGCAACCAGTCACAAGCAGCTTTTGAAAAAACAATGGGAATTCGCATTGAATGGCAGGAGCTCTTGACAAGGACAGAAACTTTCTATATAGTTGGAATAGTTTTAGTTGCAATAGCGCTTATTTGGATGGTGCAAAATATGATTGCCATCCGCCGGCTGAAACTACAATAGAATGTGAATAGGGAGCTTCCTCTTGCAAGCAAAATTTGAAACAGATCCAACCATTTCATCCAAGGATCCGCTGGTTGTGGTCAAGGCAGACCAGCTAGGGGCAGAAGCCAAGGCCATCTTAGATTATTTAGAGCAGTATAAGGCTGGGCCAAGTGGTGTCCTGCCTATCAAGTCGGACGATAAACTGGTCATGTTGAGGACAGAAGATATTATCCTAGCAGACATCAACCAGACAACTCTGATGATTTACAGTAGAGAAGGCATTTACCAGACGACAGAGACCTTGACTCGCTTTCAGCAGCGGATTAGCAGCTCGAACTTTATCCAGGTTTCCCGGCATGCTGTCATCAATATTGACCATTTGGAGTCCTTGTCTGACAGCTTTTCTGGCAATATGACGGCCAAGCTGACCAATCAAATCAAAACCGAAGTCAGCCGTCGCTATGTCAAACTCTTGATGGAATATCTGGGAATCTAGGAGGTAAGTGATGAGTATAAAAAAATGTCTACACGCTATATTGATGGGCATCCAGACAGGGAGTGCAGTCTATCTGATTGTCCTTGCTCTCTCTATTCAAAAAAATCCGCCCACAACAAGTAATATCGTCAGTGTCATGGTGATGAGCGGTTTGATTGGAATTATCAGTTCAATGTTAAAAACTCTTGAAGACCGATTCTCTTTTTCAGTCTCGATTTTACTGCATTTCGCCGCTGTCGCAGTCTTAGTATGCTGTTTCATGGTCTATAATAACTGGGGCTTTTTAATTGCCAGCTGGCATTTCTGGTTTAATTTTATTCTGATTTATCTCTTTGTATGGCTCTTTCGTTACTTGGATACAAATCTTAAGACCAAGAAGATTAACAGCGCCTTGGCCAAGCGCAGAAAGGAAAAAGAACTAAGATAGTTCAATGCTAATGAAACTTTCTAGCAGGAATGTAATGGAAAATAGTTCTATCAAACCCAAAGCCTCCATCTAGGTAGCTTTTGGTTAGACAGATGGCATTACAAATTGTTTATGTTGTTAGAACTATAGTGAACGCGAATAAGAAATCAAAAGAAAACTAAAGTAGCGGATGAACTTTTAGTAGAATAGTTAGAAGTATCTGGAAAAGAAATAACCAAACTTCTAAAATAAGGAAAATTTACTTGGCATGAATTTAATGACATAAAAACAATGCGATTAATCTCGGCTATTATCAATAGTAAATTTGGACATTTAGGTAGAGTTGCAGAAGTTAAAAAATTATTGGGGTTGTAGAGAGGCACTTGTAAATAATGGAATTGAATCATCACATTTTTGGTAAAATAAAATTTAATTATGGTTGGACTCGAGATATGACCGTCACTATTTTTGGTGAGCAGTATGTTTTAGAAATAATTATTGATGCAGATGATGATGGAAAATTTGAAGTAAATCAAGAAAGAGCCTATATCTTTTTTAAAGAACACTTAGATGAAATTGTAAAAGAAGCTAATTGTGCCATTGTATCATACTATAATCGTGAAATATCAAATATTGTTTCTGGTTACACACATACAGACGAAAAACAATATTTTTTGGCTAAAATTGGAGACAAAGAACAAATTTACTCTTTGTTGAAGCTCAAGCAAATCATGTTTCCTTTGACCTTTGACGAAAATGTTGAAGAATTTGGCTTTTTATGTGATTGTGATTGGGATAAGGAAAACGGACTAGCGATAAAATTTACCAACGGCGTATTGTCTGAGATTGGTCCTCAAGATATACTTTTATAGATAGTTTCTTTCATGATAACTGACTGATTCAGGAGAAAACTGCTTGTGACTTAACCACCTTTAAGGTGGTTTTCTTCTGGTTTAATCAATGGTGATACATATTTTTTGTGATATACTAGGATTATAATAAAACAATGTAATAAACCAAATCGGAGGATAAAATGGAAAAACAAATTAATGAGAAAATGACAGAGATTATTTATAAAGTGAATGATATGATTCCGGTTGAGTGGGAAGATCTTTATATCAACTTTGAAGTGGATAAAACTCTTAGTGGTGGTGTAGTATTTTTCTTTAAATATAAAGGAGAATATCATTATTATATGGATATTCCATCTTTATTTAACATTTCTGAAGACGAATTTGATAATGAATTTATGGACTTGTTTGATTTAGGTGGTGAGATGAAGAAGATATTCATCGAGCAGGGTCTGGCAGAGTGGTCTGCCTTTACAATAAAGGTGGATGAAAATAATAGAGCCTCTTTGGACTTTGACTATGCACCATGGAATGAAAGTCAATTTGGACCAACGGCGAGAATAAATTTCTTTAGATATCAATATCTTGGCTTTAAACCTCGAAACGAAAAAGATCTTGAACAGTTCAAGGCCATGGAAGTCTTCCAAAGAAAGTACAATAGTAAATAAAAGATTATCTCTTGTACTTTATCAATAAAACAAAAAAGACAAACTTAGAACTAGTTTGTCTGAAATTTAAAGCTAGGACTAACCTAGCTTTATTTTATAGTCATTTACACTCCCAATCTGATATGAGGGAAGTGGTTGTAGAGGTAGTCAAAAGTTGACTGAAGTTTGGTGTCTGTTGTTTTACCAATATTCTTAAAAGGCATTTGGTATTTCTTTTGATTGTTTCGAATAGCAACTAAGGTTGAGTTTCTGTTTGAAGCAACGAAGCCGCGCTGCATGGTGAGAATGTGGTGGTAGAGATGGACGACCTGTTTGAGATCAATCGCCTTGAAACCTCGATAGTAGGTAATGAGATGGTCTTTATAAACAGCAATTTTCAGCACATCGTCGTTGAAAGAAGCTTGCTCCAGCAGGATATTGAGATTGTCCTTGGCCTCTGGATAGGCTGCATAGATTTCTTCGTAGGCAGCGATATTTTTCTTACGACCGATAATTCCTATAACTACAAAGAAAACACAGAGTCCAATCAAAAACAGAATGTAGAACATGAATGCAAGATTGTCAGATTCAAATTCAGTGATAGAGATATAGGAGCTGCTTGACATTACTGTGATGACTTCGGGATTGTCTGCTAGGAGACCGCGAACGAGGCTGCCATAATTAGAGATATATCCCTGATTTTTTTTAGGGGAGTTAGCATTAACGTAGGAGCCAACGATTCGGACAGGATTTTTTTCCAGCTCGCCCTTTTTCTCTTTTTCCAAGAGCTGGGCAATCTGCTTGTCCCCTTTTTTAGCCTGCAGACCAACATATCCGTCTTGGTAGGCAACCAGCCAAACTTGAGTATTATCTTCTACTTCAATCAGGGCCTCTGGGAAAATATATGACACTTCAGCATAGACTGCTGAATCTGCTCCCGATTCGCTATTTCGGTCATAGGCGGTCTTGGTGTTGACCTTTTGGTATTGGATAAAGCCCATTACTGCAGCAACAACTAGAAAAATAAGAGAAATTACCAGTAGGGCGATGGTACCCTGGTTTCGTCTTTCCTTGAGCATAGCTCAACCTCCAAAATATAATCTAAAAAAATAATTTGATTAGCAAATTATCTTTTTTGTATAGTATAACATAAATGCTTGACAAGTGGCAAGATTGTGTTAAAATATGAATGAACAAAAAATATAATTCATTCACAAAAGAGGCGTGGAAATGGATAAAAAAAATGAGCTTCTGGCTGCGGCTAGAGAAGTTTTTGCAGAAAAAGGCTATAAGGCAGCTGGAATTTCTGATATTGCTAAGAGAAGCCAGATGGCTGTCGGATCCTTTTATAAGTATTATGAGTCCAAGGAAGCCATCTTCTTAGAGGTTTATGTAGCTGAAAATAGTCGTATACGTGAGAGAATCATGCAACGTGTGGATTGGCAGGGTGAGCCTGAGGCAATCGTTGAACAGCTTTTTGCAGTCACTTTTGAATTGATTTCGCCCAATAAAATTCTGGCTGAGTGGAACAAGCCAGGCATTTCTCAGATTCTGCACGATTACTATAATCAAGACGCCGGTCGAGCGTCCAATGCCTTTCATCAGTTTCTGATTCAGACATTCAGCCAGCGCTTGCAGGAAGAGGGCTTTTCTAAGGAGAAAATAGCTGAGATCATGAAGGTTTATGACCTGATTTATTACATAGACATGCATGTCACAGAGCAGGAATTTTCAGGCTACTTCGATAGTCTTGAGACTTTAGTGAAATATTTTGTTAAGGGGATTTTTTCCAAATAGAGGAAATTCCTTTTCTTAGAAGTAGATATGAATGAATTTAAAAAAATATTCATTCATAAACAAAGGAGGTGATGGGTTATGTCCTGTGATTCGGAAATGGAAAGCAACTTAATTAGATAAAGTGGATTATTTTTTAGAAAGCTTTGAATGAATATTTGAAAGCGTTCCTTCAAAAATAGAAAGTGAGGAAAAGAATGAATAAGCAAGGAGGATTTGCTATGAGTGGATTGGCTATTTTGGGTATCTGTCTGGTTGCGATTGGTCTTTTGACCATTGGCTACGGCGGTGTGACAGTTGGTTTTAGTTTGAGTGTGGATTTTCAGTCATTTTTAGTCGGAGGTCTCATTGTGGTCCTAATCGGAGCAGCTTTGATTCCGGGCTTGCCGGCAATTGCTAAGCTAGCGGCACTAGCTTTGGCAACTTTGTCATTGTTGATTTACATTCACATAATGCCAGATTTGGAATTCATGCTTATGCTCATCTCAGATGTTGTGGTTTTAGGCTTTGCGGCTTGGGTTGCTATCCTTTTTTTAAGAAAGTAGGTGAAGAAGATGATTGTAGTTTATGATTCAAATACTGGTATTGGAAAACGATTTGCAGAATCACTGGGCTATCCGACCCAGAGCATCAAGGAGAAACTGGAAGTGCCCTGTATTCTCATTACTCGAAATGCTGGAGCTGGGAAAATTCCTTGGTCTACCAAACGCTTTATCAAGAAGCATCCTGGTCTGATTAAAGGTTTTGTTAATAATGGAGATTCTGTCAAGCACGGCCGGACCTTCTGCGGGGCTACTGCCTTGATTATTGAAAAATATGGGCTCCAGCATATCTGCGATATTGACCAAGGCGGAACTTCAGAAGATGTCAAGACTGTGCAGGCATTTTTGGCGGAGTGCTAGTCTCATCAAGTTTCGCATAAATGGAGGACTCGTATGCCTAGGTTCAAGAACATTGGGAACTTGTTTCTGGCTCTGATTTCTGTCTTTATCCTAACGGCCTGCGGGCATGTACAGAAAGAGCCCGACACTTCAGATAAGACGGAAAGAAATTCTTCCAAACAAGAAGAAATAGATCAGAATCAGGTAGACGCAACTTCCAGTGCGTCACAGAAAGATTGACTTTTTTGTCAAAATAGTAGAGCTGAATTTGTTCAATGATTTTCAGATCATCTTTTGGCCCGTTTTCGTATCAATAGGAGAGAGAAGGCTTAGCATCTTCTTTCTCCTTTTTATGATAAAACCCTGTGAGCATTCCTATAGTTTTTTAATAGTCAATATGGTACAATGAATTAGTATTGTCTTTCCAGTGTTTGTCAAAAAGGCAGAAGAACATAAAAAGGGCGTGTTCGACTGGCTTGCCAATACGCTGTGCTTTTAAACAAATTTTACTTGTGAGAAAGGAAAATTGCATGAATAAAAAACTGAGAGTATGGTTTCAGTTAATCATTCTCTGTCTAGGCGTGTTCCTGCCTTTCCTAGCTGGAACCCTTAAGGCTCATGCGGCGGAATTGAATGATGTCATCACTGAAATGCATCTCACCACAAACTCTGGTGAGCAGCTGACCAATGGTGTGGATATCTGGCAGACCTTCCGTGTCTATGCTAAGTTTGCCCTGCCGGATAACCAGGCTCATGCGGGTGATACGACAGTGATCCGCTTGCCGAATGAATTTACTTTTGGGAATTCCTCAGCTATTGAGCTCAAGGATGAAAACGGAGCTCTGGTAGCTAATGGAGTCCTGGATAGCGATGCCAAGACCATCACACTGACATACACAGACTATGTGGAGCAGAAGTCTGGTGTCAGAGGCGAGTTTTTCTTCTATTCGCGGATTGACCACGAGGTCGTCACAGAGGAAAGGGATATTCCAGCTACTTTCACGGTAGGTAATAATAGGATTCCAGCCGGCAGTATTCACTATAATGGACCGCCGAAAAAGTATGAGTCTCTGCTAGAAAAGAGTGCTTTTCAGTGGGATGCTGATGCTAAGAATGAAATCCGCTACAATGTGGCCATTAACCGTAACATGGGTAACTACAAAAATGTCTCTGTGACGGACAAGCTGGGTGATACAAACGCTAAGATTGTTCAAGACTCTGTACGAGTGTATAAGGTTTCTTGGCGTTGGAATAATGGTGATTGGGCGCGTGATTCGACTGAAGATGTAACAGCAGACTTCCAGTCTAAGATGACCTTTGGAGCTGAAGGTGATAGCTTGACAATCAACTTCGGTGACGTAGAAGGCTTCGGCTACCTGCTTGAGTACAAGACATTAGCCGACTATGATTTGGCTGATGGAGAGGTTGTAGGAAATAAGGCTACCATGAACTACAACAATACCGAGACCGTGTCTGTCACCAATGAATACTCTTATCAGATTGCTGGCGGAACATCCGAAGGTTATAATTTCAAGGTGAAGGTTCACAAGACTGATGAATCTAATGCTACTCTGAGTGGTGCAGTCTTTGAAGTGGTGCGGAAAGCGACCAATAAGGTAGTTGGTACAATCACGACAGATGCGGATGGTAATGCGGAAGTTGGTAACCTTCTGCGTGACACTTATATTCTGCGTGAAACGACTGCTCCAGCTGGTTACGATCGCCTGACAGAGGATATTACTATCAGTCCGACGGATTTTGGTAAGACTTTGAACGTAGGAAGTCCGGCATCTGGAGATTCTGGAGACAGCAGATTGGTTGCAGTCAATGTGGTCAATAAGCAAACTCAAACTCCTGGAGACAAAAAGGTAACCTTCAGTAAGGTCAATCTAGCTGGTGAGGAAATTGCTGGTGCACAGATTCAGATTTTCAAGGGACGGGAAAGCAAGGGCAGTCCTGTCGCATCTTGGACTTCAGAAGCTGACAAATCTAAAGAAATTAACCTAGAGCCAGGTGTTTACACCTTCCATGAGGAAGCGGCTCCGACAGGTTATCTGGCTGTGACTGATATTGTCTTCCAAGTCAATGAAGATGGCTCAGTAACGGTCCTAGATTCCAATAGCAATGCTGTAGAATATACAGACGGCAAGTTGTTCATTACTGACCAAGCGGCACCAGCTGAACCTGGTACGCCTGATAAAGCAGTTCAAGGTGGTATTAAGCCAAATCAATCATCTGATTCTGATAAAGCAGCAGACGGTCAAGGAAAATCTAAAAAAGTTCTTCCTGCGACTGGCTCTGCTGAAAGTCTTGGACTAGTTCTTGCTGGTCTGGTAGTTCTGACTCTTTTAGGACTTTACCATAAGACTCGACTGAGCAAATAAACAAAGAGAGGATAAGGCAGAATGCTTTATCTTCTTTTTGTTTGCTTATTTTGGACTAGATTTTTTGCAGCTTACTGAGCAATTTCTTCCAGTTACTCATGCTGGACAGCCACTTGCGAAAAAACTCTTGTTTTTTTCTCAGAATCCTCTATAATAAATGGCAAATAGAAAAAGGAGACAGAAGATATGACAGATACAAAAATACAAGAGAAGCTGAAGCCAGGCTTGAAAGTGGATGAATTTCAAAAAGATGGAGACATCTACCTGACGCTGAATCCAGACTATATCTCAGGGGACAATGCCAAGTACATGACCATGTACAATCGCTTGGCTCGCTGGTATGATTTTGGTGAGAAATGGATAGGGCCACTTCTTCATGGCAAAGCTATTGACAAGCTGAGAAAGGACCAGATGGCAGAAATAGAGTGGAAGAATCATCTATCCGTTCTTTATGTCTCTATCGGAACAGGCCATGACCTGCGCTACATTCCTGAGAATATTGACCTGAAAAGCCTAGACTTTATCGGGGTAGATATTTCCATAGGCATGCTGAAAAAATGTCAGAAATCCTGCGCCAAGAAGACAAATCTGCAGCTCTTTCATGCTTGTGCGGAGGACCTGCCCTTTGCAGATAATAGCTTTGACATCGTTTATCATATCGGTGGGATTAATTTCTTTAGTGATAAGGCCAAGGCTATGCAGGAAATGCTGCGGGTGGCTAAGCCAGGAACTAAAATTATGATCTCAGACGAGACAGCAGACTATGTGGACCAGCAATATAAGAAGAACCACTTCAGCAAGGACTATTTTAAGGACGCTACTGTTGATTTGGGAGAAATTGAGGCCGCTATACCGACAGGAGTCAAAGAGAAGGAGTTGAAACTCCTCTGGGACGGAAAATTTTATGTCCTGACGTTTAGGAAATAAATCAGAAGAACTGGACTCAGGTACAAGTTTCTGAGATGATTGATGTACAACAAGGTACTTATTCTCGTT
>CAUSZI010000069.1:0-9233 GCA_963536045.1 uncultured Streptococcus sp.
TACGTTTGTTGGCTTCTTCTTGACCGTATTTCTTAACCAAGAGTTCTTTGAAGACGCGGAAAGCGATCGCTGGTTCAGTTGTTGTACCTGATTTAGAAATTACGTTTACTGAGAAATCTTTGTCTGCTACATACTCTACCAGGTCAGCAAGGTAAGTAGATGAAATTGAGTTTCCAGCGTAAAGGATTTGTGGGGCTTTGCGTTCTTCTTTTGTTTGCAAGTTTGCAAAGTGGTGGTTCAAGAAGTCGATAGCTGCTTTAGCACCAAGGTAAGAACCACCAATACCGATCACAACCAAAACATCACTGTCTGATTTGATTTGCTCAGCAGCTTTTAAGATGCGGTCGAATTCTTCTCGGTCGTAGTTTTCAGGAAGATCCAACCAACCTAAAAAGTCGCTTCCAGCACCAGTTCCTTTGCGGATCAATTCATCCGCTGCTGTTACTTGTGCTTGCATGTATTCCACTTCATGTGGGGCAACAAATTTATCTAAAACTTTTGAATAATCAAATTTAATATGTGACATGATATTCCTCCATTCTTTATTCCACTCTATCATATCGCTTTCATACTTATTTAGCAAGTAATTTATTGTTTTAAAGCGTTTCCAATTTATTTTTTTATAAATAAGCTAAAGCTAGCAACCATCTGAAAGCAATCGTTTGCGTAAGTCAACAAATTTTAGGCCTATTGAGAAGAATAATTTTGATTGACAAGAAAACCAATATGCTTCTTAAGATTGGATATCAGCTGAATTCATTTCAGGTCCGTTCAAACTAGATTCACTGCTCCAATATTCATCTGCGCCTTTCAGGCTTAACTGATTCAACGTTGGAACCTAGTTTTCGCTTCGCTTAACTGCGTCAATGTCTCTAAACTCATCTTCCTCCTTCGGAGTTGATTCGTTGAGAATCTTTATAAGGTTTACTGATTTTTCCCTTATGGGAAAAACTGAATCCATTGCTCTAAGATTCATCTGCGCCTTGCAGGCTTGATTCATTCAACATTGGAACCTAGTTCTCGCTTTGCTCAAACTGCGTCAATGTACCTAAGTTCTTCTGCGTCTTTTGGACTTAATTCACTTAAAGACTCTATAAGGTTTACTGATTTTTCCCTTATGGGGAAAAACTACATCCATTGCTCTAAGATTCATCTGCGCCTTGCAGGCTTGATTCGTTAAGAGGCATAGAAAAAGAGCACACAGCTTACTTCGCTTAGGGCTGCTGGATTCCTCCCCTGACCCGCTTCACGCAAAACTGTTGCTCCATGAATAGTATATCACATTTTTTTACTTTTGGCGACGATTTCTAAAAAAATCTTGCATGATTTGAGCACACTCTTCTTGGAGGATACCTGTTTCCACCTCTACTCGGTGATTAAGTCGCTCATCTGTCAAAATATCATAAAGGCTTCCAGCGGCTCCAAACTTTTGATTTGCTGCTCCATAGACAACTTGAGGAATGCGCGCTAGACCAATTGCCCCACTGCACATGACACATGGCTCAATGGTCACAAAAAGCGTTGTATCCAGCAAGCGCCAGCTATTTTCGTGCCGATTCGCCTCTTCGATAGCCATAATCTCCGCATGCATAACAGCCCGTTGCAGCTCCTCACGTGCATTGTGACCGCGGCCGATAATCTTCCCCTCTTTAACCAAGACACAGCCGATGGGAATTTCATCATGAGCTAGGGCAATCTCCGCCTCTTTTAAAGCTTCCCGCATAAATGCTTCTTTTTCTTCAATCGTATAATTCATCATTGTCTTTCTAAAACTATAGTCATCTATCTCATTATACCACAAGCCTGCTGCACTTCTCAGAAAAAATAAAAGCCACCACTGGGGTGACTTTCAGGAGATTATTATGAAAAAAGTTTAGGATTTTTAAACAAAGTTAGGAGGTCTTTGTTTATGCTGTTAGTATAAAATATATATCTTAAATGAGTCTTAATATTAAATTTTCCTACAAAAAAGCACAAGAAGCAATTTTCTTGTGCTGACTTTTTTATAAATTTGACCAGACGCTTTCCAAGATGTTGGTCTGCTCGCGGCCAGGACCGACTGAGAAGGTAGAAATACGAACACCAACCAACTCACTCACCCGGCGAACATAGTTGCGGGCATTTTCTGGCAAGTCTTCCAGACTGCGAACACCGGTGATGTCCTCTGACCAGCCTGGCAGCTCTTCGTAAATCGGCTTGCAGCGCTTGAGCTGTTCCAGACTAGCTGGGTAATGGTCAATTCGCTGTCCATCCAAGTCATAGGCTACACAGATCTTGACTGTATCCAGACCGCTCAATACATCTATGGAATTAAGCGAAAGATTGGTAATCCCTGACACACGGCGGCTATGGCGCATGACAACCGAGTCAAACCAGCCTACCCGACGCGGACGGCCAGTGGTAGTCCCATATTCGTGGCCGATATCACGAATGCGGTCACCTACTTCATCGAAAAGCTCTGTTGGGAATGGTCCATCTCCGACCCGACTGGTGTAGGCCTTGCAGACACCAACTACCTTGTCAATTTTGCTCGGACCAACACCGGAACCGATGGTGACTCCCCCTGCAACTGGATTAGAAGAAGTTACAAATGGATAAGTCCCTTGGTCAATATCCAGCATAACCCCTTGAGCCCCTTCAAAGAGAACTCTCTTGCCTTGATCCAGCGCATCGTTGAGGATAACAGAAGTGTCCGTCACATACTGCTTGATTTGCTGACCATATTCATAGTATTCTTCAAAAATATCATCAAAGCTGATTGCTGTACTATCGTATAATTTCTCAAAGAGGCGGTTTTTCTCAGCTAAATTCCGCTCCAAGCGTTCTCTGAAAATATCTTTATCCAAAAGGTCAGCGATACGGATACCGACACGAGCAGCCTTGTCCATATAGGCAGGGCCAATTCCCTTGATTGTCGTCCCAATTTTATTGTCACCTTTTGCTTCTTCCTGCAGACGATCCAGCTCGATATGGTAAGGCAGGATGACATGCGCTCGATCAGAGATGCGAAGGTTATCTGTCGTCACGCCCTCTTCATGCAGGTAGTTCAATTCTTTGACCAGAGATTTGGGATTAACCACCATTCCATTTCCAATCACAGAAATTTTTTCCGGGAAGAAAATCCCTGACGGAATCAGGTGCAGCTTGTACTTTTTGCCATCAATCACGATAGTGTGGCCGGCATTGTCACCACCCTGATAGCGGGCAATCACTTCGGCATTG
The DNA here is from genome assembly GCA_963536045.1 of uncultured Streptococcus sp. Classification (GTDB taxonomy): domain Bacteria; phylum Bacillota; class Bacilli; order Lactobacillales; family Streptococcaceae; genus Streptococcus. The sequence continues at coordinate 3,223 of CAUSZI010000069.1, forward strand.
GCTGAAAGGAAGTCTGTAATCTTCCCTTTTCCTTCATCTCCCCACTGGGTTCCTACAACAACTACTGATGTCATAATTTTGTCTGAGCTGAAGCAGCTCTTCCTTTCTTGAAAAGCAGGCAGGAATCTCACCTGCGATTATGTTTTATACCTCATTATATGAAAAATTTAACAATTTTTCAAGGTGGGACCCATTCTTGATTTGCTTTTTCCCTTTTGAAAACGAATTAAATTTTCACAAAATCTGTATTTTCTGAAATTTGTTAGCTTATTAAAAATAAAAGTTCGGAATTCTCGTAAAATCGTAGCGGAAATTTGTTTTCTTTCCCCGTTTGTAATAGACTAAAATTACTATCAGAGGACGGTGAAACGATGACGATTAATCAATTACTGCAAAAACTGGATACAGCAAGCCCTATTCTTCAAGCGACCTTTGGTCTGGAGAGGGAAAATCTGCGAGTGACAACTGATGGACACTTAGCTCAAACTGCTCATCCGAGTCAGCTTGGTTCCCGCAATTTCCACCCGACCATCCAAACAGACTTCAGCGAGCAACAACTGGAACTAATTACACCTATTTCTCACTCGACTAAGGAAGCACGACGCTTACTGGGAGCTATCAGCGATGTGGCTGGTCGCTCAATTGACCAGAGTGAACGCCTCTGGCCTCTGTCCATGCCACCGCAGCTGACGGAAGAAGAGATTGCCGTCGCCCATCTGGAAAACGACTATGAGCGCCACTACCGAGAGGGCTTGGCGGAAAAATATGGCAAAAAACTACAGGCTATCTCTGGTATCCACTACAATATGGAGCTAGGGAAAGATCTGGTCACTGCTCTCTTTCAAGCCAGCTCCCACCATTCGCTCAAGGACTTTAAAAATGACCTCTATCTCAAGCTGGCTCGAAACTTTCTGCGCTTCCGCTGGATTTTAACCTATCTCTACGGGGCAGCCCCTTTGGCAGAAGCTGGCTTCTACAGTCAGGACGTTCCCCAGCCTATCCGCTCTTTTCGTAACAGCGACTATGGCTATGTCAATGACGAGAATATTCAGGTGTCCTACGCTTCTTTGGAGCAATATGTAACTGATATTGAAAACTACGTTCAGTCAGGCGAGCTCAGCGCTGAAAAGGAATTTTACTCAGCCGTTCGCTTCCGTGGACAGAAGCACAATCGTGCCTATCTGGAGCAAGGCATCACTTATCTGGAATTCCGCTGCTTTGACCTCAATCCTTTTGACCATTTAGGCATTAGCCAAGAGACCTTAGATACCGTCCATCTCTTTTTACTGAGCCTGCTCTGGTTAGATGATGTAGAAAATGTTGATACGGCATTAAAAGCTGCCCACGACTTGAACCAAAAAATTGCTTGTAGCCATCCGCTGACTGCCCTGCCCGATGAAGCAGACAGCTCAGCCCTTCTCCAAGCCATGGAAGAGCTCATCCAGCATTTTGAACTGCCAACTTACTATCAAACTTTGCTGGACCAGATGAGAGAGGCTCTCTTACATCCTCAGCTGACACTGTCAGGACAGCTCCTGCCCCATATCCAGCAAGATTCCTTAACAGCTTTTGGTCTAGAAAAAGCAGAAGAATACCACCGCTATGCCTGGACTGCTCCTTATGCCCTCAAAGGCTACGAAAATATGGAACTGTCCACCCAGATGCTGCTCTTTGATGCCATTCAGAAGGGGCTTAATGTCAAAATTTTAGATGAAAATGACCAATTTCTCAAGCTTTGCCATGGTCATCATGTAGAGTATGTCAAGAATGGCAATATGACCTCCAAGGATAACTATGTCATCCCTCTAGCTATGGCCAATAAAACAGTCACCAAAAAGATTTTGGCTGCAGCTGACTTTCCTGTTCCAGCTGGAGCAGAATTTTCTTCTCTTGAAGAGGGACTGGCCTATTACCCTTTGATTAAGGACCGACAAATTGTCGTCAAACCCAAGTCAACCAACTTCGGACTGGGCATCTCTATCTTCCAAGAACCAGCTAGTCTAGAAGCTTATCGCAAGGCTTTGGAGATTGCTTTTTCAGAAGACCTTGCTGTCTTAGTGGAGGAATTTATCGCAGGAACGGAGTACCGCTTCTTTGTCTTAGACGGTCAATGTGAGGCAGTCCTCTTGCGAGTAGCAGCCAATGTCGTCGGAGACGGTCAACATACCGTGAGAGAATTGGTTGCCATCAAAAACGACAATCCCCTGCGCGGTCGAGACCATCGCTCACCGCTCGAAATCATTGAACTAGGGGACATTGAACTGCTCATGCTGGACCAGCAAGGTTATGGACCAGATGATATCCTGCCTGCTGGAGTCAAGGTTGACTTGCGACGCAATTCCAATATTTCTACTGGCGGAGACTCGATTGATGTGACTGAAAGTATGCACCCGTCTTATAAGGAACTTGCCGCAGACATGGCCATGGCTATGGGAGCTTGGGCTTGTGGCGTTGACCTGATCATCCCTGACAGCTCTGCTATTTCCACAAAGGAAAATCCCAACTGTACCTGCATCGAGCTCAACTTCAATCCCTCTATGTATATGCACACCTATTGTGCTGAGGGGCCAGGACAAAGCATCACCCCTAAAATACTGGCTAAACTTTTCCCAGAAATGGACTGATAAAAGACGAATCGCAAGGAATGCCCTGCGATTTTTGTTTGAATACTTGAGACAAACGAAGAAACTTTCGTTTTAGAAATGACGCTTGCTTTATCGAGAGGAAGCAAATGTCTTCCTGAATTAAGCAAATATAAAAAATAGTCTCAATATATAAAATCATTTCAATCTTTATCCTTCAAAAACTAGCTTTTATGTTAAAATAGAGATATCACATTGAGAAGAAAGAGCAAAGTCCATGTCGAGAAAAAAGGATGATTCTAACCAGCAACCAGAATGGTTTAGCTGGATTTGGATACTTGTATTTGTATTTGGTTCTGGAGCTGTAGCCAGCTATCTAATTCCCATAGCTATTCTGGGGGCTATTGGTTACGTAATCTATCGCCACCAAAGCCAGAAAAAAGTTCGGATTGAAGCAAAGCAAGCCAGCATTGGCCGTATTGAAGATTTAAAATCAGAAATTGGTCAGGCTGACCGCCGCATAAAAAAATTGGAAGGCTACCAAGAAGATGGGGACCAAGAAAGCTATCAGAATTTAGCTCTAGAAATTCTTCCCCAACTAACCTATATCAAAAATGCTGCTAACGACCTACGGGGAGAAATTCCTGCTTCGGTCTACCAGCGGATCCAGACCAAAATTCGTACCGTAACCGATGAAATTGATGAACAACTGAGAAAGATTGAACGAGAGAAAAAACGAAAAGAAGCTCAGCCTAAGAAAACTAGTCTAGAAGAGCTAGCCCCAGAATTGGTCGCTACGGTTCGCAATATTCAGATTGACCATGAGGCCATTCTTCAAAAAATCTCTCAATCCGAAAGCAATAATAAGGAAGAGCTGACTGCCATTCATCAGTCCCAGATGGAGCACTACGAAGATATTTTAGAAGGTTACCTCAAAATCAAAGCTTCACCCAAAGATTTTTACAATGCAGAGGAGCGGCTAGCCAAGGCCAAAGCAGCTATCGAGCAGTTTGACTTGGATCTAGACGAAGCGCTGCGCCAATTAAATGAAGCTGATTTGAGAGACTTTGACATTAGCCTGCGCATCTTAGATAAAGAAAAGCACACAGACACCGGCCTTTAATCTATATAAACCAAAGGAGAAACTATGAGCCAAGAATTTAATTTTGATATTGATAAAATTGCCAATAATGCTATCAGCAAAAGCGACAAAACAACAGAAATCATCGAAGCCAATACGACTCAAGAAAATGGCCAGCTAACTTTTCTAGAAAAGCTGACGCCTGAGCAACAGAGTGCGATTACTGCTAAAGCCCCTCAGCTTGTGGATAATTTTGTATCGGACCAAAATGCCTTGCTGGACTTTGGCCAATCTGCTGTAGAAGAGGTCAACGGTACTGTCAATCGTATCTTAGCCGAGCAGAAAAAATTACAAATTCCTCAGGTAGATGAGCTTTTAAAAAATACCAACAAAGAACTCAATGGCTTTGTCGCAAAATACAAGGATGCTCAAGTAGCAGAACTGGACAAGAAGCCTAATTTCCTGGAAAAACTCTTCAAACAGAGCAAAAACACTCTTCAAGAATTCTATTTTGATTCACAAAATATTGAGCAGAAAATGGACGGCATGGCTGCAACCGTCGTCAAGCAAGAAGACGTTCTGGCTCGCAATATTGTTTCTGCTGAAATGCTGATTGAGGACAATACCAAATCGATTGAAAACCTAGTTGGAGTTATTTCCTTTATCGAAGCTGCTCAGCAAGAATCTGGCAATCGAGCGCTCAAACTGCAGGCTGAAGTCGCTCAGTTAGATATGACAACTGTTGACTACCAAGTCAAATCGCAAGAATTAGCCCGAATGACAGAGGTGGTCAATACCTTAGAGCAACAACATACTGAATATGTCAGCCGTCTCTATGTAGCTTGGGCGACGACTCCTCAAATGCGTAATCTGGTCAAGGTTTCCTCTGATATGCGCCAAAAACTTGGAATGCTCCGTCGCAATACCATTCCAACTATGAAACTGTCTATCGCCCAGTTAGGCATTCTCCAGCAATCGATGAAGTCTGGTCAGGTAGCTGACGCTATCTCTAATGCGAATAACGCTGCCCTGCAAATGCTCGCTGAAACGAGCAAGGAAGTCATTCCTCAGCTGGAACGGATTTCCCAAAGCCCTACTATCGCTGTTGAGTCTGTCACTAAGCTGGCAGAAAGCCTCGTCGCACAAAATCAAGGCATTATCGAAGCCATTGATAAAGGACGAGAAAAACGTGCTCTGCTAGAAGCCACTGTTATCCAATCTGCAGAGACCATCAACAACTCTGTCAAACTTCGTGATCAAAAGATTATCCAAGCCCTGTTGGACCAAGGCAAGGAAGCCCAAAAAGAATTAACTACAGAATAAGTAAAAGAGCCTAGATGGCTCTTTTAATGTTTTATTTTTTAAATGATTAATACAGTCCTGTCTTCCGGTTATCCCTTTAAAACAAGCAGCTTTCCAGTAGTTCTTTATTGCGCAGCTGGGCTAACCAGTTGTCAGGAATCCCTTCCAAACCGTAGATAATACCAGCCAGACCGCCAGCAACTGCTGCTACTGTATCAGTGTCATCGCCCAAATTAACAGCTTTCAGGACGGTTTCCGCATAAGAAGTGCTAGTCAGCAAGCACCAAAGTGCTGCTTCCAAGGTATCCACCACATAGCCGCTAGAGCGAATGTCAGCTTCGGTCAGCTATGCTAAAGTTTGCAAACGAGCGTAGGTCTTACTAGTCTCTAAGCCTGATAGTATTTCCGATAGTTGCTCACCCTTTAAGAGCCTACGAGCTATATCCACATAAAGCTGGCAGGCCTCTATGGAAGTCGAGTGGGCATGTGTAATACTGGAAATAGCTTCAATATCAGATGGACTGGCTTCCGTAAAGGCTAGGGGCAGAATCCGCATCAAAGACCCATTTCCGTTGGAACATTCATCAGATAGACCGTGTCCTCTTGTCAAAGCTTCGCGAGTCGCATTTCCTACATCGAAGGTCAAACCATCTGGTGTGTAAGCTCCCTCGAAGAGCCAATTTTTAAACCGCTGCTGCATATCGGCAGGGTCAATCTTACCTTTTTCCCTGATAGAATCACAGGTCGCCAAAACAAGGCTGGTATCATCTGACCAAGTAGCAGCTGGTTGCTGATGGCTGCCATAGCCCACCATCTCAATCGCTTTAAAACTGCCACGGCTTAAAAATTCGTAGGGAACGCCTAGAGCATCGGCCACCGCCAAACCATAGACTGCCACTTTCAAAGATTGGTTCATACTAGCCTCCTCTGCTTTATTATACTATTTTTGATCTTAAAATGCTTCCTAACCCCAAAAAACAAGCGCAGTCGCGCGCTTGTTTTTCTATTTTGTGTTAAAATAAAAGGCATGGACAAAATTATCAAAA
>CAUSZI010000070.1:0-8995 GCA_963536045.1 uncultured Streptococcus sp.
TTCTTAACATCGCGCCCCATCTTGCTGATGGCATCCTCTACGGACTCGATGCGGACTTCTCCCTTCATCCGAACAGTAGCTTTGGCGATAGATACGGCATGGTCACCCATCCGTTCCAAGTCACTGCTGGCCTTTAGCACGGTGATAACGGTCCGCAAGTCCTGAGAAACAGGCTGTTGCAGGGCGATGATTTCCAGAGATTTTTTCTCCAGTTTCACTTCGTAGTCATTGACTTCAGCATCGTCTTCAATGACCTGACGAGCCAGTTCACGGTCATGCGTGACAAAGGCACGTACAGTCCGGTTAATCTGCGATAGGACTTCATTTCCCATCGCATAGAATTGATTATGAAGTTTTTCTAAATCTTCTTCAAATTGTACTCTAAGCATAAGATTCCTTTCTGTTATCCGAATTTACCAGTAATGTAGTCTTCGGTCTCTTTGTGGGCTGGATTGAGGAACATCTTCTTGGTTTCATTAAATTCAATCAAGTCTCCGCCAAGGAAGAAGCCGGTCTTCTCAGAAATCCGAGACGCCTGCTGCATGGAGCGAGTAACCAAAAGCATGGTATATTTGTCTTTTAGACTGTAGAGGGTTTCCTCGATTTTCCCAGCTGAGATTGGGTCCAAGGCTGAAGTCGGCTCGTCCAAGAGAATGATCTTAGGGCTAGTGGCTAGCACGCGAGCTACACAAACCCGTTGCTGCTGGCCACCGGAAAGACCGATTGCTGAGTCATTCAGACGGTCCTTGACCTCATCCCAAATAGAAGCACCAATAAGGGAGCGCTCTACTGCTTCGTCCAAAACTGCCTTGTCCTTGACACCATTAATCCGAAGTCCATAGACCACATTTTCATAGATAGTCATAGGAAAGGGATTAGGCTGCTGGAAGACCATTCCGATTTCCTTGCGAAGCTCTACCGTATCTGTCCTCGGACCATAGATATTGTGACTGTTATAAATGACCGTTCCTGTAGTAGTTACTTCTGGATTCAGGTCGCCCATTCGGTTGATGGCCTTGAGCAAGGTTGACTTACCTGAGCCTGACGGTCCAATCAAAGCCGTAATCTCATTTGGCATGAAATCAAGTGAAACGCTATTAAGGGCTTTCTTTTTATTATAATAAACCGACAAGTCCTTGACTTGCAAAATAGGTTCTGTCATACGTTTTTCCTTCATTTTATTTTACATTCAACCAAAGACTAAGCTTGTTGAATCGTGATGAATACGGACGGCAGCTTAACCAAAGTGGCCTGAAACATAGTCATTAGTGGACTGAAGCTTGGCATTTTGGAAAATATTAGCCGTCTTATCGTACTCAATCAAGTCGCCCAGATAGAAGAATCCAGTGTAGTCACTAGCACGGGCAGCCTGCTGCATATTGTGGGTCACAATGATAATGGTATAGTTGTTCTTAAGTTCGAACATGGTTTCTTCCAGCTGCATGGTCGCAATCGGATCCAAGGCTGATGCTGGCTCATCCATGAGCAGAATGTTTGGCTTGACCGAGATAGCACGGGCAATGCAGAGCCGCTGCTGCTGACCGCCAGAGAGAGTCAAGGCTGACTTGTGCAAGTCATCTTTGACTTGATCCCAAAGAGCCGCTTGCTTGAGCGAAGTCTCCACAATCTCATCCAAAACCTTTCTATCTCTGACACCAGCCCGTTCATGGGCAAAGGTAATATTTCGATAGATAGACTTGGCAAAAGGATTTGGCCGTTGGAAAACCATACCGATATGCTTGCGCATTTCATAAACATTGATTTCAGGACGGTTGACATCAATCCCCTCATAGAGAATCTCTCCAGTCACATTGGCAATATCAATGGTATCGTTCATGCGGTTGAGACTACGAAGATAGGTTGATTTACCTGAGCCAGATGGGCCAATCAAAGCAGTGATTTTATTCTTTTCAAACTGCATATCAATGCCCTTGATGGATTCCTTTTTACCGTAGTAAACATGCAAATCCTTGGTCGACAGGGCTACCTTTTCTTCAGGAAAAGTAATGATATGTTTTTCATTCCAATTATATTCTGTCATTTCTTCTCCTTTAAGCAGAGGTTAATTTCTTATGCAGATAGCTGCCCAGTTTGCGGGCTCCCAGATTGAAAATCAAAATGAAGATTAGGAGAACCGCTGCTGAACCTGCAGAAACAGCCGTTCCATCAGGAATGGTACCCTCACTGTTGACCTTCCAGATATGGACAGCCAAGGTTTCAGCCTGACGGAAGATAGAGATAGGGCTGGTGACGCTGAAAATATTCCAGTTAGACCAGTCAAGAGCCGGAGCTGACTGACCTGCTGTATAAATCAAGGCTGCCGCTTCACCAAAGATACGACCAGAAGCCAGTACAATACCTGTTACAATACTAGGCAAAGCTTCTGGGATGACCACATGCAGGACCGTTTCCCAACGGGAAATTCCCAAGGCCAAACCAGCTTCACGTTGAGTGTGGTGGACATGGCGAAGACTATCTTCGACGTTCCGCGTCATCTGTGGCAGATTGAAGACAGTCAGGGCCAAGGCACCAGAAATAATTGAGAAGCCATACTCAAACTGGACAACAAAGATCAAATAACCAAAGAGCCCAACTACTACCGAAGGCAGTGAAGACAGAATTTCAATACAGGTACGGACAAAGTTGGTCACTGGGCCTTTCTTAGCATACTCCGACAGATAAACCCCAGCCCCCATAGAAAGAGGCACAGAGATAATCAGAGTAATCACCAGCAGGAAGAAGGAATTGTATAGCTGAATCCCGATACCACCGCCAGCTTGGTAAGAAGAGGATTTTCCTGTCAAGAAAGACCAGGAAACATGCGGCAGACCCCTAACTAAGATATAGAGGATAAGAGAGGCAAGGATGGCAACAATAATACCCGCTATTGTGTAGAGAACACCAGTCGCCAATTTATTTAATTTCTTAGCGTGCATAGTTTTTCTTACCTCTTTCTTTTGTAATTAGTTTAATCACACTGTTAAAGGCTAAGCTCATCATCAAGAGCACCAGAGCCAGAGACCAGAGAACATTATTGTCCACTGTTCCCATTACGGTATTTCCGATTCCCATGGTCAAGACAGAGGTCAGTGTAGCTGCTGGTGTTGTCAAAGAGGTTGGAATCACCGCAGAGTTGCCAACAACCATCTGGATAGCTAGTGCTTCACCGAAGGCACGCGCCATTCCAAAGACCACAGCAGTAAAAATACCTGAGCGAGCAGCCTTGAGTGTTACCCGCCAAATAGTCTGCCAGCGCGTTGCGCCCATAGCCAGACTTGCTTCACGGTAGTGACGTGGCACAGCACGCAGACTGTCCGTTGTCATAAAGGTTACTGTCGGCAAAATCATAACAAAGAGCACAAAAATACCAGACAAAATCCCAAAACCAGTACCGCCAAAGACTGTACGGACAAAAGGAACTACGATTTGCAGACCGATAAATCCATAAACAACAGACGGGATACCCACTAAAAGCTCAATAGCAGGCTGCAATATTTTCGCTCCTTTTGGAGAAACCTCTGTCATAAAGACAGCTGCACCAATCGCAAAGGGAGTTGCTATCAGGGCAGACAGAATAGTAACGATAAAGGAGCCTAAAATCATTGGCAGGGCACCAAATTCTTTACCTGAAGGATTCCAGACACCACCAAAAAGAAAATCAAAAACATTAACGCCGTTGACAAAGAAAGTAGATAAACCTTTTTGAGCAACGAAGATTAGAATCATAGCCACAATCACCACAATCAGTGACAGACAGGCAAAAGTTAGATAGCGGCCAAACTTCTCCAAGCGAGAATTTTTAGAAGGCGATAACAACTTTTTGGTTAATTCCTCATTTTTCATTTTGAATCTCCTTCTATTGCTGTGACATTCCCATCAGCGTCCTTGCTGACTTTCATATCGTTGATTGAGATATAGCCCATGCTGGTAACTACCCCTTTTTGAACATCGTCTGACAGCATATAGTCTAGAAACTCAGCAGCCAGACCAGTCGGCTTGCCTAGTGTATACATATGCTCATAAGACCAGAGCGACCAGTTATTGGTAGCAACATTTTCTGCTGTTGGCTCGTAGTTATTAAGTTTCAAGGTTTTTACAGACTCGTCAACATAGGCAAAGGCTAGGTAAGAAATCGCACCAGGAGTTTGCGAAACGATATTTTTGACCATACCGTTGGAATCCTGCTCTTGACTCTGCACAGCTGATTTCCCATCCATGATAACACTGTCAAAGGTTGCTCGGGAACCAGAGCTAGCCGCACGATTGATAATCGAAATCTCTAAGTCCTTACCGCCCAGTTCTTTCCAGTTGGTGATTTCACCAGTGAAAATTTTCTGCAGCTGCTCGGACGTCAGATTATCCACATCAACTTCTTTATTGACAATCACAGCAATACCGGCCACAGCGACCTTATGGTCCACCAAGTCAGACGCTTTGATCCCTTCCTTCTCTTCAGCGAAAACATCAGAATTCCCGATTTCAACAGCTCCTGACTGCACTTGAGACAGACCTGTACCAGATCCACCACCCTGAACATTGACTGTTTTACCGATGTTGTTGGAGCCAAAGTCATCAGCTGCCGCTTCAACTAAGGGCTGCAGAGCAGTTGAGCCTACCGCTGTCATAGATTCACCACGGTCAATCCATGATGAACAAGCCGATAAGGTGAGTCCTAAGCCCAGAGCTGTCAGCGCTAAAGCAAATTTTTTCAATTTGTTCAAAAGATTTCTCCTTTAATAAAATCAAGAGGATGGGAAGTATCTTGAGTATTTCTTACTTAGCAGAAAGAAGCTTTTTTTCAATACATTCACATCTTCAACTATATCATATAATACCAGCTTTTCCTAATATTTTATCTAAATCTCAGGCCTTTTGGAAAATAATTTTTCAGGGTTTTTCCAGTGACTTTTGCAAAGCCCAGGCCATTCCCGCCAAGGACTAGTTGGTACCAACCGTTTGGCTGCGGTTCTGCCAGTTCAATCGTCTCGCCTGCTGCATATTTCTTGAAGTCCTGATTATTGATTTCAACTCGATTTAGAACTTCGCTGGGCTTCATAGCCAAGCCTAGGGCAAAGCTAGGCTCAAAGCGATTTTTCTTAAACGTTCCTAGATGCAAACCGTTACGGGCAATCTTTAGCTTGGACAGGTCTGGCAGTCCAGCTGGCAACAAATAAAGATTGTCCCCAAAGGTCTGCAGCTCTCCAGTCAAGACTGTTTTTAAATGCTTGCTCTCAAAGTCCTGCCAGAGTTTTCTTTGCTCGCTCGTCAAGCGATGCTTAGCTGATTTAATTTTCTTGCAGCTATTCTCATCCGTAAAGCGAAAATGGGCTGCAAACTGACCTTCACCTTTGAAGCGATGCGGATACATCCGAGCTGTCTCAGGAAAGCCAATTCCTTCAGTCATCCCGTTTATCTTAGGAATATCAATCAGTTCAAGAGGAAATTCATCCAGTAACCAGGCAACAATTTCTTCATTTTCTTCAGGAGCCCAAGTACAGGTCGAATAAACTAGGCGACCGTCCTTGGCAAGCATGCTCATAGCAGCTGTTAAAATCTCTCGCTGGAGCTGGGCGCATTGGGCTGGATAATCCGGAGTCCAATACTGAGTAGCATCCGGCTGCTTACGAAACATGCCCTCACCTGAGCAAGGTGCATCTAGCACAATCAAATCAAAATAACCTTCAAAGACCTGAGCCAGTCGGTCAGCAGATTCATTGGTAACAAGCACATTTCTGGCACCAAAGCGCTCAATGTTCTCCACTAAGATTTTTGAGCGTTTGCTGTTGATTTCATTGGAAACCAATAAGCCAGTATTATCTAAAAAAGATAAAAGATGGGTGGACTTGCCACCTGGAGCCGCCGCCAAATCTAGGACCTTCATACCCTTAGATGGTGCTGCTATCTGAGCCACCATCTGAGCTGCTGGCTCCTGCGAATAAACCAGACCAGTCACATGCTCAGCAGACTTGCCAGAAACCTTGCCATAAAAGCCCCAGTCTGTCTGAGGAATGGCATCTGAGAAATTCTGCTGGCCTTCTTTCAGAGGATTGCTGCGAAAGGCCGAAATCGGCTCCTCGTCAAAAGTCGCAAAAAAATCCGCCGCTTCTGCGCCTAAAATCTGCTCATATTTTTCTTTAAAACCTTTAGGAAAGTCCATCTACTGCTTCCCCTTTTCTAAATAAGGCTTCAGAGCCGATAGTTTGCACTTAGGCGCCATCATGACAGGCTGCCGAGTCTGGAAATTTAGCTGACTGCCATCCAAGGTCTGGACGACAAAGCCCAACTTCTCCGCCATAATCGAAGCCGCTGCATAATCCCAGGGCCAGTTGTAGGAGAAATAAGCCAAGAGACCGCCTGACAGCACCTTGCTAAAGCTAATCCCAGCACTGCCATAAACCCGAACCCCTAAACACTCCTGGGCCAAGTCTGCCAAGCCCCAATCATTGGCTTGCAGCATACCAGCATTAGAAGCCATGAGAAAATTTTGAAAAGGCCGGTCCTCAAAAGCAGGAAGTTTCCGTTCGTTACAATAGACATCAAAGTCCCCGCCACCATGATAGAGCTGATCTCTGGTCACGTCATAAATCAAGCCAAATCGACCAATTCCCTTTTCAAAATAGGCAATCATGACGGCAAAATCAGTCTTCTGAGTGATAAAGTTGGTGGTTCCGTCAATCGGATCAATCACCCAGACATTGCCATCAGCAATATTGTGTCGGAGTCCATTTTCCTCCGCTAAAATAGCATCCTGGGGATAGCGGGCTAAAATCTTCGCCACCAAGTCATCCTGAACCTTCCGATCCATCTGGGTGACCAAGTCGGTGGCACTGGTCTTTTGACTCACATCCAAATCATCATAGAGATGTTCCCTCAAAAAAGCACCAGCTTGGTAGATGATTTCTTTAGCAAAATGAAATTTATTTTCCAAGAGAAATGCTTCCTTTACCTTTACTTTTTGCCTCTTGAACAGCACGATAAAGCGAATAACCGCTGACGTTTTCAAACTCACGGCCGATTCGCTTCTCTTGGCCTTTGCTAGGAACAACTTGCTTGAAAGCCGTATAGGACTTCAAGAGCTTTTCCGCTTGGACTTTCTGTTCATAAGCTGCTTCTACATCATTAAAAAAAGAGAGCACCGAAGCAAGCTCTTCAGTGCTCCACGATAAATCTAGTGGGTAACTATAATTTTTGTTCATTTTTACTGAATATCTGCCCGCATAGTTGCGGATCTTAACTCTTCCTTACGATAACTACGAGGCAAGAAAGCACGAATTTCATCCTCGTTAAAGCCGATTTGCATCCGTTTGCCGTCTAAAATAATTGGGCGTCGCAAAAGACTGGGATTTTCCTCAATCAACTGAATCAAGGTTGAAATGGACAAATCCTCCACATCCAAATCTAATTTCTGAAAAATTTTTGAGCGAGTTGAAATAATGTCGTCTGTACCGTTCTCTGTCAGAGAAAGAATGTGTTGCAATTCGGGAGCTGACAGAGGGCTCGTCATGATATTATGTTCCTGAAAGGGCACTTCATGATTTAGCAGCCAAGCACGCGCCTTACGGCAAGAAGTACAACTCGGCGATAAAAATAATGTAATCATGCGTTTCTCTTCTAATTCTGTATAATAACTACCTCTATTATACTAAATTTTATTTGGCTTGACTATATTTTTTTGAAAATTACTGCCGAATGTCATGAAAATATAAATTTTTCAACTATTTCGATAAGCAGTCCAACTTCTAGCGATCCGTTCATCGCTCTGCAGCTGAGCAATCAAGCTGTCAATACCATCAAACTTAACCATCTCGCGAATCTTATCCAGCCAGAAAATCCGAATGGTATCGCCATAGATGTCCTGAGAAAAATCAAATATATTAACCTCAAAACGAAGTTCATCCCCGTCAAAAGTTACATTTTTCCCAACACTAGCCATACCACGATAGCGCTGACCATTGTGCTCAACGTCCGCGACATAAACGCCATCTCCTGGAAGAAGGACTCGATCCAAGGGAGCTAGATTGGCTGTTGGATAGCCAATCGTCCGTCCTCTGGCATTACCATGAACCACAATTCCTCGAGTGGACAGAGGATAACCCAGTAATTCCTGAGTTTTCAGCATATCTCCGACAGCAATCGTCTCCCGAATCCGGCTAGAAGAAATCTTCTGATTATCCAGATTAACCGAGGGAACGATAACAATCTTGCCATTAAAATAATCTCTCAGCTCATGTGACTCTTTGCGGTCTGAGCCAAAATGATAGTCAAAGCCAGCTACTACAGCCTTGGCGCGTAGACGAGAAACATATTTCTCAAAAAAGTCCCGAGCTGTATTGCCTGCAAAATGACTAGTAAAATCAATCAGGTAAAGATAGTCAACACCTAGACTTTCCAGCTGCGCCATCCGGTCTTCAGGACTAGCTAGATGCAGCATGAGTTCAGGCTGATAGCGGACAAAGGCTAGCTTTGGCGACTCTGGGAAGGTCATCACTGCAATCTTTAGACCTTGCTCCGCAGCAATCTCACGCGCTTTCTCAAAGAGTGCCTGATGGCCCTTATGCAGCCCATCGAAATAGCCTAGAACAAGGACCGTATCTTCTGTCTGATCAATCCCTTTTTCATCTATAATTCTCTTGGTTATCATCATTCCTCTATTTTACTACGCATTTGGGATTTTTACAATATCCGTTCCGCTCGAAACTGCAAAATATTCAAAAAGATTTTACTGCTCTAGTCAGGGCATTTGTCAAAAACTGAAAAAAGCAAAACAAAAGGACAGCAGTTGTGCAGTTGCTGTCCTTTTGCGAGGTTTAATGAAATAATTATAACATGCAAGCGCACATTTCATATTACAAAAGAGTAACAATCTTTTGACAATTCTACTGCGGATATTAAAGGAAGACCTTGCGAGGCTTGTAAACTGCTTCCCGCTTTTCCAAAATGGCTACTAACTTCTCCTTATAAAAGCCAGCTAGCTCAGCTTCTTCTGACATCAAGC
>CAUSZI010000071.1:0-8914 GCA_963536045.1 uncultured Streptococcus sp.
GGTAGGATCTTTATGAGTCGAGCTCCCCTACTGTCTTAGGCAGTTTTTTCAAACCATTGATAATTATAGCAAAAGAAAAAAAAGATTGCAAGTCTTTTAAGCAATCTTTTTGAATTTAATATTTCTATCCCGCAAATCTCTTACTTGACTGATATCTACTTCTTTCCCTTAGTCGAAAGTTTCGAGTTCAATATAATCAAAGTTCTCTCTTAAATAATCAAATAAGGCGTCTTTACGAGCATTCTGATTAATTCCGGCAAAACTTCGCAACTCATTTGTACGGAGTTCAGATTTACTGCCATCAAGATACCATGCAGAAAAATGAACTCGTCTCACTTTATGACGGCTGTAAACACGAAAAACATACACCTTCATAAATGCATCTATCTTAGAACATTCTGGTAGGTAGGCAATATCAAATGTCCTGTAACAAATGAGATGATCGCCATAAACCAAAACTTGCAAATCTTCGTCAAAGTAGTCCGCATCATTAAGATTTTGCCAGTCCTCCTCAAGCTCAGGGTAACAACCTCTCAATTCCTGAATATTGCTGTTTAACAGAAGATTATTTTTTATCATTCTATAGATAGATTCGACTAAACTCATATGGAACCAAATAAAGAAAAGAATCAACATAAAATTTTCACGAATCAAATCTAGCCAAAATGAAATACCTAACTCCAATGCATAATAAATATAACCGCACGAAAAAAAACCAAAGAAGATAGCACTCATTACTGGACCAATCATCATCAAAATTCTAGCTCTAAGCGGCGAAAACCTAAATCTTTTTCCCACTTTCCTCAGTTCCTCCTAAACTCAATTCTTTATCTCCGATTATCAACACATATCCGCCTCTTGTTTATTTAAACTTCATATCATAGAAAAACTCATTTCAGTAGTTTTATGGCATATTAGGAAAAGTCTTCTTCAGCAGACTTCTGCTTTCTTCATCGACAGGCAGCCAACCATCTTTGAAAACACGATCTTTTATCCAAAAACGATTATAGAAAAAAGTCCAAAAGAAATTAAAGGCTGTTCCAGTCGGTTTTAGCAAATCTTCTGGAATAAAAAGCACAGCAATAACAGAAAAAGCAAAGAGGGAACCTAAAATAATGCCAAAGTATTTCCAATCTTTACGAAAAAGCGGAACAAAAAAACTAAATAGGAAGGTTGTAAAAGAGTATGAAGGTGATAAGGTTTTGACCTTGCTTCCATCTGGTGACTGAATAGTGATTTTTTTCATCGTTATCTCCTTTTTATAGTATAATATACTAAATAAATTTAACAAATTTTGATATATGTGTCAACTAATTTGCTTAAATATTAGAGATTTATAGCGATTGAAAATGAGGGATGAAACTAAAAAAAATAGACATCACAAGAGAACAAAGAGGTAACGTTGACTTGGTTTAAATTTGACTTCCGAAGAGAAAAAGCAAGATAGTGCTAAAAAAACAGCCCTGAGGCTGCATTCTAATCTACATAATGATCTTCGTTTTTATTAAACCAAGCATATGGGAGACCCATAAGGAAGCCACCTCCGATGAGGTTACCGATAAAGGTTACGCCCCAGTGGCGTAGGATATTTCCAATACCAAAATTTTGCACTTCCGTTGCTGCTGAGCTGAATTTCACGATAGCGAAGGAAGCAAAGTTAGCAGCCAAGTGTTCGTTAGTCAGGAATACAAACATATAAATGGCTGATATAACTAAAAAGAGCTTTGCTGTACTATCCTTGACCAAAACGAAGGAAAGAATAGCAATATTAACAAAGATATTGGCCAAGACTCCCTCGAGCAGAATCAGCTCATTAGATCGAGCAAGCTTCATCTGCACAACACCAGAAATGAAACT
Organism: uncultured Streptococcus sp.; assembly: GCA_963536045.1. Classification (GTDB taxonomy): domain Bacteria; phylum Bacillota; class Bacilli; order Lactobacillales; family Streptococcaceae; genus Streptococcus. The sequence goes on from CAUSZI010000071.1 coordinate 1,858, forward strand.
ATCCTTGCTAAGCCCTGCATAAGCAGCCGAGTTAGCAAAGAGCCAGCCGGCAATCAAAGCGCCAATCAGATTGAAAAAGGTACAATAAAGCAAAATCATCAAAGCCTTTTTCCAGTCAATCTTCTTCAAAAAGGTACCCGCAGTCAGAAACATCATATTGGAAGTCACCAACTCTGCATTTAGAAAGACAATGTAAGCCAATCCCCAAGCAAAGATGAAAGGAAAGAGAAAGCGCCCAGTTCCTGGAACGATCTTATTCGTCAAATCTGCCGCAATAGCTCCAGCACCAGTACTAAAGGTTAGGAAAGCTCCAGCAAAGATGGAACGAACAGCGTACTTGGCCTTGCTTGTATCAAACAAAGCTTCTTTCTTGCGGCAAGCTGCTTCAATTTTAGGGATAAATGTCGATTCAGGCATAAAAAATTCTCCTATTAATTTAAACTATGTATAGTATATCACAAAGTTCTTGCATTTGATAGCGTTTTCGAGAACCTTTTTGAATTTTCTAAAAAAGGATTGAAAATCTATTTTCAACCCTTAAACCCTTTTGCTAACTGAGCAATATCTTCTGGCCGTGTTCGACAACAACCACCAAAAAGATACACTCCTTTATTTTGCCAAAGTTTACTATTTTCCAGCAAGCTCCGCCCCTGCTCTGGATCATCATGCCAAGTCTTGGTCAAGCCATTATAAGTTTCGCCAGAGTTTGGATAGGTCAGAAAAGGTTTGTTGCACACTTGTCCAAGCCCATCTAATAATGGAGCAATTAAATGCGGAGCTGTACAATTAAAACCAACTGCCAAGACTTGTGGACTTTCTTGAGCTAAGTTTCCTAATTCCTCAATCTTAGTGCCATCTGATATAGCATTCTTCGACTGGGCGACAAAGGACAAATAAGCCTCAGCCTGCGGAAATTCCTCAGCTAAAAGTCGGAGGATTGCTGCCGCTTCTGCTCCATTTGGAATCGTTTCAATAGCCAACAAGTCGCTCCCAGCTTCTAGTAAAGCTTGGATACGCGGACGGTGAAAATCTCGAAATTCTCCCTCGCTCAGCTGGTAGTCTCCCGTATACTCCGAACCATCAGCTAAATAGGCAGCATAAGGCCCTACCGAGCCTGCAACTAGGGGATAAGGTCTCTGTTTCTGCTCTTCAGGAGATAATCCCGTCCAGACATTTTCGATTGCCTTTTGTGCTAAGAAGACTGTCTCTTTTAAAAGATCGTAACCCCTTTCAGGAGTTAGTCCTGCCTCTATAAATGCTGGAATGCTAGCCTGATAACTGGACGTAGTGATGATGTCACTGCCAGCTCTCACATAGCTTTCATGCACATCTTGAATAATCTGAGGCTGGTCTAATAGGTATTGAGCGGACCAAAGCTTACCAGATACATCATAACCCCGGCTTTCCAACTCTGTACCTAAGGCTCCATCTAAAATAATAATTTCTTGCTTGTCAAGCAAATCTTTAAATTTTCCCATGCTATACTCCTAGAATCTACGATTAAACATAAAAAGAGGTCTCCCTCTTTTTTGTTGTCTTCATTAAAATCTATTCGCCCAGGCAGTATCGACATCCAAGATATCCTGAGTAGTGTATTGCTGACGATAGGGATTGTAAACGATATAGCCAGCACCAGACTCATAGAGTGGTGAATCAAAGCGAGTCAAATCGTATTTTTCAATAATATAATTCAATTTAGCATTGTAACTAGTATCTGTCGCATAGACACCAGTCAGGGCAGCTGTTGCATCCTGGTAAGTTGGTGCATTGCTCTTCCATGCGCCCGCAAAATGCCCCTGTTTGAGAACCGAAACATAGTCTTGCAGAGATTCTACATAGCTAGGATATGAACGGAAACTGTCGTTAATGGTGTAAGCATTTCCCGCTCCATCATCTTCCCAAGTCTCCATATTAGCAGACTGACCGTCATAGTGACCTTTGATACCGAAAAGGTTATAATGAGGTTCACCAGACAGACCAGACTGTCCTGAACCACTTTCCAAAATAGCCTGTGCAATCATAACAGAGGCATAAAGATCATTATCCTGTCCCAACTGACGCGCTGGCTCACCGATTTGTGAAATGAAATAGTCTGTCTGATTCATAGGCTGCTGATCGCTATTATTAGCGCTAGCAGGATTAATATGCTTGGCCAAGACGACGCCAACAGCAATCGTTGTTGTCATGATGAATAAAGCTGAAAGGATTCTCTTACCTTTTTTTGAAATTCTCTTTTTCACAGCACTTCTCCTGAATAAGATGTTAATGATACCATTGTAACATACTAAAGATTAAAAAAACACTATTGATAATTTACAAGTATATGACATTTTTCGTTTTATTTCAAAAAATCCAACTCAAAAACGAGTTGGATTTAATTCGTATTATTAAATTTTTGATAAAATCGCGTCCCAAGCAGCATCTAAGCCATCCTTGGTGACTGAGGAAAAAAGAATGAAATCATCATTTTTGTCAAAATCCAGTTTTTTCTTAATAGCCGACTCGTGCTTATTCCATTTCCCGCGAGGGATTTTATCAGCTTTGGTCGCTACTAGAATAACCGGAATGTCATAATATTTCAGAAATTCATACATCTGCACATCATCTGCGCTGGGATCATGCCGAAGATCAACAAGGCTGACAACTGCTCTGAGATTTTCACGACTGGTCAGATACTCCTCAATCATCCGCCCCCATTTTTCACGCTCTTTTTTGGAAACACGGGCATAGCCATAACCTGGCACATCAACAAAACGCAGCTTGTTATCAATGTTGAAAAAGTTTAGCAGCTGAGTTTTTCCAGGTTTTCCTGAAGTTCGCGCTAAATTCTTACGATTAAGCAGTGTATTGATGAAGCTGGACTTGCCAACGTTGGAGCGGCCAGCTAAGGCAATCTCTGGAATATCGTCTTGAGGGTAATGCGATTTATTGGCTGCACTCAGCAAAATCTCTGCATTGTGTGTATTGATTTCCATAAGCACCTCGTTAGGCAGTTTCTAGAATGGGCTTGTCTGTTCCATCTACTGCTTCTTTGGTAATGCGGACAAGTTTGACATTTTCCTGACTCGGAACTTCAAACATGACATCCATCATGGTTTCTTCGATGATAGAGCGAAGGCCGCGCGCACCAGTTTTACGTTCAATCGCTTTATTGGCAATCTCCTGCAGAGCATCTTCGTCAAATTCAAGCTTAACATCATCATAAGATAGAAGCGCCTGATACTGCTTAATAAGGGCGTTTCTAGGCTCTTTCAAAATCCGGACCAAATCATCAACTGTCAGTTGCTCCAGAGCAGCAAAAACAGGCAAACGGCCAATTAACTCAGGAATAATTCCAAATTTTTGAACATCTTCTGAGATAATTTCCTGCATATAGGACCCATCTTCGTCAATTGCTCGGTTATTCTGACCGAAACCAATGATTTTCTCACCCAGACGCTGTTTTACGATTTCTTCGATACCGTCAAAAGCACCACCAACAATGAAGAGAATGTTCTTAGTATCAACCTGAATCATTTCTTGCTGGGGATGCTTGCGTCCACCCTGCGGCGGTACACTAGCTACTGTTCCTTCGATAATCTTCAACAGTGCTTGCTGAACTCCTTCGCCTGAAACATCACGAGTAATTGAGACGTTCTCACCTTTCTTGGCAATCTTGTCAATCTCATCAACATAGATAATGCCGCGTTCTGCACGTTCAATATTAAAGTCAGCTGCCTGCAAAAGCTTGAGGAGAATATTTTCCACATCTTCCCCGACATAACCAGCTTCAGTCAGAGCTGTTGCGTCAGCAATGGCAAAAGGCACATTGAGACTGCGAGCAAGAGTCTGCGCCAGGAAGGTCTTACCTGACCCGGTCGGTCCAATCATCAAAATATTTGACTTTTGAAGTTCCACATCTTCTTCTTCACGGCTGTCGTGGTAGTTAATACGCTTGTAGTGATTATAGACCGCTACTGCTAAGGCACGCTTAGCTCGGTCTTGCCCGATAACATAGTGGTTCAAAATATTAAGCAGCTCCTGAGGTTTTGGTACCTCAGACAGATCTGCCAGCACTTCCTCGGCTAGCTCTTCACGGATGATTTCCTGAGCTAGCTCCACACATTCATTACAGATAAAGGCATTATTACCAGCGATAATCTTCTGCACCTCATCTTGGTTCTTCCCACAGAAAGAACAAAAAACCATCATATCATCATTACGACTTGTAGGCATTGTTTACTCCAATTCTAAAATTCTAAATCTATTTATTTTCTTTCGTACATGTTAAAAAAGTGTCATATAAAAAGCATGAATGGAATTTACCAAGTTTGTAAAAGCATTCAGCAAAAATAAAGCTGCCAGTCCAAACCGCTTTTTCCGAAAGGTTTGAACGGCACAAATAAGACAAATGACACATAAAAAGGCCGTAAAAAAACCAAAAATACTACGTTCCATTCTTACGAGTCCTTCCTTTTGTATCTTTTTATAGTGAAATCATAAGGGTTCTTTTCATCTTTGGAATGAAATTCACTGCTAACTTCCTGATAAGGAGCCCAGTCAAATGTCTCAGGGAAATAGGTGTCTCCTTCAAGCTTAGCAGCAATCTGAGTCTGAATCAATTCTTCCAAATACGGCTCAAAAGCTCTGATAATTTGCGCTCCGCCGATAATATACAAGTTTCTATCCTGCTTGTGGTACCACTCCAAGACATCTTCCACATTGCTGAACAGCAAGACATTTTCATTGTCAACTTGATAGTTCTTGTCCTTGCTCAAAATCAAACTGATTCGATTTGGCAAAATGCGACGCTGCAGGCCATCAAAGGTCACTCGGCCCATCAAAATAGCATGTCCAGTCGTCGTTGCCTTAAAATGCTGCAATTCCGCTGGTAGATGCCAGGGCATGACCTTGTCTTTTCCAATCAGACCATCCTCTGCCTGAGCCCAAATGGCAATAATCTTCTTTGTCATCCTTTTATCCTTTGTATTAGTAACTCTATTCTATCAAATTTGCTGTAAAAAGGCATGTTTAAAGTATGGATTCAAGCAGAACTTTTGCTGAGGTTGGTAGTTTTCGCATACACTTTTCAAAATCGTTAAATAGCCAAATCGAACTTCAGCTGAGGTTTAACGGGATCATAGTCTAATAACTCAAAATCTTCTGCTTTGATATCAAAGAAATTGGTCCCATCCGGCACATTTAAAAGGAGTCGAGGTTGGCAGTCGCTCGGTTCCCGACACAATAGCTCCTCCGCCTGCTCGAACTGATTGTCATAGATGTGCAAGTTATTGATAAAGTAAAAGAACTTGCCGACCTTCCAGCCGAAATGCTTGGCAATCATCATCTGCAGAGCCACATACTGCATAGCATTGATGTGGTGAGCAACTAACATATCATTTGACCGCTGAGTCAGAGTCGCATCCAGATAAATGTCTCCATCTACACGCCGAACGTCAAACATGGTTTGAAAAGCACATGGGAGCAAGCCATCTGTTTCTTCAAAAGCTTCATAATCCCAGAGAGAGATGATATTGCGACGATTCCAAGGATTGGCTTCCAGCTGTTGGAGAATTTTATGGATAATATTGTGCTTCTTGACAACAGCTCCATAGCGCTGCCCGATAGTACCTGTATCGCCAACTTCCCAGTCATTCCAATAATGAACATTGTATTTGTCATTGAGCAATTCCAAGCTATTAGACTGGTCTTGATAAATCCAAAGGACTTCCTTGATGGCAGACTTGATGGCAATAGGGCGCAGAGTCGTGATTGGGAACTCTCCCTTACTCAAATCGTATTCCGCAAAAGAACCAGTGATATATTTAGAGTTAGCTACATTTCCATCCTTGTAGCGTGGACGGGCATTTTCAGAAAAAACACCTTGCTCCAGAATTTTTTTAATATTCTCTTTGAAAATCGTATCTGCTAGCGTCATGATTTCTCCTTCGTTCAGTGAGCTTTTTCTAGTATAGCAAATTTTCTATAAAAATTCTCCTACAGACCATTCTGCAGGAGAACAAATGAAGTAAACTTGTTGAATTATTGTAAAACCAATGAAGCTGCCCCGATAACACCGGCATCATTTCCAAGAGTAGCCAAGGCCAACTTGGTTGAAGTACGAACCTGCGGGAAGCTATTCTCTTCATAAACCTTGCGAACGCCATCAAGTAAGAAGTCACCTGCTGCTGACACACCACCACCAATAACAATTGTAGATGGATTGAGAATAGAGCCTATATTGGCACAGGCAATTCCTAGATAGCGAGCGAAATTGCGATAGACAATCAGAGCCAGCTCATCGCCCTCTTTCGCCAAGTCGAAGACAACCTTTGCATTAACATCTTCACCATTGTCGATCAGTTTTTTCAGCTCAGCATCACCAGCATACTCATCAGCATAGCGACGAGTCAGATTGACAATACCAGTCGCGGATGCAACTGTCTCTAGGCAGCCTTTCTTGCCACAGGTACATTGAATCGGCTGATCGAAGTCAACAGTGATATGACCCAACTCTCCTGCTGCCCCAGCAAGTCCGTGCAAGAGCTTGCCTTCTGCAACGATTCCTCCGCCAACACCTGTACCTAGTGTCATGAAGACTACATCAGGCTGGTTTTCTCCAGCCCCCATCCAGCGTTCACCCAAAGCGGCAACGTTAGCATCGTTGTCAATATAGAAAGGAATCCCAGTCGCTTTTTCAATCTTATCCTTGACTGGCTGCAGCGTCTTCCAATTAAGGTTGTAAGCACCAATAACAGTGCCCTTTTCTCGGTCAACAACTCCTGGCGATCCCATACCAATTCCGATAAAATCCTCTGCTGAAAGCTGAAGTAATTCCAAGCGATGCAGGATTGACTCAATCATATCCTCTACGATGTGGCTACCTTCGTCCAAAACATTGGTTTTAATGGACCATTTTTCCTGAATTTCGCCCTCTGAAGTCAAAATAGCAAACTTAATAGATGTTCCACCAAGGTCAATTCCGATTATTTTTTTCGACATGATGTTCTCCTCTGTGTTTTAATTATCATCATTATATCAGATTTTTTCAGTAAGGAAAAGGTTTGCATAAAGAAAA
>CAUSZI010000072.1:0-8221 GCA_963536045.1 uncultured Streptococcus sp.
TGCCCATCCCTGTCACTGGCAAAATGTCCCTGGCCAAGTCCTTTGTAACCAAGGGTGGCGTCAGCCTCAAAGAAATTAATCCTAAAACTCTGGAAAGCAAACTCGTTCCCGGCCTCCACTTTGCTGGAGAGGTCCTAGACATCAATGCCCACACGGGTGGTTTCAACATCACATCTGCCCTCTGCACCGGCTGGGTGGCAGGGAGCTTGCAGTATGAGTGATTGTTTAGATTCCACCATTCGTCTCAAACAAAAGGAAGAAACAAATGAATCGACTGGAAAATGTAGAATTCGTCAATATGTGCATGATTTATGACGGAGAAAAAGTTCTCGTCCAAGAACGAGTGAAGTCTGACTGGCCCGGCATCACTTTTCCTGGCGGGCATGTAGAGCGTAGAGAATCTTTTACCGATGCAGTTATCAGAGAAGTCAAAGAAGAAACTGGATTAACCATATCCAAGCCTCAACTTTGCGGCATAAAGGATTGGTATGATGATAAAGATTTTCGTTATGTCGTCCTGCTCTATAAGACAAGGCACTATTCTGGTGTACTGCAATCCTCAAATGAAGGAAAGGTCTGGTGGGAAGATTTTAAAAATCTGTCCCATTTAAAGCTGGCAACCAGTGACATGTCTGATATTCTGCGTGTTTTTTTAGAAGACGATTTAAGTGAATTCTTTTACTATAAAGACGATGACGACTGGCTTTATGACTTGAAGTAGAATAAAATAGGCTAGGAAATTCCTAGCCTATTTATTTCGCATTTGTCTGCACATAAGCAGCAATGACATCTGATGTGTACTGGGCTGTGCCAACTCCAAATTTGTCGATATTCTTCTTGAATTCTGGATTGTGGACATAGCCTTTACCGATATGACCGAACACCTCAATAGAGCAGTCAAAACCATAAGTACGGATGGCTTGCAAGAGTTGAGCTGCCTGTTCTTGATTTTCTGCTGCGTCAACTGACAAGCCTTGCTGCATATTCTCTGCTAGACTTTGAAAAACTTGATTGAAAGCTGCAGCAGATTCTTCTTCCCGGCCATTTTGACGAACCAATGCTTCCTCCATGACTTCTTGACCGTATTCTTCGACGGCTTCTTGATGATATTTGTGATTGTCTTCGTAGGTAAAGCCTGCGAATTTTTCTTTCATTGTCATTTTTCTTTCTCCCTTTTCGTCTTGGATGGTTTTTTGTAAGGTGGAAATCAAGGTGTCCAAGCGCTCTCTTTCCTGCTGCAAATACTCTAACTGCCTAACCAGATGCGGGAATAAGGCCTGATCGTCCTGACTCAGCAGCTCTGCTATTTTCTCCAAAGAAAAACCCAGATACTTATAGTAAAGGATGACCTGCAGCCGCTCTAAATCAGCTTGACTGTATATCCGATAGCCATTTTCTGATTTGGCGGGTACTAAAAGTCCGATTTTGTCGTAATGATGCAGGGTTTTGACAGAGACTCCCGAAAGCTGCGCAGCTTCTTTGATATGGTACATGATAGACCTCCTTACCACTATAGTATAAGCCCTGACCTAAGGTCAGGGTCAAGCTTTTTTAGAAATTTTTTTAACCGCCTTAGAGTTTCCAAAGCGGCTAGTATTTATTTTCGAGAAACCATAGCAATAAAGCCCAGTTTTTCCTGATTCTTTTGGAACATCTTAAACATCTTCATAAACTGGCCGTAGTTCTCTTTTTTAAGGGCATTGAAGCAGATTTTTAGAGTGCCGCCCAGTCCTTCGTCATAAATCATACCTCGAAGACTCATCAAGGTCATTTCGCCAACAAAGGTGTCCACACGGTCAAAAGCATGAGAACGTGCCAGCTTAATCCAAGAACCTTCTGTCAACGGACCAACATTGACATTAATCGCACGAGATAGCTCTTCTCGGACATTCTCATCTTTTTGCTTGAGCATGACGTCGTGGGTGAGGAGCACTCCACCTGGCTTCAGCACCCGGTAGTACTCATCCATACATTTAGCTTTCCCCTTATCCGTCTGCATGGTCAGCATAGCTTCATTGATAACAATATCAAAAGAATTGTCATCATAAGGCAGCTTCATGGCATTAGCCTGCTCAAATGTGACGAGCTCACTAACACCAGCCTTGTCTCCATTAAGCTTAGCCTGAGCCAGCGCAGCCTTATCCAAATCAACTGCAGTAATTTGGCAGCCATATTTTTTAGCTAGCTCGATTGTTGTGGTCCCCATATTGCAGGCAACCTCTAGAACTTTCTTATCGCTGGAAAAATGCCCCTGCTCAATCAGCCAGTCCGTTGCCAGCTTGCCACCGGGACGAAGGCGTTTCTTTCCTAATTTTGCTAAAAATTTATGACCTGCTTCTGCCATTTCCGAACCTCCATGATTTTTATTGCTTCCATTATAGCATAAAATATTATATTTTCAGATAATTCTTAGAATTTAGCAAAAAAAAAGACCGAATCGACCGATTCAATCTGTCTTGTATCTTCTTTACAAGCCAAGAAATCCAGCCAGATAGCGCAGCAAGGCCACCAAGACTACACCAAATACAACAGTTGCAATTAAGTTCTTATACTTAAAAGCCACATAGCTAGTCGGAAAAACAGCCATTAAATCCAGCCATTTAAAACTCGGCAGCCGACCTGTTTTAGCATTGGTGACACTAGACAGGATAAGGGCAAAGATAATGGAAACTGGCAGATATTTGAGGAAACGCTCTACCATAGGCGGAAGCCCCTTGTACTTGACTAGGATAAAGGGCAAAACCCGTGGAATCCAAGTGACCAGGGCTGACAAAAGAATGGCCAGCAAAATATACTTACTTATCATCCAAAATCACCCCCACTGTACATCCTAACAAGGTTGCAAAAAGCACCGCCAGCGAATTTTGAAGCAGCATGGTCAGGAGCAAGTAGGCAAGGCCCACTACACCTAAGACTAAAAAGAGCTTCTTTATCTTGACCCGGCGCAGCATGATTGTAAATTGAGAGGAGAAAATACCAATAAACATGGCGACTAGGGCAAAGTCTAGGCCAAAGCTCTCAGGATTGGGCAGAAGGGCGCCGAGGGCAGTTCCTAAAATAGTACCCAAGACCCAAGCAGTATAGCTCATGAAATTGTTACCCATCATCCAGCTAGCCGCAATCTCTTCTGTATGCACCTGCTCTCCCATCAAGACTCCATAAGATTCATCTGTCAAAAAAGAGCCAATGACAATATTCTGCATCAAGCTAAACTTACGAAAAAGGGTCGATGCATGCAGACAGAGCAGAAGATGCCGGATATTGATGAGAAAAACAGTCAGTGCGATGGCCAAAACCGGCGCCTGCTGGGCAAATAAACCAATCATGGCAAACTGAGCACTGCCAGCATAAACCAGAATACTCATCAGCCCCATCTCCAAGGGATTCATATGAGGCGCCGCCATGATGCCGCAGGCTAGACCAATTCCAATATAGCCCAGAGCCGTTGGCACTGCCGCTTGTGCCCCTTGTTTAAATGTCTGTCCACGCATTCTTCTCCTTTACTCCATCGTTTCAAAAGCCAAACTCGGCTTAGCATTCAGATCCAAACTGGCAAAACTCTTCTTATTCCACTCACTGACACTAGCATAAGCAATCATACCAGCATTGTCACCGCAGAGGCGAAGAGGCGGAATAATCACCTTAACATCCTGAATCTCAGCTGCCAAGCGTTCTCTCAAGCCTTGATTGGCCGCAACACCGCCCGCCACGACCAGAGTTTTAACTGGATATTTTTCCAGTGCTTTCTTAGTCTTGGCCATAAGAATATCCATGACCGCCGCCTGAAAGCTTGCTGACAGGTCTTGATTAGACAAGGCCTCTCCTTTTTGCTGGGCATTGTGGTGCAGGTTGATAAAGGCCGACTTGAGACCAGAAAAAGAAAATTCCAGATTGTCTTCCTTAATCATGGCCCGCGGAAAATCATAAATATCCTGTCCTTGATGAGCTAGCTGATCAATCTCCCGGCCTGCTGGATAGGTCAGCCCCATGACTCGACCGACCTTATCATAGGCTTCACCGACCGCATCATCGCGAGTTTCCCCCACAATCTTATAGTCACCAGCCTGACTGACATAGACCAGCTCAGTATGACCGCCACTTACCAAGAGAGCCAGCAAAGGAAACTTCAAGGGCTCCACACTCTGGGCTGCCATCAGGTGCCCAGCCATATGATTGACTGGAATCAAGGGAATATCATGAGCCCAAGCAAATGATTTGGCTGCGGCTAAGCCAACCAAAAGCGCCCCAACCAGACCTGGACCGTAGGTAACAGCCACAGCTGTGACTTGCTCCTCGCTAATCCCTGCTTCTGCCAAGGCCTCCTCAATGCAAACCGTAATGACCTCCACATGATGGCGGCTGGCCACTTCTGGTACCACTCCGCCAAAACGCTTGTGACTTTCAATCTGGCTGGCAATAACATTGCTCAAAAGCTCCGTCTCATTCTTCAGAACCGCCACACTGGTCTCGTCGCAAGATGTCTCAAAAGCTAAAATATATCTATCTTTCATGGATCTCTCTTTTCATGACAATCGCATCTTCCACCGGAGCATGGTAGTAGGCCTTCCGCCACGCGATTTCTTCAAATTTTTCTTTTTTGTAAAATAGCAGAGCTGACCTATTTGACTCTCTCACTTCGAGGAAAATTTCCTTGTCGGTAGGTAAAAAGTCGAACAAGGCTGTCGCGATTTTCTGTCCCTGGTAACTAGGCAATACAGCAATCTGCAGGACTTCTGCTTCAAAGTCTGTCTCCTGCCAGATTAAAAAGCCGACAAGCCGATTCTCATCTTCTGCCAGCGCACAACTGTTCACATCCGAATGCAGAACCTCTTCCAATTGACCCACAGTCCAAGGGCTGACCTCATAGACTGCAAGCAAGAGCTGTTCCAGCTCTTCTGCCAGAACTGCCGCGTCCACATCCGAGTTAGCGCTCCATTTTCTCATCTCAATCATAGGCGCTGAATGTAAGAATCACTGGATTCCTGATGGGTCTTGAGCCAATTTTCCTCGGCTTCTACCCGCTTGAGATAATTAGGGACAAAGTCATGAATGGACTGAGCTGGCAGGTCCAAACCGAGACGACCAATAACTGCTGCGTCTGGTAAGGTTGGCTGAATAGCAGCCTGAGGAAGAGCCGCTTCAATCTGCTCCACAAAAGCTGTCGTTTCTCCGACAAAGGTGACTGGCTGGTCAGCAGTGTCAGCTATTCCCAAAACCTCTGCCAAAGGTAGATGAGCTTCCGGCCGTACAGCCTGACCAGACTGGTAAAAGCCAGCGTAGACATTATTGCGGCGGGCATCCATGATAGGAATGACCAAGCCTTCCACCTGCTCTGGAACTAAAGCCAGCAAACTAGATACACCAACCAGCTCAATCTTGAGGGTATGCGCCAGGGTCTTGGCTGTCGCCACCGCCATTCGCAGACCTGTGTAGCTGCCCGGACCCTGAGCAACTACGATACGATCCAAATCCGTCGGCTTCATGTCCAGACTATTCATCAGAAAATCAATAGCCGGCATCAGGGTAATGCTGTGGTTTTTCTTTATATTTAAAGTCATCTGCGCCAGCAAGGTCTCGTCCTCTAAAATCGCGAGCGTCAGCGCCTTACTTGACGTATCAAAAGCTGCAATCTTCATGCTTATCCTCTATTTTTCCTCTTGCCGCCAAAGTGAGCGGCGTTTTAATTTGTCTTCGTAGAAACTATCTACCAAAAATTCCTCTAAAATCTGGCTAAAAGCCTCCAAATTAGGCACTTGCTGCGCCAAGTGTTTTCCAAAAATCGCTTCTTGCTCAGCAATCTTGGGCAGCAAATCCGCTCCAGCAGCAGTCAAGCTCAAGCGAGAACTGCGCTTGTCTTTGCTAGAAATTTCCTTCTTGACCAAGCCTTTTTTAATCAAAGCCTGCACCAAGCGACTAGGGCTTTTTTCCTCACAAATCAGGGATTCCCCCAAGCCCTTGAGAGACAGCGGAGCATGTTCGCCCAAAACGAGCAAGACCTCGCTTTGATTGGGCGTAATTCCCAAAGGCTCTAGCAACTTCCCATATTCTCTCGTCGCTAAGCTCTCTGCACTTCTAAACAAATAGCCAAATCGAATTCCTTCTGCTACCACGCTGCTCTCCTTTCAAAAATCACTTCTATACTATTTTACACTAGATTAGGTAAATTGTTGACAATTTTAGTTAAAAAATATAAAATCTTAAATAGATGATATATCATCTATTTGCAAAAGGAGGAAAAACGGATGACCCCAAACCCTACAAATCAAAAACCAGCTAGAACAATGACCCACGCTTTTGTGACTGGTGCGACCGGTCTTTTAGGAAATAATCTCGTGCGTGCTCTGCTAAAAGAAAACATTCAAGTGACCGCTCTCGTTCGCTCCGAGGAAAAAGCGCGCAAACAATTTGCCGACCTGCCTATCCAGATTGTCAAGGGGGATATTTTAGAGCCCGAAAGCTATCGTGACTATCTAGCAGGCTGCGACAGCCTCTTTCATACCGCTGCTTTTTTCCGCGATAATTATAAAGGCGGCAAGCACTGGCAGGAGCTCTACGACACTAATATTATAGGCACAAATAACCTCCTAGAAGCTGCTTACGAGGCTGGTATCCGCCAATTTGTCCATACTTCCTCCTGTGTCGTACTGGAAGGTGAGGCCAATCAGCTAATCGATGAAAGCATGTCTCGCTCAAAAGATACTCCTTTTGATTACTATCGCAGCAAGATTTTGAGTGAAGAGGCCGTTCGTGATTTCTTGGACAAGCATTCAGATGTTTTCGGTTGCTTTATCTTGCCGAGTGTAATGTTGGGTCCTAGAGACCTTGGTCCGACCTCCAGTGGGCAGCTGATTATCAATTTTGTAGAGCAAAAACTTCCAGGTATCTTAAAGGCTAGCTATAATATGGTGGATGCTAGAGATGTAGCAGATATTCATCTCCGCGCCATGAAATACGGACGCTCAAAGGAGCGCTATCTGGCAGTTGGACGGCAAGTGACCATGACAGAATTGTACCAAATACTGGAAAAAATCACTGGCGTTCCCGCCCCCAAGCGCAAGATCTCCCCTCTTTTCGTCAAAATCTATGCCCAAGCAAGTGAGCTCTACCACCGGCTCACCAAAAAACCAATTTTGGTTACCAATGAGCTCGCTCATCTCATGGCCGAAGAATATCTCAAAAGTAATTTTAGCTTTGCCAAAACCGAGAGCGAGCTAGGCGGACAGCATCGCCCTCTCGAAGAAAGCTTAGCTGACGTGGTAGATTGGTACCGCAAGCACGGCTATTTCGCCAAATAAGCAGCCCTTAAAATCAAGTGACCAAATGTTCATCGCTTGATTTTTCTTTTTGTCAAGCCGCTTTGGCTGAAAAACCGTCTCTGAAATTCACCGTCCCGACTTGCTTCCTAAGCTCATTCTATGGTATAATTACAATAATAATTAAACATCAGGTCAATTTCATTACTCTTACTTTTCCATAAGATACAAGGCTAAAACAGCATTTTAGCCTCTTCATTTGAGTAAGCCCTATCAGAAGTCACAGCAATCGCTCACTTTCCATTTATCATTTTTAATTTATCATGTGAAGAAATGCGCTAACGCCTGCCTTCTTTTATTTTTTAGACCTTATCACAGAAAGGAATCTTATGATTTACAAAGTTTTTTATCAGGAAACAAAAGAGCGCAGCCCGCGCCGTGAAAAGACACGCGCCCTCTATTTGGATATTCAAGCTGACAGCGAGTTGGAAGGCCGCATTCAGGCTCGTAAGCTCATCGAAGAAAATACCCCTTACAATATTGAATTTATCGAGCTCTTGTCTGACAAACACCTCGAATATGAAAAAGAGTCAGGCACTTTTGAATTGACGGAGTTCTAACCCATGGCATATACCTTAAAACCCAAAGAAGTTGGCGTTTTTGCGATTGGTGGGTTAGGCGAAATCGGTAAAAACACCTACGGGATTGAATACCAAAATGAAATTATCATCGTAGACGCCGGCATCAAGTTCCCAGAAGACGACCTGCTAGGAATTGACTATGTCATTCCTGACTACTCTTATATCGTGGAAAATATTGACCGCGTAAAAGCTGTTCTCATCACCCACGGGCACGAGGACCATATCGGCGGTATTCCTTTCCTGCTCAAGCAAGCCAATGTTCCTATCTATGCTGGTCCTCTGGCTCTGGCCCTCATTCGCGGCAAGCTAGAAGAGCATGGACTTTTG
>CAUSZI010000073.1:0-7885 GCA_963536045.1 uncultured Streptococcus sp.
CCAGAAGGACTTAGAAAAGATAACAGAATTTATAGAAAGAGTGAAAGATGGCATATAATCAACCCAATCAAGAAGGATTTTACGGTGAGTTTGGCGGACGCTTTGTTCCCGAAACGCTGATGACAGCAGTTTTGGAATTGGATAAAGCCTACCGTGAGAGTAAAAAAGACCCAGCCTTTCAGGCTGAGCTGGACGAGTTGCTGAAGCAGTATGTAGGGCGAGAAAATCCTCTCTATTTTGCTAAAAATCTGACAGCCTATGCTGGCGGTGCTAATATTTATCTGAAGCGAGAAGACCTCAACCATACTGGGGCCCATAAAATCAATAATGCCCTAGGGCAGGTTTTATTAGCCAAGCGGATGGGCAAGAAGAAAATCATTGCGGAGACTGGTGCGGGCCAGCACGGAGTAGCCACCGCCACAGCTGCAGCCCTTTTCAACATGGACTGTACTATCTACATGGGTGAAGAAGATGTCAAGCGCCAAGCCCTTAATGTCTTTCGGATGGAACTTCTGGGAGCCAAGGTAGAGTCTGTGACCGATGGCTCTCGAGTCCTCAAGGATGCAGTCAATGCTGCCTTGCGAGCTTGGGTGGCTCAGGTCGATGATACTCACTATATTATGGGCTCAGCCTTGGGGCCCCATCCCTTCCCAGAGATTGTCCGCGACTATCAGAGTGTGATTGGACGTGAGGCTAAGCGTCAGTTTGCTGAGCAAAATGCAGGTGCCTTACCCGATGCTTTAGTCGCCTGCGTTGGCGGTGGTTCCAATGCTATTGGGCTCTTTTATCCCTTTATAGACGATAGCTCAGTTGCTATGTATGGAACAGAAGCAGCTGGGCGAGGCGTGGATACAGATGAACATGCTGCGACCTTAACCAAAGGCCGACCAGGTGTTTTGCACGGTGCCTTGATGGATGTCTTGCAGGATGAGCAAGGGCAGATTCTTGAAGCTTTCTCTATCTCTGCCGGGCTGGACTATCCTGGCATCGGTCCCGAACATTCTCATTTTAATGCTATTCAGCGCGCCACTTATGTGCCAGTAACGGATGAAGAAGCCTTGGAAGCCTTCCAGCTCCTGTCTCGTATCGAAGGGATTATCCCTGCTCTAGAGTCTAGCCATGCTATTGCTTACGCAGTTAAGCTGGCTAAGGAGTTGGGACCAGATAAATCAATGATCGTCTGCCTATCCGGCCGTGGTGATAAGGATGTCGTTCAGGTAAAGGAACGCTTGGAAAGTGAAACGGCTCAAAAAGGAGGTGCCCATGACTAAAACACTCACTCAGCATTTAGAAACCATCCAAAAAGCAGGCAAGGGAATTTTCCTTCCTTATATCATGGCTGGTGATCACGAGAAAGGTTTGGCAGGTTTACCAGAAACTATCTCATTTTTGGAAAACTTGGGTGTGTCAGCCATTGAAATCGGTCTGCCATTTTCAGACCCTGTTGCAGATGGGCCAGTTATTGAAGAAGCTGGTCTGAGGAGCCTGGGCCACCATACTTCGGCCAAGTCTTTAGTCGCAAGCTTGCAAAATTTGGACACTCAGCTGCCTCTCATCATCATGACCTACTTCAATCCAATTTTCCAGTACGGTCTCAAAGATTTTGTCAAGGATTTGGCTAGGACACCGGTTAAAGGATTGATTATTCCGGATCTGCCCTATGAGCACAGGGACTTTATCTTGCCTTTGCTGGAAGATTCAGATATCGCTCTTGTTCCTTTAGTGAGTCTGACGACTGGCATAGAACGTCAGCAGGAGCTGATCAAGGAGGCAGAAGGTTTTATCTACGCTGTAGCCATCAACGGTGTGACAGGTAAGAGCGGAAGCTACCGCAATGATTTGGACCAGCACTTGAGCAAGCTTCGTGATATTGCAGAGATTCCAGTACTGACGGGCTTTGGCGTTTCAACTTTAGAGGATGTTGACCGCTTCAATCAAGTCTCAGATGGAGTTATTGTCGGATCCAAGATTGTCAAAGCTCTTCATGAAAAGGACGCCAGTATAATAGCCTTTATCCAAAAAGCAGCAGCTTATAAGAAATAAGAACTACGACACCAAACAAAAGACAAGGCACAAATGCTAGCCTGTCTTTTTTCTTTTTAAAGCAGAAACAGGCGAGGCCAGAGAAGCTAGCGATTTGGATAAGAATGAGAATTTCTGTTAGGCTGAAAATAGCTGAGCAGGAAGCGAGAAATAGAAAGTCGCCAGCTCCAATACGAAGATTATAAAAGAAGGCTAGAAGTCCTAGGGTTAAAAAGAAGAGCATGAGAAGATTGACGCCTGCTATCATCATCAGCAAGAGCTGAAAAACCAGCCAGACCATCAGGGGATATTGTTGCTCTCTTTGATCGTAGATGGCTAGGGCCAAGCCCATAGTGAATAGTAGGAGTTGACTGATGGAAATCGTGCCAAGCGAAGTTGCCAGAAAAAGACCGCCCAAGATACATTCAAAAAATAAATAGCGTAAGGGAATCTTGTCTCCACAGAAGCGGCAACGAAGACGGTTCATGATTTGTGAAAAAATAGGAATCAAATCACGCAGTGCCAATCTTTTCCCGCAGGTATTGCAATGACTAGCGGGAGCAATGATAGAATGCTCTGGGAAGCGGTCGATGACCAAGCCTAGGAATGAGGCAAAGACAGTACCAACGATAAAAAAGTATAGGTGAATCATACTCATTTATTCGTAATTTTAAACAGAAAAATTCTGAAATTTTGCAACTTTTCTAATAAAGTCTTTTTTTGAATCTTTTGTCTTGACTTTCTTATTTAGAAGCATTATAATTAAATCATAATCTAAAAAGATTAGAATCATTATAAATAAAAACGAGGTAAATACAATGACACAAGTAAAAAATGGTGCAGCAACTGACGTAGCAACTTTCAGCAATCAAAAGGCTTTGCCAAAGACTAAGGCTATTCTTAATCAAGTAGTGGCAGACCTTTATACTGCTCATATTGCTCTTCACCAAGTTCACTGGTATATGCGTGGCGCAGGCTTCATGGTTTGGCATCCAAAAATGGATGAATACATGGAAACTTTGGATACAACTTTGGATGAAGTTAGCGAGCGCTTAATTACACTGGGAGGCAAGCCTTATTCTACCTTGACCGAGTTTATCCAACACAGCAAGATTGAAGAAAAAGCTGGTGAATTCAGCAAGGATGTAGAAGAAAGCCTGGCGCGTGTGATTGAGATTTTCCGTTATCTGACAGGGCTTTATCAAGAAGCTTTGGATGTAACAGACGAAGAAGGGGACGATGTAACCAATGATATCTTTGTCGGTGCCAAGGCTGACCTTGAAAAGACTATCTGGATGCTGACAGCTGAAATTGGTCAAGCACCAGGTTTATAAAAATGATCCATGCGAAGCAGAAAGGAAACAGGCTTTCCTTTCTGCTTTTTTCATCTTGAAAAGCGCTGGAAAATCTGATAAAATATAGCTCATGAAAACCCTGTATGATGTTCAGCAATTTCTTAAAAGTTTCGGAATCATTATCTATATGGGCAAGCGCCTTTACGATATTGAGATGATGAAAATCGAGCTGAAGAGAATTTATGATGCTGGTCTAATGGATAAGCTAGCTTATTTTGAGGCAGAGGCAGTCTTGCGCCGAGAACATCGCTTAGAGTTAGAATATTTAGAAAAGAAAAAGGAGACTTGAGATGACAATTTGGATTTTGTGGGCAGTACTTTTAGGAATAATTGGCTGGATGGGCTTTAATTATCTGCGCCTTCGTCAGGCAGCAAAAATCGTGGATAACGGGGAATTTGAAGACTTGATTCGCCAAGGGCAGTTGGTTGATCTGCGGGATCCATCTGATTTTCACCGGAAGCATATCTTAGGCGCTCGCAATATTCCATCTCAGCAGCTGAAGGATAGTGTCGGTGCACTTCGCAAGGACAAGGCTGTTCTCCTCTATGAAAATAGTCGTGGGCAGCGCGTAACCAATACGGCTCTGTATCTGAAAAAACAAGGATTTAAAGAAATCTATATTCTTTCTTATGGGTTGGATTCTTGGAATGGCAAGGTGAAGACTAGTTAACATAAATCAAAAATTTATCGCATTATATATACAAAGTCAGTTTCTTATGTTACAATAAATTAATATTAATTTTAAGGAGTTTTTAGAACATGCAAGAAAAGAAAAAATCCTCACTCATTTTAGGTATCCTATCTATCATCTTTGGTTTTTTCATTCCATTGGTAGGTCTTATTTTGGGTATTATCGGTTTGGTGTTGGCTAATTCACACCAAAAAGAGTCTAAATTAGACTATAAAACAGAAAAAATTCTGGGTATCGTAGGGATTGTAATTTCCGTAATTGTTTGGATTCTAAATGTTATGGTACTTATGAACGGAGCAGGTTACTAACAAAAAAAGCTTTATTATTTAAAGCTTTTTTGTTTTACCGACTTTTCTCTAAATATTCTTTAATGATCTCTAATTCTTCTTGGTTCAAAGCACGGTAATCGCCTTTTGCTAGGTCTGGGTCTAATGTAAAATCCCCAAACTGCATTCTCTTGAGATAAGTAACCTTGACACCAACTGCCAGAAACATCTTTTTGATCTGGTGGAATTTCCCCTCAGAAATCTTGACGGTAGCACGGCTCAGACTGGAGCTGGTAGAGAGGATAGAAAGCTGGGCTGGTTGACAGACGGTGCCGTCTAAAAAGCGAATGCCTTCTTGAAAGGCAATTTTTTCCTGCGAGGTTAAAGGTCCATTGACTTCTACATAGTAAGTTTTTTCGACATGGTATTGAGGGTGCAGCAGCTGAAATCCCAAGGGACCATTATCTGTAATCAGAAGAAGTCCTTCTGTATCTCTATCCAGCCGTCCGATAGAGTAAAGATTTTCTTTCTCTACCTCCTCGTCCAGCAAATCCAGGACAGTCAATTTTTCAGCGTCGCGATTGGCAGTGACTGCACCTGCGGGTTTATTCAGCATGTAGTAACGGTGGGCAGGACCGCTGACATGTTTGCTTTGAAAAGTAATCTGCTGCAGGCCGGTATCAACGTTTTGGCTGAGTTTGCAGGCGGGCTTACCATCCACTAAAATCTGTTTTTGCAAAAGGCTTTGTTTCATCTTTTTTCTGCTGATATGATTGGCAGCTAACAGTTGGTCGAGGCGCATCTGCTTTCCTTCTTTTTTTCTAAATCATATCATAAATTTTCAGGATGGGAAATGCAAATCCTCATGCAGCTCCCATATTTTTTAATGAAAACATTTACACTTATCAAAGCCGTGTTTTTTGCCTGCGTCTGTGGTATAATTATTCAGTTAGAAATAAAATTTAAAAATTCAGAGGAAATCATGACAAAATTAAGAGAAGATATTCGCAATATCGCCATTATCGCTCACGTTGACCACGGGAAAACAACCTTGGTTGATGAGTTGCTGAAGCAATCTCATACACTAGATGAGCGTAAAGAGCTGCAAGAGCGGGCAATGGACTCAAACGATATTGAGAAGGAGCGCGGTATCACCATTTTGGCTAAAAATACAGCCGTGGCTTACGAAGGTACTCGTATCAATATCATGGATACACCAGGGCACGCGGACTTCGGTGGTGAAGTAGAGCGGATTATGAAGATGGTAGACGGGGTTGTTCTGGTTGTGGATGCCTACGAAGGAACTATGCCTCAGACCCGCTTTGTATTGAAAAAAGCCTTGGAGCAAGATCTTGTTCCTATCGTAGTGGTGAACAAAATCGACAAGCCGTCGGCTCGTCCAGCAGAAGTAGTGGATGAAGTATTGGAACTCTTTATTGAGCTTGGAGCGGATGATGACCAGCTGGACTTCCCAGTGGTTTATGCTTCCGCTATCAATGGAACCTCATCTATGTCTGACGATCCAGCTGATCAAGAGCACACCATGGCACCGATTTTTGATACCATCATTGACCATATCCCAGCACCAGTCGATAATTCTGACGAACCTTTCCAATTCCAAGTATCACTCTTGGACTACAATGACTTCGTTGGCCGTATCGGTATCGGCCGTGTCTTCCGTGGTACTGTTAAAGTTGGGGACCAAGTAACCCTTTCTAAGCTTGATGGTACAACTAAAAACTTCCGTGTTACCAAGCTCTTTGGTTTCTTTGGCTTGGAGCGTCGTGAAATCAACGAAGCAAAAGCGGGTGACTTGATTGCCGTTTCAGGTATGGAAGATATCTTTGTCGGTGAGACGATTACACCGACAGATGCTGTTGAAGCTTTGCCAATTCTGCATATTGATGAGCCGACTCTGCAGATGACATTCTTGGTTAACAACTCACCTTTTGCTGGTCGCGAAGGGAAATGGGTGACTTCTCGTAAGGTCGAAGAACGCCTGCAGGCTGAACTGCAAACAGATGTATCTCTACGTGTTGAACCAACTGATTCACCAGACAAATGGATTGTTTCAGGTCGTGGTGAACTGCACTTGTCAATCCTGATTGAAACAATGCGTCGTGAAGGTTATGAGTTGCAAGTATCTCGTCCAGAAGTTATCGTGAAAGAAATCGACGGTATCAAATGTGAGCCATTTGAGCGCGTCCAAATCGACACACCTGAAGAATATCAAGGATCTGTTATCCAAAGCCTTTCAGAACGCAAAGGTGAAATGCTGGATATGGTGGCTACTGGTAATGGTCAAACTCGTTTGGTCTTCTTGGTTCCTGCCCGTGGTTTGATTGGGTACTCAACTGAGTTCTTATCCATGACTCGTGGTTACGGGATTATGAACCATACCTTTGATCAATACCTACCACTTATTCCAGGTGAAATCGGTGGCCGCCACCGCGGTGCTCTGGTATCCATCGATGCTGGTAAGGCAACGACCTACTCGATCATGTCTATCGAAGAGCGCGGAACCATCTTTGTCAACCCAGGTACTGAGGTTTATGAAGGAATGATTATCGGTGAAAACTCTCGTGAAAATGACTTGACTGTTAACATCACCAAGGCTAAGCAAATGACCAATGTTCGTTCTGCAACCAAGGACCAGACAGCAGTCATCAAGACACCGCGCATTTTGACCTTAGAAGAATCTTTGGAATTCTTGAATGACGACGAATACATGGAAGTAACGCCAGAATCTATTCGTCTGCGCAAGCAAATTTTAAATAAACAAGAACGCGAAAAAGCCAGTAAAAAGAAAAAATCAGCTGCAGCTGAATAAGCAAAAAGGAAAGGAGCAGCAATATGGTTTATCTTATCATTGGGATTTTAATCCTCTTTTTCTACATTTTTGCTGTTCCATCCAGTATTAAAGGCACTGTTAATGCTGTGACCATGGTTTTACTGATTGTGGCCTTGATTATCTTATTCGGCTTAGGCATTTTTCAGATTTTCCAATTGCCAGCTGAATATTTTGTAGGATTTGGCCTATCCGTAGTGACCGTCTTGGCTTTGCGGGATATTAATCGTCTCAAGCCGCCTAAGAAATCAAAAAAGAATTTTGATGAAGAATAAAAAAGAGCAAGAGCTTAGAAAGTCGGATAGACGTTTTGAGTTTTTGCTCTTTCTCTTTACAAAAACAATAGGTTTATGTTTTATTTGATTGTGGGAATTCTCATTCTCTTATTTTACATTTTTGCTGCTCCGCCTAGCATTCGCGGAACACTCAATGTAGTGACGCTGGTGCTTATCTTGGTTGTCTTGCTCATCCTCTTAACTCTAGCAGCTTTCCGAATTTTCCAGCTGCCTAGCGAAATCTTCGTCAGCATTGGTGTGACCTTTCTTGCTTATTTTGCCTTGCGGGATTTAGCGAGAATGCCCGTCAAGAAAAAAGAAAAGAAAAACCTATAAAAGCGGTCTTGCTTTTATAGGTTCTTTTTATGCTCCAAAATGCTGGTGCAAGATAGCAAAGTAGTCTTCTGGATTGTGGAGAAATGGGAAG
>CAUSZI010000074.1:0-7865 GCA_963536045.1 uncultured Streptococcus sp.
TATTTTTCATGGTTTTCTTCATACCAATTAATTAAGGCCATCGCAGTTTGATAAGTAATGTTCTTAATCTTACTGGTCCCTTTAGTTAAGGTCAGGATACTCATCTTGCTGATGTTTGCATCCGTCGCAATCCGATAACTAGTTAAGGTTCCATTAACTAACAACTGAACAACAGCCTCGACTTTCCTGTAGTCAGGCATTGTTGTAATATCCAACTTTTTCATAATTAAATCCTCTCCTAAAATTTAATTTACTAATCCATTATACACTTTTTTCTGACATTTACATATATAAAAACTTGAAAATGTACAAAAAAATTAGAACATAATTCATTGAAATGTCAACTTTTCCTGTTTTATAGACTTTTGAGAGTCTTTTGCTTCTATTAAGATAGAAAAAAAGAATTAATATTATCTTCTTTTCTTACTTTGTTAGATCGCCTTTCCATACTGCTGTTTTTTCTCCATTTTCGTATAGCTAGACCAACGGTTAAATAAAGAATAGTCGGAATCATCCCCACTGAAAGCGAGAAGAGGAAAGCCTGATTTTTTTCTACCGAGACAAATCCTAGTAATAGTAAAGGATTTATAACAGCGTCCTCCATAGTGTGCATAATAACTAGTGGCCAAACTGACTTAGTAATTCTAAAAATCTCTGTATACATAACCGTCCAGCATGCAACAGTTATCATCCCGATAAGGAAGAATGTAAATCTTCCAACCGGCAAGGTATTTTGGATTTCTCTCTCAGACAGAAACTTCATAATGTAAGGCAGATGCCAAATCCACCAGATAAAGCCAACAAGTAGATATAGTTTTAAGTCGGATAATTTTAATTTGATTAATTGATTGGTAAGATATGCCCTCCAAACAGATTCTTCAAAAATATTTTTTATGAATTGAGTTCCTATCTGTGTGAGCAAGATTCCAAGATAGGCCGTGAACTCAACCTTCACATCTGTCACTCTGATGCCTTGTGTCATCAGTCCCAAGAATATCACTATCATCGTAACAAGAGGGTAAACTAGAAAACTAATCAGGTATAACTTTTTATTATTTTTAAAATTAATGGAAAACCCTGCCTCTTTCCAGCTGTCTCCGCCAAAGCTTCGAAGAAAGATGGTACAGATTAAGGGAGTTACCAGCCAAATCAGCATCCCTAAAGAGCCGCTTCCTATATCTGTTCCAATATTTTCATAATGAGCCTGGCCGGTTACTTTATCAACAACATAACCAATCCAGCCACATAGGGTGCTGAAGAATGCAAAGATAATGACATTGCGCTTAATTGTAGTTATAGACTGTTTCATAGCAGTCTCCTTTCGTCAAAAAATTATTCATCTCTCTTGTTTTAAATCCTTCTGTCTCTTGACACCGGCCGCAATAGCCCGAAAAATGGTAGGGTAGGGACGTTTTTTTGTCTGGTTGAACGTACCTGTGACAAAGACATCCTTTTCTGGACAATAAAAGGCAAAACTTCCTGTTATCCCACTATGGCCACGAATTTCATGTGCGCCACCGAAAAAGAGAGACATAAAAGAGCTGATCGTCAGCTGCATCATACCGCTACCATACTTAAGAGGGCGGAATTGAATAGGGCGAAAAGCCGGCTGCTGAATATGGGACTTTGCAAACAATCTGCCAGTAAAGAAAGCACGGATAAAGGTCATTAACTCCCTGTTAGTCGCCACAATACCACCTTGGTAGACTTGACTGGAAAGATAGGCTTGAAAAGCTATAGTTTGCTGGCCATTGTATAGGGGAGCAAGTTTCTCATGGCCTGTCGCCCAATGGGTCTGACTAAGCTGAAGCGGCTGGCAAATGAGATGTTCTAATAGTTGCTCAGCGGTCTGCCCAGTCACTGTTTCAGCCATTTTTCCTAAGAGCATAGCATTGATATCAGCGTAGTAGGCTTTATCTCCGTCCAGACATGTTCCAGCTGGCAATTCTGCTATCATTTCCAGCGCTTCCTCAAAAGCTACCCGACGATCAGCTTTGTACAAGTCATCTATCAAAACCTTTCCATTCATTTGACGGTCCATTTCATAATTCGGAAAGCCGGATATTTGATCCAGCAGATATCGTACAGTGACCTGCTCGGCTTGAGGCAAATGCTTGGTCACTTCCCGCGGTAAAATATCCGTCAAGCTTGTATCATAGGTCAGCTTTCCTTGGTCAATCAGCTGGAAAACAATGGCATCGGTGTATAATTTGGAAATACTGGCAATGGCAAAAGGCTTGTCACTCGTCATCTGTCCCTTGTTTTCTTCCAAATAGAGTTGTTCCCCTTGATAGGCTAATATACTGGCTTCATAAAGTTGCCTGCTTTTTAGAAAAGTTGTCATTATTGCTTTCCTCCAAATTGTCTAAATTTTTCCTTGAAAATCCTACAGCATGCGAGCTTAATTTCTCATTTGAGAG
The DNA here is from genome assembly GCA_963536045.1 of uncultured Streptococcus sp. Classification (GTDB taxonomy): domain Bacteria; phylum Bacillota; class Bacilli; order Lactobacillales; family Streptococcaceae; genus Streptococcus. The sequence goes on from CAUSZI010000074.1 coordinate 2,421, forward strand.
AAGCTAGGTTGATTTTAGTCATCGACCGCTTCGGCAATATCAAAACTTTGTTTCATTTTACCAATACCTCCTAAGCAAGCCTAGCTTTTCATCAGCATCAGATTTCAATACTTTTATATACCTAATAGTAACATTTCTTTTAGGTGTTGTCAAGAAGAATTAAGTTGAGATTTTGGGATAAATGCTAATTAATTTCCAGAAAAGAGAGTTATTTGAAATTCATACTCATCAAAAAAAGACCTGCCTTCATCTAAGAAGGAGGTCTTTGAAAAGTTAGTTGACTTAGTAAGCTTTATTCTGCTTGCTTGTCTTCTTCAGATGCGTCAGCACCTTTTTCTCGGATAACTAAGACACCATCTTCCAAATCAGCCGTCAAATGCTTAGCATCTAGATTATCCAAGTGGAAGTCAGTCACCTTATCACGGATTTGCTGCTCGATGACACGGCGGAGTGGACGAACACCCATGACTTGGTCATAACCAGCGTCGCGCAGGAATTCCTTAGCTGCATCAGATACAGCCAGATCAATTTCTTTCTTGCTCAATGTTTGATTTACTTCGATCAGCATGAGATTCACAATCTCCATCAAATCTTCTTTCTTGAGATGAGAGAACTCAATAACCGCGTTGAAACGATTGAGGAATTCTGGACGGAAGTAAGCTTTGAGTCGATCCATCAGATCAGGCTTTTCAGCATCCTCTTCCAAGCCTGCTTCATAGCCAAATCCGGCATTGGAAGTCGCAATGATGACCGTGTTCTTGAAGTTGACGGTATTCCCTTGACCATCTGTCAAGCGACCATCATCCAGAACTTGAAGGAGAAGGGTAATCACCTGTGGATCCGCCTTTTCAATCTCATCCAAGAGAATGATAGAGTAAGGATTGCGGCGCACACGCTCGGTCAGGGTATTACTGTTATCATCATAGCCGACATAGCCTGCAGTGGTACCAATCAGCTTGGAAACAGCAGTCCGGTCGGAGTATTCTGACATATCCAGACGGATAATCGCTTCCTTGGTACCGAACATATCCAAAGCCAGTTGCTTGGCTAGCTCAGTCTTGCCGACACCTGTCGGACCAACGAAGAGGAAGCTGCCAATCGGACGGTTGCCTTCATCAAAGCCTGCACGGTTACGGCGGATAGCCCTAGCCACAGCTTCTACAGCCTTGTCTTGGCCGATAACTTTGGCTTTGAGACGGCCATTCATGCCCTTGAGGCGCTCAATGTCGCTGGCACCCATCTGAGATACCGGCACTCCCGTCATCCGCTCAACAGACTCCGCTACATCGTTGACTGTAGCCGTTACCTTCATGTCCTCGGTGTGGTTTTGAATTTTCTTTTCTAGCTCTTCAATGCGGGTCTTGGCATTCAGAGCTGCTTCATAATCTTCTTTTTCAACAGCTGCTTCCTGCTTGTCTTTCTGTTCAGCAATCTCATGTTCAACCGCATGGACATCGGTTACTGGATGCTGGGCTGCCAGGTGGGCAGCAGTCACGTCGACCAGGTCAATCGCCTTGTCTGGCAAGCTCCGTTGTGGAATATACTGAACAGAGTAGTCCACAGCCGCTTTCAACACTTCATCCGGCAGGATGACATTGTGGTGCTTTTCATACAAGTCCCGAATACCTCGAAGGATCTGATAGGTATCTTCGGCAGATGGTGCATTGACCTTGACTTCATTGAAACGACGAGCCAGAGCTGCATTTTTGAGAATGGTGTTTCGGTACTCGTCCTGAGTAGTAGCCCCGATAACGGTCAACTCCCCACGAGAAAGCGCTGGCTTAAGAATATCCGCCAAGCCCTTGGATCCGCTATCTCCGCCAGTAGATCCTGCTCCCAGGATTTGATGGATTTCATCAAAGAAGAGGATAATGTTGCCGGCTTCCTTGACTTCATTGACCAAGTTTTGGATATTTTCTTCAAAGCTACCACGATACTGAGTCCCAGCTTCCAGACCGGAAATATCAACAGAAATAATTTCCTTGTTCTTGATGGCCGCTGGCACATCACCATTGACGATAGCCTGAGCCAATCCTTCTACGACAGCTGTCTTACCAACTCCGGCATCTCCAACCAATACAGGATTATTCTTAGTCCGGCGGGAAAGGATTTCAGCAGTTTCTTGGATTTCCTTATTGCGCCCAATGACTGGATCTAACTTACCATCACGAGCTTCCTGAGTCAGATTGCGACCTAGCTTAGCCAGGATACCATCCTGCTTAGGTCCCTGAGCAGCAGTCTGGCTAGTCTGCTCACCTGCTCCTTGACCGGGGAGCTTGCCAGTAGCCCGGTACTGAGCAAACTCTTCCGGTGTGACCTCTCTACCATTAATCAAGTAGCGCCGGTGTTCGCTGTTATAGCCACCCATGCGCCCCATGAGTTGGTTGAAAAGGTCGTCCATATTGTTAAAATTGTTGTAGTTGTTGTTCATAGCATTGCCTCACTTTTTTTCATATTTTTCTTTACATAATTTTTAATTTCACCAAAGTTTCAGATAAGAAATCTTTTCCTTATCTACTATAAATATTCATTTGGGAGATTTTCTCCTATCTATTATTTTACATAACTTATTCGATTTCCAAAAATTAAGACTGAGTCAGTCTCTACTTTTATGAGTGAATCAAATCTCTTTCAGACGAAGATAATTTTACATAATTTATAATCCTCCCAAAAATAATTGCCTTCCGGCTGTATTCATACCTTCTGATTAAATTTACGTAAACTTTTTTGTTTACAGTTGTAATTTTATCATGACAGAATTTATTTGTCAATAGATTTTACATAATTTTTTTAAAATAAATTTACAGTTGTAATCAAAATTTTCGTTTAGGTCCTTTTTATTCCTATAAAGACGATTTATTATAATAAAAATCTGGACACAATCCAGATTTTTAAATCATATATTCTACACTATAGCTGGCATCCGACAGAATGCGGGACAGAAACTGTTTGGTCCGCTCTTCCTTCGGGCTAGAGAAGAATTCCTGAGGAGGATTTTCTTCGACGATATGACCTCCGTCCATAAAGATGACATGGTTGGCCACATCGCGGGCAAAGCTCATCTCGTGGGTCACAAGAACCATAGTCACTCCCTCCTGGGCCAGCTGTTTCATGACACTGAGAACTTCACCGACCAGTTCCGGATCTAGAGCCGAAGTTGGTTCATCCAGCAGGATGACATCTGGCTTAACAGCAATAGCACGCGCAATCCCAATCCGCTGCTGCTGACCGCCTGATAGCTGCGAAGGATAATAGTCCTTGTAGGCCAAGAGGCCCACGCGCTTCAAGGACTCTTCCGCAATCTCAAGCGCTTCTTCCCTTGGTATCTTACGAGCAATCACTAAGCCCTCTAAGATATTTTCAAGGGCTGTTTTATTGGCAAAGAGATTATAATGCTGGAAGACAAAGGCCGTCTTTCTACGGATTTCCAAAATCTCTTTTTTGTTGAGTTTAGCCAAATCATAGTCCTTACCAGACAAAGTCAGCTGACCGCCATCCGCTTTTTCTAAGTGATTCAGACAGCGTAGAAATGTTGTTTTCCCAGAGCCTGAGGGTCCCAGAATAACCACAACGTCACCTTGATTGACCTTGAGACTGACATCTGCCAGCACCTGGTGCTCTCCAAATCGTTTGGAGATATGTTTTACTTCTAACATAATCTTTCCTTCCTAAGCAAGAGCATAGCGCTTTTCCAAGCCCCTAAAAATCCACTGAATCAAGCCACAAATAATGAGATAAATAACAAAAATCACCAGATAAGACTCTGAATACTGGTAAGAATGGGAGGCCTCTATCTTAGCCAAGGCTGTGATATCTTTGACTGTCATGACAAATACCAGCGAGGTTCCCTTGACTAGATTGATAACCAGATTGGCCAGATTGGGGAGGGCAGAGCGCAGAGCCTGAGGAAAAACAATCCTCCGATAAGCTTGAAAATTCGTTAAACCAATTGCTTGAGCCGCCTCCAACTGCCCTTTATCCACTGTCAAAATGGCCGAGCGCAGTATTTCCGACAAACTACCTGTCGTCATCAGGCTATAGATGATGAAAGCATAGTAAAGCGGATTGAACTTAAAGACGTCTACCTGACTGCCCAGACTTTTGAATATTTGATTCAGTAAGCTAGGAAAAAGACTGTAGAAAAAGAGAATGAGCAAAATAGGTGGCGTTGCCCGAATAAAGGCCAGATAAACCACCGAAAAGGTCCGCACACCTCGAACTTTATAAATCTGTCCCAGAGCTAGAAACAGAGCCGGAATAAAGCTGAGCAGAATAGCCACCACCATAATGATCAGGGTTACCGGTATGCCTTTCAACGTCACCAGAAAGGTATTTACAATATAATTCAAATCCATGCTTTACCTCTCCTTGACTGTCAGACTTTTTTCCAGAAGCTGGGAAGCCAGTGAAACCACTAGGGCAATCCCCCAGTAAATCAAGGCCACCGCTGTATAGGTTTCGAGGGAATAATTGCCCAGATTACGGCTGATGAGATTTTGCCCTGCTCCCATGACATCAACTGCCCCAATCGTATAAGCCAGCGCAGCATCCCGCATGAGATTAAGAAGGGCAGTCGTGAGATTGGGCAGGGCGATGCGAAAAGCCTGTGGCAGGACGATGCGCAGAAAAGTCTGCACCGGTGTCAAGCCAATACTGAGACCTGCCTCAGTCTGTCCCTTGGGAACAGCAAGATAAGCTGCCTTGAAGACTTCCGCAATCATAGCCGCAAAGAGAAGAATCATGGTGATGATGACAAACACAGTCCGCGACCAATGATTGATATCCAGCCCCAGCCACCATTCTAAAAACTCTGGAATGCCATAAAAAACCAAGAAAAGCAATACAATAGGCGGTGTACATCTAAGGATAAATATATATCCTCTAGCCAAACCAGCAAAAGACTGCTCCTCAGAAATCTGAGCCCAAGCCAACAGACCACCCAGTAAGGAGCCAATCAAAGCTGTCACAAACATAATCCATAAAGTGGTCGGCAGAGCCTGCAGCAGACTAGGCAGCAAGCCAAAGACACGGGACAAGTCATACGAGACCATAATTTTCTTCTCCTTCGACAGTGATTAGATAGAATAAGCTTCTCTTGGACGGGCACTTTCAGATTGGAGCAGCCTTGCTCTCTTTTTGAAAATTCATTCAAACAGCATCAAGGTCAGCTTAGAAGCCACCAGCTCTGTATTCAGCTAGCTTCTCAGTCAGCCTTTGATTTTCCATGATCAGCAAACAGCAGCCACTAATCCTTGTCCACATAAGAGAAGACATCTTCTCCGAAATACTTCTCCGATAGTTTAGCCAAGGTTCCGTCTTTTTCCAGTTCCTTAATTGCCTTCTCATATGCCTTAGCAAATTCTTCATTTTTTTCGTTTTTATGAAGCAGGGGATAGGTCGGAATCCCCTTGTAAGGGAACCAAGTCAGTTGATCCGCATACTGAT
>CAUSZI010000075.1:0-7692 GCA_963536045.1 uncultured Streptococcus sp.
GCTTATGGCTATCAGGATGCTTCACTGCGGAGAATTTGTCGCGCTGCTGGCTTGACAACTGGGGCTTTTTATAAGCGCTATGAGAGTAAGGACAGTCTCTTTACTGCTCTGCTTGAGCCTACTCTGACAGCCTTAGACCAGTATGGACAAGAGCAGAAGCGACGTGACTATGCTTTCCTAGAAGAGGGACACCTGTCTGATATGTGGGCCCATCGCTTGGAAGATCTCCAGTCCCTGATGCGGATTCTCTATGAGCATAAGGATATTATGCAGCTTTTGCTTTTTAAATCTCAGGGATCTTCGCAAGCGGACTTCAGGATGTGTCTGCCTCATTTGGCTACAGACGAGACTTATCGCTATTTGGAGCTGGCTTACAAAGAGGGGAAGATTAATCATTTGGTCAAACACGAGTTTCTGCGATCGTGCATGACAGCTTATTATACAGCTGTATTTGAGCCCTTGGCTCAAGACTGGCCCCAAGAGCAGGCGCTGGAATTTTGCCATTCCATCATGGACTTGTTTGATTGGGGAAGTTTGCTAGGTTTTTGATAGAAAGAAGGAAATTCTATGAAGAAAAAATCTGTCCTTGCTTGGATCTGGGACTTTGTTTCCCTTCATAAGATGTATTTTGTGCTCAGTCTAATCTTTGCTTTTGTCTCTGTGCTTTCAGGATTCCTGCCTTATTTCTTTATTGGTGGAATGATTAATCAGCTCTTGAATGGTAATAAAAACTGGGATTTCTACCTGCAGCAATCAGCGTGGGCGGGTATGGCCTGGATTGGCTACTGGGGATTCCACGGTATTTCCACCATGCTGTCGCATACGGCTACATTTAAGATTTTAGCGGAAATGCGGCACCGCCTGACAGACAAGCTGGCTAGGCTGCCTCTGGGTACAGTGCTTAGTCAGTCATCAGGTAGTTATAAAAACATTATAGTTGAGCGGGTAGATGCGACCGAAACGACCTTGGCTCACCTGATTCCAGAGTTTACCGCTGGGATTTTTGGTCCGATTATTGTTCTCATTGCTATGCTGGTTATCGATTGGCGACTGACCTTGTTGTCTCTCCTGACTATTCCCATCGTGGTGCTGGCCTATATGCGGATGGCTGTCAATAGCGAAGCAGACTATCAAAATACTCTGGTCAAGACCAAAAAACTCAATGATACAGCAGTGGAATATATCAATGGGATTGAGGTTATCAAGGTTTTTGGCAAAGAAAAATTTTCTTACGATAAGTTTGTGACGGCTGCTAGAGAAGGAGCAGACTGCTTTATTGAGTGGATGCGCAAGTTCAATCTGGAGATGGGCATTGTGACTGCATTTCTGCCATCAGGCTTGCTCTTTCTGCTGCCGGCTGGCTGTTATTTCTATCTGCAAGGCAGCCTGACTGCTGGCAATTTCATTCTGATGATTATTCTATCGCTCAGTCTTCTGACTCCTCTGATTTTAGTGGCTAGTTATATGGACGATTTACGGAAAATCAGCACTATTTTTGGCCAAGTCATTGATATTTTGGAAAAGCCTGATTTGAAAAGGCCTCAGGAGCTGAGAGAACTTCCAAAAGGAAGGGATCTAGTCATGACGGATGTCAGCTTTGGCTATACAGATGAAGAGGAAGTACTGCACGACATTTCGCTAGATATTAAGGCTGGCAGTATCAATGCTTTAGTTGGGCCATCAGGCTCAGGTAAGTCTACAATTGCCAAGCTTGTAGCTTCATTCTGGGATGTCAGTTCTGGTCAGATTACCTATGGTGGCTTGGATATTCGTCAGCTTCCGCTAGACTATTACAGTCGGCAGATTGCTTACGTGACCCAGGATAACTATCTCTTTGATGAGACTATTATGGAAAATATCCGGATGGGAAATCCAGCAGCTTCTGATGAAGAGGTCATCGAAATTGCCCGTCGCTGTGGCTGTTATGACTTTATCATGAACTTAGAAGACGGCTTTGAAACTCAGGTAGGCTCTGGCGGCGGTCATCTATCTGGTGGGGAGCGTCAGCGGATTGCCATCGCCCGTGCCATGCTTAAGGATGCGCCGATTCTTATCTTAGATGAAGCGACCGCTTATACAGATCCGGAAAATGAAGCACGGATTCAGTCCAGTCTAGCTCGTCTGATCGAGGGTCGGACCTTGATTGTCATTGCTCACAGGCTGTCTACGATTATGAGTGCAGACCAGATAGTTCTAGTTAATGATGGCCGGATCGAAGCTAGAGGCCGGCATGAAGAATTGCTTGCAACCAGTCCGCTTTATGCTTCCATGTGGCAGGCCCATATTGCTACCAGGGATAATAGTGAGATGGAAGGAGGGCTGACTCATGCTTAATATACTGAAGAAATTCTTTGATTTCTGTACGACAGAGGACCGTAGGAAATTTTATCAATCCATTTATCTGGGCATCATCAAGTCCTTTATCATCGCTCTGCGTATCCCAGCAATCGGCCTAGTCGTTATGGGACTGATTGAGAAGAATCTCTCTATGCAGACCTTCTGGCTGGCTCTGGGTATCATGTTGGTATCCACTGTGCTAAACGTCTGGATTACCCTGAAAATTACCATGCTGCAGACGGAAGCGGGCTATCATACCTGTGCTCAGAAGCGGATTGAAATTGCAGAGCACATGCGCTATTTGCCCATGGGTTACTTTAATCAAAATAGCTTGGGCAAGATTACCAGTGTTACGACTAATACGCTGGAAGGGTTGTCTGATGTAGCTACGCGAGTGGTTATGATGACTGTGCAGGGATTTCTGACGACTGGCCTCATAACCGTCTTGGTCTTTCTCTATGACTGGCGGGTTGGTCTGGTTCTCTTGGTGGGTCTCGTCCTCTTTCTCCTGCCAAATACCCTCATGCGTTGGCAAGTTGGCAAGGTTTCTGATGACAAGTATCAGGCGGATATGGACCTAGTAGCCGTTGTTTTAGAGTACAGCCAAGGGATTGCTGAAGTTAAGAACTACAATCTGGTTAACCGTTCTGCCAAGAAGCTGTCCAAAGCTATTGAAGGCAAGAGTCAGCTAGATACCAAAATGACACTTGTGACCTCACCTTACATTGCCCTCCAAGGCATGGTGACCAAGCTGACGGGTCTCTTTATGGGGCTTTTCTCTATCTATTTTTATCTCAATGGCAGTATGGAGCTGCTGGTAACCATTATGATGATTGTCAGTGGTTTTATGATTTATGAAAATCTAGACGGCGTTGGCTCTTTCTCTTCTCTCCTGCGCATTGTTGATTTGTCGGTTGATATGGTCAATCAAGTCTTGGCTATCCAGCCGATGGACATCAGCGGTCAGGATATTGAGCCTAAGAGTAGCCAGATTGATCTGAGAGACGTTAGCTTCTCTTATGGAAATAAGAAAATCATTGACTGGGTTTCCCTTACCATTCCCGAAAAAACAACAACTGCCTTGGTCGGACCTTCTGGCTCTGGCAAAACAACGCTCTGCAACCTCATCGCCCGCTTCTGGGATGTGGATCAGGGAAGTATCAGTCTAGGCGGCCATGATGTCAGGGATTACAGCTATGACAGCCTGATTCGTAATTTCAGCTTTGTCTTTCAAAGCGTCTATCTCTTTGAGGATACCATTGCTAATAACATTCGTTTTGGCAAGCCGGAGGCCAGTCAGGAAGAAGTAATAGAGGCTGCCAAGAAAGCGGCCTGTCATGACTTTATCCTCTCACTGCCTGATGGCTATGATACCAAGATTGGTGAAGGAGGTGCCAGTCTTTCTGGAGGTGAGCGTCAGCGCATTTCCATTGCACGGGCTATTATCAAGGATGCACCTATTATCATTCTGGATGAAGCGACAGCCAATGTTGACCCAGAAAATGAAGAAGCCCTCATGCAGGCTATTCAGGCTTTGACTCGCGATAAGACCATTATCATGATTGCCCACCGACTCAAGACAGTTGAGCATGCAGACCAGATTTTGGTGCTGGATCAAGGCCGCATTGTCGAGCAGGGCAAACACCAAGACTTACTAGCCAAACAAGGTATCTACAGTAAGTTTATCCAAGAAAGAAAAACAGCCGCCAGCTGGCGGATTGAGATAGGGGAGTGATAAAATGAAACAGCAAGTCAAGTGGCTTGCTGTTTTTAATTTCGAGAAAGGATGATATAATAATCATAAAGATTAACGAGTAGAAGTAGGAGAAAGATGGAAGGAGCAGAGAAGAAGCCTCCTGGCCGGGCCTTTAGTTTGCATGATTTGAGCACTCGGAAGATTTGGCTGGAAAGCAATCATTTGCATGTTCAGTTTGATTATATGATTGATTATAGTCAGGAGGGAGAAAAGTATTATGAAGCTGGCATTTGCTTTGAAAATGTTGAGCTTGATTATTGTCAAATCTACATTTTGGACAATCAAGAAAATCGGGCATTCACTGGTGTTTACTATCCATTAGAACATTTTCTAAAAGAATATCCGCAATTTATTATTACAATTATTCACGAATATTACAGTGATAAAAAGTGTCTTTGGCAGGGAGAATTATCAATGGGAAATAAGATTTTTCCTTGTCAGCTCCAAATAATGTATGAAGGCTACATGAACTGTCGGGTCGGAAAAGAAAAAGAATAAAGAGTTTAACTACAGAGAAAGAGGTACCCTATGAATGAAATCAAATGCCCCAACTGCGGGGAGGTTTTTACTGTCAATGAGAGCCAGTACAGTGAGCTTTTGTCGCAGGTTCGAACTGCAGAGTTTGACAAGGAGATTGATGCTCGGATTGAGCAGGAACTGGCTTTAGCAGAGCAAAAATACCAGAATGCCCAACAAGCCCTGCTATCGCAGAAAGAGCAGGAAATTAGCAAGCTTCAAAGTCAGATTGCTCAGTTTGAGACCCAGCAGGAATTGGCAAAGAAAGAGGCGGAGCAGGCAGCTAGTCTTCAATTGCAGGAGAAGGATAAGGAAGTTCAGCAATTGGAAAGTCAGTTGACAACTCAGCGCTTGGAGCATGAAAATCAATTGCAAAAGACCTTGTCTGCGCTGGAAAAAGAGCGAGACGAGGTTAAGAACCAGCTAGTCTTGCAAGAAAAGGAAGCAGCGCTGGCTCAGACCTCTCTCAAAGAGCGCTATGAGGTAGAGCTGCGGCAGAAAGATGAGGCCATAGAGTTCTACAAGGATTTTAAAGCCAAGCAGTCTACTAAGATGATTGGTGAGAGTTTGGAACAGCACTGCGAGTACGAGTTTAACAAGAACCGTATGGCTATGTTCCCACGAGCGGAGTTTGGCAAGGACAATGATGCCAGAACCGGCAGCAAGGGCGACTACATTTATCGAGAGCTGGATGAAAATGATGTAGAAATCCTCTCCATCATGTTTGAGATGAAAAATGAAGGCGATGAGACAGCGACCAAGAAGAAAAACGAGCATTTCTTCAAAGAGTTGAATAAGGATCGGCGGGAGAAAGGCTGTGAGTATGCTATTCTGGTGACACTTCTTGAGGCTGACAGCGAGCTCTACAATTCGGGTATTGTCGATGTATCTTATGCCTATGAGAAAATGTATGTTATCCGGCCTCAGTTCTTCCTCCCCATGATTACCCTCCTGCGTAATTCTGCGCTCAACTCGCTACAGTACAAGCAGGAACTGGCCTTGGTGCGGGAGCAGAATATTGATATTACGCATTTTGAGGAAGATTTGGATGCCTTTAAAGTAGCTTTCGCCAAGAACTATCAGTCTGCTTCAACTAACTTTGGCAAGGCCATCGAAGAGATTGACAAGGCCATCCGCCGGATGGAAGAAATCAAGAAGTTCCTGACAACCTCTGAAAACCAGCTGCGCTTAGCAAATAACAAACTGGACGATGTCTCTGTCAAGAAACTGACGCGCAAAAATCCCACTATGAAAGCTAAGTTTGAAGCACTTAAGGAGTGAGAAAAATGGACTTAACAACCCGTTGGATACAATCAACCAAATTTGCTGAGATTGATCGAATTATAGAAAGACTGCCACAAGAAGGGAAGGAAACTTTTTATCAGCAATGGCGGGCTGCTTCTTCAGAATTACGTAAAGAAATTTGGATTGAACGAGGCAAACAAGTACTGTTAGCTAATGTAGTTTATTTTTTAGTACTTTGCTATTTAGTCTTTTTTCAAGGGATGTCCTTATCTGTTAAGAATTTACCTTATCTTGGACTAGGTTTGTTAGTTTTTTCAGGGATTGGATTTATGGACGATGAAGAGCCGACTGACTTGGTTATTAAGAAAAAACGTCAGATAGCGGTAACTATTTATAAGCAGTATTTTGAAAGAAAAATAGAAAAATGATAGATCAATTGACTGTTCAAGAATATCAGAAAGAAGACGCAGAAGTTCTGCCACCCCTGTATAAAGCATTAGGCTATTTAGTAGAAAAAAATGAATTGCAAAGCAGACTCAGGGATATTCTTGTTTATCCAGCTTACGGTTGTTTAGTTGCTGAGAAAGAATCTCAGATTCTTGGCTTTATCGGCTATGCTAAGCTTTACTTTTTCGAGTCCACAGCTTTCTACTATCGGATCTTAGCTCTGGCGGTCAGTCGAAATGCCAGACGACAAGGAATTGCGACATCTCTGATGGACAAGGTCAAGAAGATAGCTAGTCAAGATGGTGCCAATGATGAACGGTTGGCTGCGCATGCTTTTTACCAAAACCATGGCTTTCGCCAGACTAGCTTAGCTAATGTAGAGGAGGATGAGCATGGGAAAGAAAAAAGCTAAGACTAGACCGGAAATACCGAAGGAGCCCGACCTCAGCCCTGCTATGCAAGCCCTTTTAGAAGAGGCTTATACCCTGTTTAAGTGCTAATTGCACTTTCCTCTGACCCTTTGTACCTGCCCCGTCTGCATCTCCGAGGAGAATCTCAGAGCTTTGCAAACCATTCCTGTCAGGGAACTGAGTGAGGTGTTAATCTATGAATACCTCAACGCGGTGGTTAATAAGAGTGATGACGACTACCAAATCAGGCATTTTCTGCCTCGGATTTTAGAGATGATTGCTCACTACATTGAAATCAGAGTCGATGACTCTCTTAATCTGGATCGGTGTCACTTTGAAAGTGACAGTTGGAAGCCACAGGAGTTAGATTTTATGCGGCGCTTCTCACGTCAGTTTATCCTTGATACAATTAACTTTAGACCCAGTCAAGCTGATGGTGTGGCGGTTTATTTGGTTATGTTTGATCTGGCTGGCCTTGAAACCAGCCATCTGCTAGATAAGAGTCTTTGGCTGGAGGAAGCTGATCCCATCAAGGCACTACTTGCTCTGGAGGAGATTTACTACTATTACACCAAGGATTATGCCCACTTTGACTATATTTTTTCGGACAATCCTGCCTTTAACCAGCAGATGACAGATTGGCTGAACAGTCGGGAACTGGCTCAAGGTTTTTTTCCAATATTGGAAAATGTTCTCCTTTCGGAGGAAGAAATGGTGACTACTGAGGACTACCGCCTTGAACAGCTTTATCAGATTTTTGAAAGTCGGATAGAAGTGTGACTATTTCGTTATGTTTTTCTAGTCAATCATTAGCATCCATATAAACTGATGGAATTTTTGAAAAAATCAAGAACAAAAAGCGACTGCTGATTCAGTCTCAGACCTTTCAAGAATATGATGCAAGATCAGACAAGGATTTCCCAAAGAGAGTTTTAGTATTTTTAGAAAGTTAATCAATGAACGGAATTATCAACCTAAGAA
>CAUSZI010000076.1:0-7641 GCA_963536045.1 uncultured Streptococcus sp.
TCAAAGGCTACAAAGAACAGCATGTTTTGAAAGATATTTCCTTTGAGGTCGAAAAAGGTGACTTCTACGGGATTGTTGGCCGCAATGGATCTGGTAAGTCCACCCTCCTTAAAATTATCTCTGAGATTTATATTCCGGAGAAGGGCAAGGTAACTATTGATGGTAAGTTGGTTTCCTTTATCGAACTGGGTGTCGGTTTCAATCCCGAACTAACTGGCCGCGAAAATGTCTATATGAACGGTGCCATGCTGGGATTCTCAACAGAAGAAGTAGACGCCATGTACGATGATATCGTGGAGTTTGCTGAGCTAGGCGAGTTTATGAACCAAAAACTCAAGAACTACTCCAGCGGTATGCAGGTGCGTTTGGCCTTTTCAGTGGCTATCAAGGCTCAGGGTGATATTCTGATTTTGGACGAGGTTTTGGCTGTCGGGGACGAAGCCTTTCAGCGTAAGTGTAATGACTACTTCAAAGATCGCAAAGAATCAGGCAAGACGACCATTCTGGTGACCCATGACATGGGAGCTGTTAAAAAGTATTGTAATAAGGCTGTCTTGATTGAAAATGGCTTGGTCAAGGCTATCGGCAATCCAGACGATGTGGCCAACCAGTACAGTCTGGACAATGCAACTGAAACAAAAGCCATGAACGAAGGATTCCAGGTTGAGAATGCAGCGGTTTCTGATTTGAAGGTTAAGCTCTTGCATTCGCCTCAGATTGCACCTGAACAAGAGATTGAATTTGAAATTTCTTATCGGGTAAATCAAGACCTTCCGACCTATGTTTCCTTTTCTCTGACAGATATCGATCGAACTATCTGGCTCTACAATGATAACTCCATGGATCAGCCGACAGAAGGACCGGGACAGAAGCGCTTGACTTACAAGTGCCATGTGTCACAGATAAATAACGCTAAGTTAAAACTGCAGGTTTCGGTGCGAGATCAGGAAGAGCAGATTTTAGCCTTTGCAGACTCTCAGAACAACCCAGTTATCTTAGTCAATCGTCAGGATATTAAGGATGACGATGTCTCTGCTAAGGATTCTGCTACTGGCTTAATCCAGCGTAATGGCAGTTGGAAGATTTCTCAATCATAAAGAATAAGGTATTTTCATGGAACGAATATTACTCTATGTTCATTTCAATAAATGCAATCATATAAGCGGTCATGTCTTCTATCAGTTGGAGCAGCTAAAGCCGCTTTTTTCTAAGATTATTTTTATTTCAAATAGTCCTTTGAGCGATGAGGACAAATGCCGGCTGAGAGAAGACTTGGGAATTTCTGACTTGCTTGAGCGGGATAATCGAGGCTTTGATTTTGCAGCTTGGCGTGATGGCATGAACTGGCTGGGTTTTGACACTTTGCAGAACTCAGACTCTCTGACTCTCATGAACGACACTTGCTTTGGTCCGCTATGGGATTTAGCGCCCATTTATCAGCGCTTTGAAGAGGATTCGCAAGTTGATTTTTGGGGAATGACTAATTTTCGCAAGACCAGGTACTTTGAAGAACACCTGCAGAGCTACTTTGTCACCTTTAAGCAGTCAGTTCTCAAAGACAAGTCTTTCCGTGAATTATGGTCTCAGGTAGAAGATTTTACTGACGTTCAAGATGTGATAGACCATTACGAGAGCAAGTTTACCAAGCGCTTTGTAGAGGCAGGATTCAGATATCAAGCTCTCCTTGATACCCGTCAGGAAGAAGCAGGAGAATTGGTTCATCCAGACTTTTCATACTATAAGCCACTTAGGATTCTGGAAGCGAAGTTTCCTTTTCTAAAGGTGAAGGCTCTCACGGGCAATCCTTTTTTAGCTAGGTATTTGCTAGAAGAACTTGACACAAATTCGTCCTATCCGACTTCCCTGATTAGGGAACACCTTTTCTATCATTTTGGTCCAGACCTTCCTTGTTTGCTACAGGACAAGTATTTGTCTCAGGCAACTTCGAACTATCGGACAGATCAGCCTGTCCTCCTGCATATTCATGTAACGGATTTTCCTATTTTTCAGCAGTATCAGAACAAGCTATTCTCTCTATCGTCTCAGTATCAGTATTTAGTGACAACAAATCGGCCAGAAGTGTTGAAACAGCTGCAGACATCGCTGGCTCATCTGGGCAATAAAGTTCAGCTTGTACTAAGCCAGAAATCGTATGCCTGGATTGCCATGCTGGAGCAGAAGGAAATCCTGCAAAACTATGCTTATATCGGCCATCTATCTACTCATAGATTGGTGGAGAATCAGGCAGTTTTTGACCAAGCTATGCGCTCTGATTTGATAAATATGATGGTTGATTATGCAGATGCAAGCATAGAAGCACTAGAGCAGGAGTCTGCTGTAGGACTGGTTATTCCAGATTTGCCGCGCCTAGTCAGAGACGGCTTGTTTGAGACAGAACCGCCACGTCCAAGGCTGGCTGCTGTCTGGCAGGAAGCTGGTTTGCATAAGTCTTTTGACTTTATGATCACCCCTTCTCTGACGAGAGTCTATGGTAGCTTTGTATGGTTCAAATATTCTGCTTTGGCTAGTTTGTTCCAGATGAAGAGCTTAGAAAGCTTGCCATCCTTTGAGCAGGAATTGTCTGATGTTTTAGAGCATTTATTGGTTTATCTAGCTTGGGACAGTCATTATGATTTCAAGATTATGCCCTTATCTTCTCTACCCTCTTTACTGGACTGGCAGAGGAAAAAAGCAGAGTTGGCCGAGCAAAAAGAAAAATTAAGTCAGAAAAATTTATCTCAAAAGATTCGAAATCGTTTGTCCAATCTTTTAAAGAAAAAGTGAGATTCTTAATTCACAAAAATCTCGCTAGAGAATTTAACTATTTACCAGAAAGAAAAATGAAATTTTTACTCAACCACTATAAGCAGTTCTCATACCTGCTAATTAGTTTTTTACTTCTAGATACCGTCGCTGTTACAACAGTTTTACTATTGGAGGAAGGCGAAGATTTGCGGAATTATCCAGCCTTGTGGTTGGCCTTTCTGATGTTGCTCCCTCTTTTGTTTGGCTTGGGTAAGCTTTTGTCTCAG
The DNA here is from genome assembly GCA_963536045.1 of uncultured Streptococcus sp. GTDB lineage: Bacteria > Bacillota > Bacilli > Lactobacillales > Streptococcaceae > Streptococcus. Next base: position 3,033 of record CAUSZI010000076.1, read on the forward strand.
CTCTTCAGCAAAAGATTCTTCCTATGGTCAGCTATTATTTACGCTCTCTATACAGGATTTTCTTACTTACTGACAGTAACGCAGCACGTCAATGATTTTGAGTTCAAAGCAGAACGGGTTTTCAGCAATCATTTTTGGCAGTTTAACTCCCTGCCTGGCTTGCTTTTGATTTTCTTATTTGCGTATATTTTTATCCATTTTCCAAAGCTTAAAAAACGCTTCCCAGATAAGTTCTTGCAGGTTAATAAGAAAAATAGAGAGGTACTGGAAAATCTTTTTCTATCCCAGCTCTTCCTATTTCTTGCTTTGATGGACGATAAGATGCCGGAATTGCTGCATCACCAAAGCTATTTAGTGAATTTCCTTGAGGAAGGCAAGTTGGATATAACGCAGAATTTTATGCTAACTCTCCTCTGCCTTATCGCACTTATCTTTATCCTGCTTTCTCTCCCCAGCTTTCTAGCTGTTAAGGGATTGCGCGATCTCGCTCAGAATAAAGCCAGTGTTTCTGTTGCTTTTGTGTTGAGTGCAGTGTTTGCCCTTGTCTTTAACTATACAATCCAAAATAGTATCCGAGGAGATGTGATTGTTTTGGATCAGTATCTTTTCACTGGAGCCAGTCTCTTTCAAATCATCGTTTTTTTCATGATTTTTATGGCTCTTTACCTGATTTTCAATCATTTTCTCCTGCCAACCATGCTGATAACAGCGCTAGTAGTGGTTGCTACCATAGCCAGTAGTCTGAAATTTCAGTATCGCCAAGAGCCAATTTTGCCTAGTGATATGGTCTGGCTGAGAAATCCCAAGACTCTCTTTGACTTTCTCGGAGGCAATTACGGATTTTATGCTATCTTGGGACTAGTTGCTTTAGGTACTCTCTACTGGTATTTGCGTAAGAAAATCTTGCCAGGCAAGCTCATTACCGTTCTTAAATACCAACTTCTCTTGCTAGTCCTACCCCTAGTCTTTTTCTTGGGAGTCATGGATATATTTGCTACCAAAAAGAATGGCAAAATAGTAGAGAATATCCCAGTTATTTCGGTCTTAAATAATTTCCATGACCTGACTTGGATGGGAAATACTGTCAATTCACAGCTCCGCTCCCTTTCTTTTGTCTGGTTTTCACAGATGTCGGATACAACCATGATTGAGCCGCGTGGCTATTCTAAGGAAAAGATTCAAGAGATAGAAAAAAAGTATAAGAATCTTGCGGAAGCTATTAACAAAGAACGCCAGAATAAAATCGAAGATCAAACGGTAATTTATCTCCTGAGTGAAAGTTTTTCTGACCCTGCTCGGGTTGATGGCGTTACTATGTCTGAGAATCCAATTCCTTATATTCAGGAAGTTAAAACTCGCACCACCAGTGGACTGATGAAGTCAGACGGCTATGGTGGAGGAACGGCCAACATGGAATTTCAGACCCTGACTGGTTTGCCTTTTTATAATCTGTCTCCGTCTATTTCGGTTCTCTATACTGAAATTGTCCCGAGGATGAATAGATTTCCTTCCATTAGCGATGCTTATTCATCTAAGAATCGGACAGTAATCCATCTGGCCTCCCCTAGCAATTATGCCAGAAATGTCATTTACCAGGATTTGGGATTTGATACCTTTATTCACTATGGTACCAAAGGCCTGAAGGGGGATAATATAGGTGGTAATTACAGCGATAAAACGACTTATAATCAAGTCTTGGAGCATTTGAATGGCAAGCAGGGACAGTTTTTCTCTGTCATGACCATGCAGAACCACATGCCTTGGAGTGAGCCCAATCCTGTCTACATGTCTGCCAGCTATCCTGATTTTAGCAAGGAAGGGAACGAATCTCTTTCCAGCTATGTCAGAATGCTTTACCATACGGATCAGGCGACCAAGGAGTTTTTGGAGAAGCTTTCAAAGGTAGATAAAAAGGTAACGGTCGTCTTTTATGGCGATCATCTGCCTGGTCTCTATCCTCAGTCAGCCTTTAAAGAAGTTCCAGAAAGCCAATATCTGACAGATTATTTCGTTTGGAGTAATTATGAAACTCCTAAACTCGATTATCCAAGAGTCAATTCTAGCGATTTCTCCGCTCTCTTACTGGAGCAGACAAATTCCAAAGTATCACCTTACTATGCTTTATTAACAGAAGTATTGCATAAAGCCAGTGTAGATAAAAAGGAATTGGACGAAGAAGCTCAAGAAATAGCAGATGATTTGAAACTGATTGAGTATGATATGGTCAGAGGCAAGGGCTACTTGTCTGATAGCTTCTTTAAGACAGCAAAATCATAAATAAAAAAATAGAATAGGCAAGTCTACCTGTTCTATTTTTTCTTAATTTATGCTAAACTAGTAGTATGGGGGTGTGAGCATGATAAAGATTTTCGGTAAGGTTCGCTATCACTGGCAGCCAGATGTAGCTATCCTGATAATATATTGGTCTTTATCGGTCATTCCGATTTTTGTTGGCCTGGCTTTGATGTATGAAAGCTCACGAGTGCCGACTCTTGTTCTGTTTTCTTTCTTCTTGTTCATGGTTTTGCTGGGAATGGGAGTTCATCGTTATTTTACCATTTATGATGATGGAACCTTGCGAATTATCACAGCCAATCCCTTTACTCCGATAAAGGTCAAGATTTCAGATATTGAAAAAGTCGAAGTGACTAAGACGTCAATTACCTTATATTTTAAAGGGCAGAACCGCAGCCGGAGTTTTTGTATGCGCAAGTGGCCTAAGAAATATTTTGTCAATGCCCTGGCCCTTAATGAGCATTTTAAGGGTGAGGTAGAATTAGTAGATAATTTTACCCATATTGACTATTTTGAAGCATACTATGGCAGTCAGTCCAAAAAATCCTAGTCTTTCAAAAGAGCTCGGGTTGGGCAGCTTTTGATGGCTTCCACGACATCGGGATCCTCAGCAATTTCCTTTTCTAGGAGCTGGTCGTCCTGGTAAAATTTGACGATGCCATTGTCATGATAGTCAAAAAGATCTGAGTAGGTTTGACAAAGCCCACAGGCAATGCACCGTTCGGGAATGAGTGTTACTTTCATACCCATATTGTAATAAGATTTTAAGAAAAACTCAAGGAGGAAGTCATGGAAAAAGAACCATGGGAAGAAGATGTATACGATAACGGAGAAGATAAGTTGAAACGAACTAAGAAGTTTAGCGCCTTGAATGCAGACCGCTTATTGACCATATTAACCATTATTTTCTGTATTTTAGTGGTTGCGGTGGTGTGCTTCCTGACCTATCTGTCTACTGGAGGAAGTAATAGACAGACCCAAATGGAAGGTTTCTACGGCACTTCAGCAGCAAGTTCTAGCAGTGAAGCGTCTTCTACAGCAGAGCAGACGGTGGCAAATACCACAGAATCCTCTGAAGGGACTCTGACTGTTCAGCCTGGCGAAGGAGAAGCAGCCATTGCGGCGCGTGCAGGTATTTCTATTGCCAAGCTGGAACAGCTTAACCCTTCTCATATGTCTACTGGTTCTTGGTATGCCAATCCAGGTGACGTTGTGAAGATTGAGTAGGAGCCAGCCATGAAACAGATTCAAATTGCGATTGACGGTCCTGCTTCCAGTGGAAAATCGACCGTTGCCAAGATTATTGCTAAGGATTTTGGCTATACTTATTTAGATACAGGAGCCATGTACCGGGCTGCAACCTATCTGGCTCTGCGGCATCATCTGACAGAAGCAGATGCCACTGAAATTGTAGACTTGCTCAATAATCATTCGGTCAGTTTTGGTCGAGCGGAAGATGGCGAGCAGCTAGTCTTTGTCGGCGACGTGGATGTGACTCACCCGATTCGGGAAAATGAAGTTACCAATAATGTTTCCTGGGTATCTGCCATTCCTCAAGTCCGTGAGAAACTGGTGGCCTTGCAGCAGCAAATTGCAGCTCAGGGAGGGATTGTCATGGATGGCCGTGATATTGGAACGGTTGTCTTGCCTCAGGCTGAGCTCAAGATTTATCTGGTAGCCTCGGTTGATGAAAGAGCTGAGCGCCGTTATAAGGAAAATTTATCAAAAGGTATTCCTGCTGACTTGGAGAAACTGAAAGAAGAAATTGCAGAGCGGGATTATAAGGACAGTCATCGCGAGGTTTCGCCATTGAGACCGGCAGACGATGCCATTCATTTTGATACCACGGGTGTAGGTATTTCTGAAGTTGTTGCATTTATCGAAGAAAAAGCGAAAAAAATCATTGACAAATAAAATGAAACTTGGTATGATAGTAGAGTTGAGAAAAGCAGAAGTGAGAGCTTCTCGCCTTGCGACTAACGTTGTCTGGCTCTACAGGATTCAGTTTCAGTGATGAAATACTATCATGTAGTGCGGGTTTGCGTTAGCAGGTCCGCACTTGTTTTTCTCTAAAAATAAAAAAAGAGGTGAAAACCATAGCAAAACAAGACTTATTCATCAATGATGAAATTCGTGTGCGTGAAGTTCGCTTGATCGGTCTTGACGGCGAACAATTAGGTATTAAACCACTGAGCGAAGCGCAGTCTCTTGCGGATGAAGCAAATGTCGATTTGGTCCTGATTCAGCCACAAGCTAAACCACCTGTTGCAAAAATTATGGACTACGGTAAGTTCAAATTTGAGTACCAGAAGAA
>CAUSZI010000077.1:0-7541 GCA_963536045.1 uncultured Streptococcus sp.
ATCCCTGTTTTATCTTTTCCGACAACGGTAATAATTGCTTTCATGCTTGGCTCCATTCATATTTAGTTTGTCTCATTGTAGCATAAATTCGAGAATTTTGTATACTATTTCAGAAAATAAAGACAGAAGGTTCGGATATTGTAAAGAGCACAGGGTTCTTGTTTTAAGACAAACACTTAAAAATCACACCTCCCAATTGATGCAAGGTGTGATTTCAGTAATAAGTACTGCTATTTTTCCAAATAGGCATGAAGTGAATAGGTAGGAAAGGCCAATTCACTCGCTATCCCCGAGGTGAGCTATAGATACATTTATTATCCTTACAAAGAAAAATCAATCTTTAATAAAAGCCTCCTAAACAGAAAGCTTTTGTTTGTTTTAAATTTGTTCTGGATAGGATGCTGCCAGCTCGTTCTTTAGATATTCTGCCAAGTGCTGATGAGCAAAGATTCCTGCTTTTTCTTCTGCTGTCGGATTATAGTTGGTATTGGTGTTCACATCATAGACATAAATCTGACCCGCCTCCGACTCTACCCACTCAATAGCTGCCACATCAATGCCAGCCTTAGCTAGAAATGTCTCGTAAGCCTGTCTTTGACTAGCAGGCAGCGGCTCCGTGATTTGAAACTTATCCGATGTTTCCAACTGAGCAGGTCTTTGTCCAATCTGACACCCATCTGCCGGGCAAAGCTGAAAGCCTTCTGATGAATCGATGGACACTGTATAAAGAAACTTCCGGTTAATGAACTCCGAACGACGAATCCGACCATCCGCAGGCTTGATATAGGCCTGAAGCAGGGTAATCCCATCCACAGAAGGTTCAAAAGCAGGACTGTCTACATAGGATTTCAACTCCGCCTCACTATTGAAGAGCTGCACTCCCAAACCTTTCCCAGCCCGATTATGCTTGGTAATCAGAGGATAAATATTAAGCTTTCTAGCTGCCTCCAGAATATTCTCCTGTCCCAAAACACCTACCGTCTCTGGATAAGCAATTCCAACCTCAGAAAGCTTCAAATACTGTTTAATTTTGCTGATTTCTAGATTAATAGCTCCGCTGCCATTGATGACCTTGCGACCGTGAGCTTCCAGCCAAGCTAGAACCTGCTCTGAAAATTCTGGTGCATAGCGGTGTCCCCGAGTATGAGAAGAAGCGGACATCCGATTGTAGAAAATTCCTGTTGGAGGTGGACTCTGCAGATCTAGGATCCCACTTGACAAATCCCAAAGTTCATAGGGCACATCTTTTTCCTCCAGCCACTTGACCAAGTGCTGCGTCCACTCCAAATTTTCATGAATAACGTATACTTTTGCTTGACTCATAAGTCTTCTCTCCTTTAGGAATACCGAACAGCCAGCTTGCTGCTTTTCGATTCTTCTACTACATTGCCTTCCGTCTTTTCAATAACACTGACGGCCAAGACCTGACCTAGAACATTGAGGGCAGTACGGCCGGCATTGACAAAGAAATCAACCGCAAAAATCAAGGCAACACCCTCGACTGGTAGGCCTAGCTGAGGTGCAGCTGCCAGCAAGACAACAATCGCTCCTGAAGGCACAGTCGCAGCTGTTTTACCAATCAAAGTCAAAAGCAAAACAGTAAAGAAAAGTCCTGATACAGAAAAAGCAATCCCATAAGCGTGAGCAATAAAAATAGTTACTACAGAGAAATAAACAGCAGCTCCTTCAAGATTAAAAGTGTAACCCAAAGGCACAACCAAATCTATGACATGCTCATCATATCCCTGCTTCTTTAAATCTTTCAACAGTGGCGGCAGGACAACACTGGAACTGCCAGAGACAAAAGCCAAAGTCAGAAGGCTCCAAATCCGTTGCAAGCTTGTCAGATAAGGAACTCTAAAAGCAAAAGCAATCAAAGGAAAAATCACTAAAGCTAGAACCCCATAAGCCAGATAAGTCCCTGCTACAAATTGCCCCAAACCGACCAACTTGTCAACTCCTGTCGTAGCCACATCCTTAGCAATAAAACCAAAAATACCAATTGGCGACAGCTTCACAATCACACCGACAATTTTATAAATAGCCTCAATCCAAATCTGTAGCAGCTCAACAGCTTTCTGAGTCTTTTCTTCCTTGAGACTTCCAAGCCCAAATCCTAAAAATATAGCAAAAACAATAATAGGAAGCAGAGCTCCTTCCGAAAGCGACTTGACAATATTAGAGGGAATGAAGCTAAGCAAGAACTCATCCAGCTGAATACTTTTGGCAATCCCATCAATGCTGGCTCCCGCCTGACCGATATTGACTCCTTGGCCAAAGCCCAGATAATAAGATGCAAAGACAAAAATAAAGGTAATCGCTGTCGTGACCGCAAAGAAATAGAGCAGACTCTTTGTCAAGAGCTTTCCAAAAGATTTCTTGCCGATCACACCAGCAACAGCTACGACCACAACCGGAAAGACCAGCGGAATAATCACCATATTAATCAAACTGATAAAAGCTTGACCCAAAAACTGGTAAAAAGCCGAAAACTGTGGCCAGATAAGAGCAACAAGAACACCCAAAATTAAAGCAATCAAGAGTTGCAAGCCCAGAGAAACCTTTGACCATAAAGAAACGATTTTCATTCCAAACTCCTTTAGTCTATTTTGATAGCTATTTTACTATGATTGCCCCTATCTGGCTAATATATATTTTCTATGAAAGTAATAGAAGAATTTTATAGGTGAGTTGAATAGCGTAAAAAAGCCATCCAAGAAATAACTCCTGAATGTCTATTAGTTTTATCTCTATAGAATGATTCCTCTAACGAAGCATATATTATTAAAACATTTCAAATTCCAATTAGTCAAATAATCTACCTTCTATTCTAATGTCGGAACCTATATACATCTCATCTATATTTAATGTATTGTTATCATTAATCGGTATATCCACTCCCCACCCCGATTCTTCAATATTATTGATACGCCCAAAAACATTAATATAATACTCAGGATTTGTAAGACCGCCATCACTCCATTGCGTCTCTTCCCAATCAATCTGAACCGATTCGACTTTTGGACTTTGAGCTTTTACCAAATCTATAATTTCTTGCTCATGATTTTTTAGATAAGCGAGCTGTTTTTGCTTGATGGCTTCTTTATCATCTTTGATAGCCTTTTTTGAAGAAGCAACTTTCTTATCTTGTTTATTACTTTCTTTTTGAGTCATGGCACATCCTCCCAGGCTTGCGAGCGCCACTATTGATGCAATTGTTGCAATTATGCTTTTCGTTCGTTTTTTCATAACGTCTCCTTAAATTTTTTGATACCACACTAATTTTCTAAAACAACTGGTAACATCCATACTAATTTTTCAGTCACTCAAAACTCAATATTACACATCTAGTGTACTATATAAATTTTTAAAAATCTATAAATTACTAAATCTTAGCAAGCTATTTACTTAGACTTATTTTACAAATCATAGCCACCCATCTAGGGACCACATACGTAAGGCAGGTGGTTTATTTTTCTTGTACCTTGGAGAGCTAGAGAGGCTGAAACTCACATAACTGCTTCTCTATCTTCAAGATCTTTGCCCCCTCTTTATTACACCTAATAGATCACTGCTAACATTACTTCAATTTCTATCGAAGAACTTGTTCTAAAATCTTTAAAACAAAGAGATAAGCTAAATCATTAAATTAACTCTTTTAATTTCTTATATGATATAATTATTTAAAATATCATATTAGTGAGAAATATTATGTCAAAGACAAAAGGTAACAAAAAAAGAAATTCTTCTAAAGTCAAATATATCTTAGGAAGCGGAGCTTTAATTTTAGCCTCTACAGTTCTTCTGCCTAAAGTATTGAAAAAAACTGGAAATTATGTATATAAAAAACAAGTAACACTGACCAATCGTCTAAAAGCCAGTCTTGATTGGAATGACACGTTAGTTAAAAAATCTGACTATAACAAAGGTAGAAGATAATGCAAATTAATACAGATAATATTGCGCAGCAATGTCTCAACGCAATTAATGATAAAATTAATAATTTAAAAAGATTAAACATCATCGTCATTGGCAAATCAGGTGTTGGCAAAAGCACACTAATTAATAGTTTGTTTAGAGGGAATTTTGCTGATACTGGATTGGGTCGACCAGTAACTCAAGAAATTCGCAAAATTGAAAAAACCGGATATCCTTTGGCAATCTATGATACACCCGGCTTTGAATTGTCATATACCCAACAGGAGAGTGTCAAAGATGAAGTCATTAAACTAATTAACAACGGTTACTCTTCTAATGATATCAATGAGGTAATTCACTGCATTTGGTATTGTATTAATGTCGGTTCAAACCGTACTTTCGATAGTTCGGAAGTGGAATGGCTCAGAGAGTTTTCTGAGAAAAATAAAACGTCTAAGGTACCAATCATTGTTGTCCTTACTCAATCTGTACCTAAGAAGAAAGCATTAGAAATGAAAGCTCATGTTGAGCAGGAAAACTTAGACGTCTGTAAAGTTGTGCCAATTTTAGCTCAAGATATGGATTTTGATGAGGAATATGTCGCTAAAGCTTTTGGATTAGATACTCTGATTGATGTTATGTCTGAAGTCTTGCCAACTGAACTACAGGATACACTGCAAAATATCCAAAAAGTATCTCTGGAATCTAAAAAAAAACATGCTAGGGCAGTCATTGCAACTGCAGTAGCAGCAAGTTTTGGTGAAGGTTTCGCACCAGTTCCATTTGCAGATGCCTTCATGCTTGTGCCGACTCAGATAAGCATGATTACTGGCATCACAGTAATATTTGGGCTTGATATAAATAAAACCTTTCTAACCGCCTTTGTATCCTCAACTTTAGGATCTGGGGGAGCAACATTCCTTGGAAAAACAATTGTTTCTAATATACTCAAATTTATTCCCGGAGTAGGAACGGCAGTTGGTGGAACAATTTCTGGTACTACCGCTGGATTAATTACAACAGCTTTGGGCGAGGCTTACCTGTTTTTAATGGAACAAATATTTAAAGGAGAAATAAGCAAAGAAGCGCTAGGTACTCCTGCCGGACAGAAACAAATGACAAAACTTTTTAGAGAACAATTATCTAAAAAAAGATAATACACCAAGATTTTAAATCTTGGTGTATTTTTAGGTTAAATGACTTTTTACATCAAAAAGACATCCAAGAGAAAACTTTTGAATGTTAGTAAAGTTTTATAACTCCATTGATTCTACCAGTAAACTGGGAATGATAATACTATAGATTCCTTATCTCAAATACTGCTGTATCCACCCACCCATTATTAATTTGTAAATCATTTTCTATGATCCTAATAAAAGTGAAACCATTTTTCAAAAGCACTCTCTTAGAGGCCAGATTATCCGTTGCTGTTCCCGCAATGATTCTATTTAAACCATAAGTACTAAATGCCTTATCTAAAACAAGTTTAACCGCTTCGCTTGCATATCCTAAATTAGTGTAATTTTCTCCAATCCTATATCCAAGTTCTGCTGTTTTTCTATCACTCCCTAAAACACTTAAATTAATCCTTCCGACCATAACGCCTAGCGAATCTCTAATAATATGCATGTAGGCATCATGATTTTCTTGTTCCGCTAACAATTCCCTTGTAATTTTCTTAAAACCTTCTGGATCAAAATAATTACCTGGTCTAGGAGGTAAATTTCGCTCAAAATACTCCCGATTTTCTTTTTCAAAAGAATAGACATCTATACTATTTTCTTCAGACATCAACTCTAAACTTATCATTGCAAACCATCTCCCATCATTATCTACATTCAAATTTTCTCATGTTTACACAAAGTCAAATTTACAGAATTTAAACCAATTATTACTGTTCACTTTTTTCTTTTAAAATAATTTCCTGAGCCTCTTTATATAAATAATGATAGCTAGTACGACTAATTTCTGATTCATCTATCAAATCAATAAGAAAATCAATTTCTTTCCTTGTTTCTTGACTTAATTTGAACCTTATATCAACTAGATTCTTTCGTAACTTCTTAAATAATCTGCCATACCCCTCGATTTCATCTTTCTCTTTCTTCTCTTTTTCTTTCAGTTCTATTTCTTTATTTTTTTCTCTATTTTTCTCTGCCATTGATTGGATTATTTCATAGTTGAATCCATCTCTTTCAATATCATTTTTCACTAATTCCATAAATTTTGGTGAAATACGAATGCGATTATATGCTTCTTTTACCACTGAAGTTATATTTAACCAATGAGGAACCTCTGTATACTCTTCGAAAATTAATATTTCAGAATCCGTTATAACAAGTTTCTTTTCTTCGACTATGAAGTATCCTTTTTCTTTATAATTTTTTATATCAGAAACATATTTCTCTAATCCCCATTGTCTCATAATCTTCTTACTATCGTCAGATAAAACACTGTCATATACATAATTATATAACCAGTCAGGAAAACCAGCATCACCTATAGTCCACCTTTGTTTTTCGTGAGAATATATTTGATTTCTTAATTCACGATCAGGAAATTTAACTTTATTATAAACATACTTAATGACTTCATCGCCATCTTGAACATACTCGTTCCAATATTTATCATACTTCGCGTAGGGAGTAAATTGTCTAGTTCTGTAAATAACTATACTCATCCTGTAAACTCCTTCATTTAATAAAATTCACAATTATCCATTTTTATTAGATAGTTTTATAGTAGCATATTAAATTGATGAATACTGTCTATTTAATAAAAATAAAATACATATTAGGTTTTTTTCTTTACAATTTCTACAACGCTATTTTACATTCTATTAAAACACGATGGTTTTTCTATAGCATATGGTAGATACTATTATAGTATTCTCAATAACAGCATAGCATAGTTTAAACGAAAAAGCATCCCGTACAATACGAGATGCTTGAATAGACGAAAATAAATTTTAACGTTTTGAGAACTGACTAGCTTTACGAGCTTTCTTAAGACCTGGTTTGGAAAGTATGGGTTTCAGTTGGACTAAAAATAGCGTAATATCACGGCTGTTCAAAACGATATCTACTGATTAATTTCATAAAATTTGAATCAATATTTTTTAAATAGGGAATTTCTTAGCGCATAACTTTCAATCCTATCCTCTTCCTTCTTAACCTAATAAAGTTTGTAATATTGGAATAACAACGATAAATAGAACCGTACTTAGAGTCACTACATTCGTAGAGAATTCCACATCTCCTTTTCCTTGATTAGCGAGGATTGGGAGAACAGCCAGAGCTGGTGTAGCAGACTGAATCATAAAGGTCTTAAATTCTACTGTTGCCATATTTGGGGCAAAGAACTTCAAGACAAAAAGCATGATTAGAGGAGCTAGGATAAAGCGTCCAACCAAAGTGACAATTGTATCTTTGTCAAAAGCAATGGTATTCAAGCCTGCCTTAGCAAGAACGATACCAATATAAATCAGAGATAAGGGAGTGACGATATTTCCAACATAGGTTAAGGTGTTCGTTGCGAAATCTGGAATAGGAATTCGGAGAATCAAAACTAGTAGAGCCACAAGAAAACCTACAAGCGGAGCTGGTAGCAATTTCTTCCAGTCA
>CAUSZI010000078.1:0-7486 GCA_963536045.1 uncultured Streptococcus sp.
TGCCAGAGCGACCAAGCAAGTGTCACAGGTTTGCGGTTTGTCCGCTTGGCAAGGAGCCGGTAGAGCTTGACCAGTAAAGCAGATACCAAACTAAGAAGAGCATAGAAGATTGCTAACCCCCATAGGATGACACTGCCGAATTCTTTGGCAACTTCCCAGTTAGATAGTTTAAAGTAATCAGAAACTGGGCGCTTGATAAATTCTCGCTTACCGACTTTCTCCAAGCTCCAGTAAAATCGATTTTCACTATTTTTATCAATATAGAAGGTCGCCATATTTAGTCGCGCAATGGATAAAGGCCCAAAGAATTGACTAGCGTCACGATAAAAGCCGGGTTTGAGTTCTTCTTTCTTTTTGTTGGGAACATCTTTCTTTTGCCCATAGACCAGCTCGGGAATTTTCTCAACATAATTTTTCTCGCCCAGTTGGTTCGTTAAAATGACAGCAGCGATACCTGATTTTAAGTCTAAGGTCAAACTTGATGAAAAACCAGCTGTATTACCACCGTGCCCGAGGATAACTTGGTCTTGATAAAGGTCACTCCAAAAACCATGAGCATTGGTAGGAAGATCGCTATCAGGATAGTTAGAGGTTGCTGTATAAAGGGTGTCCCAAGTCTCTGAACGCTTAAAAAGTGTCTTCTTTTGCAGGAGTGCCTGAGCGAATGCCTTGAAATCTTCCAAGGTTCCTGTTGCTCGCCCAGCAGGGTACATTTCTATTAGATATGGAGCTTCGCCAATCAACCGACCGTCTCTAGTGTAACCTTTGACTTCCTTACGTTTTTCTACTACATAGGGATTATCTGATAAATCGGGTAAGAGAGCGGTGTGCCTCATATCTAAAGGTTCAAAGATATGCTCGTGGACATAGTCAGCATAAGATTGTCTGCTAATCCGCTCGACGATATATCCTGCCAGAGCCGTCCCAAAGTTAGAGTAGGCTGTCACTGTTCCCGGCTCATAGGCTTGATAGATATGTACTTTTTTGAGCGTATCTCCCAAGTTCTTACTAGTTCCCTTGGCAAGCCCCGTGTCTCCAAAGCCTGCTTGGTGGTTCATCAGATCCAGCATGGTGATTGGCTTGTCGTATGTGAGCTTGCCTTTGAGAAAATCCTTGGGCAGATACTCTTTTATATCTGTTTTAAGGTCAATCTTGCCTTCTTCCCAAAGCTGCATGACGCTGACCCAGACGGTCAACTTGGTGGCAGAGCCCCACTCGAAAACTGAGTTGTCATCCACCGCCAACTTTTTTTCCTTGTCTACATAGCCAAAATTATTTTGGTAAATGGTTTGTCCGTCCTTGTCAAAAACAGATGTCGCCAGTCCCGCACTGGTTTTTTCGTGTTCCTTGTAGTAATCCTCAATTTTCTGACCAATTTGGTCGTAAGGCGTGCCTGACGGCAACTTCTGCTGGTCAGCGTAAGCGTGACCAGCTCCCAGAGCGAGCAAGCCGCAAGTCAGCACAGTTAAGCAATGTTTAAAAAATGATGTTTTCATGATACTTACCTTTCTATTAAAGTGCCCACCACTGGTAAAGGCTCCAATAAAGGATATTGAGAACGACGATAAGTGAAGCGCTGCTGGTCAAGTAGGTCAAGATTTTTCGACCCTTGCTCACTTGGAATTTTGAACGCAGAAAGATTGGCAACCCAGCATTGACTAAGAAAATCAGTGCAAGCAGGGCAAAGAGAATGGCTTGCCAGCGATAATCGGGCATGTACTTCCCCGAAACGGCAACTATGACGAGACCTGCTAGATTGACTAGGCTAACCAAAATCAGTCCGCAAGTGCCATAATGCCAAATTTTCCAACTTCTTGGAGTCGGTCTTTTGCTTTCTTTTCCAAAAAGTGAGCGATATATCTTGCTCAAAGCAGCTAACAGAAGAACAAGTACGGCATAAACCGATGCCAGTCCCAGCAGAGCGACAGAGCCATAATCCTTTATCACCTCCCAAAGCGAGAGCTTTTCTAAATTATTATAGGTTGTTTCAACTTCTGTTCGGCCTTGGCGCTGTTGCAAAAGCCAATAGTTGCTGACTAATAAATGACCGTCTTTTATCACATCTTTCACATAAAAGGTATAAGCGGGGGCAAGGCGCGAAATAGAGGTCGGGCCTTGCTGAATGGAGCGGGAAGACCGATACATGCCCTCCTGAAAGTCTTTTTGAGACTGGTTAGGGGCTTGCTTTTTCTTGCCAAAGACTAAATCGGGCAGACCGAAAGAAAAGGTGGCTTCTTCTCTCTGATTTACCATGGTAACCATGCCGATACCCGACTTGAAATCCAGCGAAATCATGGTTGAAAAACCGGCAAAAGAATGACCGCCGTGCCCTAAAATAGAGCCTATCTCATACTCTGTCACCCAAAAGCCGTGGGCATTCTTGGCGACTGCTTTATCTGAGAATGTAGAAGTTGTCTGATACAGTTCATTCCAGGTTTCTGGGCGCTTAAAGAGCTTTTCCTTTCTCAAAAGAGCTTGCGCGAACCGCTTGAAATCGGCAAAAGTCCCTGTCGCCTGCCCCGCTGGATAAATATCCGCGGGAAGCAATTTATCTAGATATAAATTTCCGTTTGTATCATAGGTTTTCTCACCCTGCCGCTTGTCTCGGACATAGGTATTGTCCGACAAATCAGGTAAGAGAGCGGTATGGTTCATGCTCAAGGGCTGGAAAATATGCTCGTGGACATAAGCCGCAAAGTCCTGTCCGCTGATGCGCTCCACGATATAGCCTGCTAGAGCTGTACTGTAATTGGAATAGGATGTCACCGTCCCTGGCTCATAAGTTTGAGCGGGCTGGCTTTTTAGTAATTCTTCCAAGCTCTTGCCTGTTCCTGTGCTCAGCGGCGTTTCATCAAAACCCGCTTGGTGGTTCATGAGGTCAAGCATGGTAATGGGCTTGTCGTATTTGAGGTGTTTCAGGAAATCCTTGGGCAGATACTCTTTTATATCTGTTTTTAGGTCGATTTTTCCTTCTTCCCAGAGCTGCATGACGCTGAGCCAGACGGTCAGTTTGGTGGCAGAGCCCCACTCGAAAACTGAACTGTCGTCCACAGCCAGCTTCTTTTCCTTGTCCATATAGCCGAAATTATTTTGGTAAATGGTTTGTCCGTCCTTATCAAAGACTGCTGCCGCCAGTCCCGCGCCGGTTTTTTCGTGTTCCTTGTAGAAATTTTCAATTTTCTGACCGATTTGGTCATAAGGTGTGTCCGACAGCAACTTTTGCTGGTCAGCGTAAGCGTGACCCGCTCCTAAAGCGAGCAAGCCACACGTTATTAGCGCCACAGCGCTTTTCAAAAATGATGTTTTCATGATTGCCTCCTTAGAATTTAAACTGCCTTCCCCTTTGCACCCCTATCCTAACAAAAGGGCAGCGCCAAATCTACCCCTTTTCGGTAAGTGGTAAGTTTCTGCAAGTAAGTGGTAGAAAAAAGTGGGGGTAAGTTGCAAACAAAACCAGCATTGCTATCATAGCAATGCTGGTTTATATTTTGGCTTCAAGCCAGTTTTTCTCGCAGAGAAAAACAAGAAAACCACCAGCTAAGCTGGTGGCTGCCAAGGCTTTGAGCTTTCATTTCTTTTTCCTGGTATAATCTACTTGTTCAGGTAAGACAAAGGAGGAAAAAGAAATGGCTAAAACCAGTTACAGTTTATCACATACCAAATGGATGTGCAAATATCATATCATCTTTACCCCCAAGTACCGCAGAAAAACCATTTACTACAAAATAAGACGAGATCTCATTGAGATTTTTCGTCATCTATGTCAATACAAAGGTGTGGAAATTATTGAGGGACATATAATGCCAGATCATGTTCATATGCTTGTCTTGATTCCTCCAAAACTTTCGATTTTCGATTTCATGGGATATTTGAAAAGCAAGAGTGCTTTGATGATATTTGATAAACATGCCAACCTAAAATATAAGTATGGTAATCGAAAATTTTGGGCGAGAGGGTACTATGTAAGTACCGTTGGCCTCAATGAAAAGACAGTTGCCAAATATATTCGCGAGCAAGAGAAAAATGACATTGCCCTGGATAAGTTAAGTGTCAAAGAGTACGAGGATCCGTTCTCAGATGGTAGTTTTAGAACAAGATAAAAGCCCGTTTTTACGGGCATTAGTCAAGTAATCATAGCATTAACCTGAACGAAGTTCAGCGAACGTCTTTAGACGTCGCTGGAGGGAAACGGCTTATAGCCGATGTACAAGCCACCCGTTTTCACGGGTGGTTATGACTTGTTTGATGAATGTTTAAACCAAATCCGCAATCTTGCCCAGACCGAGCGCCAGAAAGGCGAGGGGCAGGCTCAGCCACCAATGTTTAGCCCCTGCTTCTTCTTGCAAGATTTCTAGACTAGAGCGATAATGCGTTCTTTGATAAGTATGTGTCATTTGTGACCTCCTTTGCTCGCTAAATCATCCACCACTGGTACAGGCTCCAATAAAGGATATTCAAGGCTATGACAAAGGCTGCGGAGCTGGTCGCTAAAGTAAGGCTGGCCTTGACCCCACTAGCTTGGAATTTAGAACGCCAGATCAGTGGCAAGCAAACACTCACTGCTAACCCCAATCCTAGGGCAGCAAAGCCCATAAATATCCATTCATAGCCCAACACGGAGCCGGAAGAAGACATTAAAACATTGAATAGAGTAAAAAGACCAAGGGGAATGAGGAGAATAGAGGCTCCAGTCAAATAGTGCCAGACTGACCAAATAAGCGGAGCTGGTTTGCTATTTTGTTTCTTGAAAAGGAGACGATAGAGCTTGAATAAAAGTCCTAAAAGACAAGTAGCGGCAGCATAGAGAATAGCCAAGCCAGCTAAAATTAACATGGCATAATCTTTGTAGACGTCAAAATTTGAGACCTTAATCATATCCGTAATCGGTAGACTGATTTTATAGAGGCCATTTTCTTCGCCTGCTGACCAATAGCCAATGTATTTAAGAGTAGTGTTTTTTGTAGGGTCAGCAATATAGCTGGTCGAAAGAAAAGTTCTCGTCAAAGATAAAGGCCCTTGGTGGAAACTACGAGCTGTTTCGTAATAACCCGGTTGGAAATTTTTTATCTCTTCTTTTGAGACGCTCTTTTTCTTTCCATAAATCATCTCTGGAATTTTAACCGTATAATTTTGTTCGCCAGATTGGTTTGTCATAACTACCGTAGCAAGCCCTGTCTGTCTATCAAAAAGAAGCATAGTTGTAAAGCCGTCGGTATTTCCACCATGACCGATTGGACTCGCATTTTCAAAGACTGACTCCGCCCAAAGACCGTGAATATTTATCGGAATACCGTTTTTATAAGTTGTCGTCGGTGTGTAAAAAGTCTTCCAAGTTTCTGGCTTTTTAAACAAAGTCTTTTCTTGCAAGAGAGCCTGGGCAAACTTTTTAATGTCCGCCAAGGTTCCCGTTGCGCGCCCTGCTGGGTAAAGTCCGACTTCAAAAGGTACGGAACCCATTAGCTTGCCGTTAGCATCATAGGCTTTTTCTGTCTTACGTTTTTGAGCGACATAGTCACTGTCCGACAAATCAGGCTTGAGAGCAGTGTACTTCATGCCTAAGGGCTCAAAGATATGCTCATGAACATAGTCGGCAAAAGATTGCCCGCTAATCCGTTCCACGATATAGCCCGCCAGCGCTGTTCCATAGTTGGAATAAGCTGTCACTGTTCCCGGCTCATAGCTCTGCGCCGGCTGCCTCTCTTTTAATAACTCTTCTAAACTTTTATCACTACCCATATAAAGGCCTAATTCATCAAAACCAGCTTGGTGCTTCATCAGATCCAGCATGGTAATGGGCTTGTCGTATTTGAGATATTTCAGAAAACCTTTGGGCAGATACTCTTTTATATCTGTTTTTAGGTCAATTTTTCCTTCTTCCCAGAGCTACATGACACTGACCCAGACCGTGATTTTGGTCGTAGAGCCCCACTCAAAGACCGAGTTTTCGTCCACCGCCAACTTTTTTTCCTTGTCTACATAGCCAAAGTTGTTTTGGTAGATAGTGTTGCCGTCTTTATCAATGACAGTCGTTGCCAGCCCTGCGCTGGTTTTCTCGTTCTCTTTGTAATGATCTTCAATCTTCTGACCGATTTGGTCATAAGGCGTGCCCGACGGCAATTTTTGCTGGTCAGCTCGAACTTGTCCCGCTCCTAGAGCGAGCAGACCACACGTGACTAGCGCTACAGCGTTTTTCAAAAATGATTTTTTCATCATTGTCCTCCTTTTAGTTTGGTTACACTTCCAGTTTAAAGGACAAACTTCAAATATTTATAAGGTATTTCTAAAATATTTCTAAAGTTTTTTGAAAATGAAGATGAAAACGAGTAGGTAGAACGGTCATTTTTCAGTTAAGGGTTACTCCCTTCTTTTATTTATTCGTCAAATTTATCGGATTTACAGTCATTCTAACGTTTTTACACGGCCTTGGCGTCTGCTTTTTTCTTGACCAGATAGGCGATGAAAAGGCAAATCAAAATCATCGTGATTGGCTCTAGGATTCCTCCTACGACAGGATTGGCAGCCGTTCCAACTAAAAGTGGATTGCTGTCGCTACTTAAGGTCGTCCGCAGGAAAGTCGGACCGCTCTCAACAAGGCCAAAGATATTTGTAAAGGTCAGATTGTAGAGAGCATGGGTCGCCGCCACCAGCCAGAGATTATCGGTCAGGGCAAAAAGGAGGGAAAAGAGAACGCCCGACAAGGTCACGCTCAGGATGTAAGAGAAAGGAGCGCCACCCTTGAATGTATGCATGAGACCAAAGAAGAGATTGCCTAGGGCAATAGCTGGGACAAGCCCCATTTTGGTGCGGAGTTTGTTCAGGACAAAGCCGCGGTAAATGACTTCTTCGGCTAAGGCCTCCAAGAAAATCATAAGGAGCAAATAGAGCCAGAGAGCGAGATTAAATTGATTTCCCAGTCGAAAATGGAGCTGCCCAACTAACGCATTGACGACAAAAATTGCAGTGGTCGTCAAACATCCTATAGCTGCTCCCAGGAGTAGGTTTCTGCCCAGCTTTTCCCGCCAGAGACCAAAGCTCGCAAGGCTGCGCCGCTCCCAAACTTTAGCCACAAGGAGAAGGGAAAGAGCACTGATACCGTGAAAAAGAAGAGTGCTCACTTCTCCCAATACGAGTTGATTTGAAGGATTGATAAAGGGTTGTATCAGCCATTGAGACAAGAGCCCGCTGAGCAACATGCCCAGACCGAGCGCCAGAAAGGCGAGAGGCATGCTCAGCCACCAGTTTTTCGCCCCTGCTTCTTCTTGCAAAGTTTCTAGACTAGAGGAATGATGTGTCGCTTGATAAATATGTGCCATATGTTTTCCTTTCTAAATAAGAATTTTCGATACTGTCAATAATTATGTGTAAACACTCAAGTAGAGTTACGGAGTGTTAATCAAATAAGCTTTCAAGTGTGTCAGAACATTGTCCAAACCCTTTATGGATTCGTTGACTTTGCTTGAAATTATAATCTTCAAACAAAGTAACT
>CAUSZI010000079.1:0-7425 GCA_963536045.1 uncultured Streptococcus sp.
AATTTTAGAGAAAGAAGAGGTAGGAGTCATGTAAACAGCAGATTAACAAGTGATAAAGGATAGAAATTAAAAAACACTTGTTAAAGGAGAAAATATGTTTAAAAGAAGTTATCGGAAAAATATCGGCCTGATGGCTGGAGTAGAATTTTTTGCCTTTCTAGGCATTACTAGTTTTTGGATTTTATTTCTCAGTCAAAACGGCATGTCACTTTGGCAGATTGGGCTTTTGGAAAGTATCTTTCATGCCACTAGTGTCATCTGTGAAATTCCTTCTGGGATGTTGGCGGATCGCTTTTCCTACAAGACCAATCTTTATCTGAGCCGGATAGCTGGGATTGTGTCTTCTGTTCTCATGTTGGCCGGGCAGGGGAACTTTTGGGTTTATGCACTGGCTATGGTGATTAGCGCTTGGTCCTATAATTTTGATTCGGGGACAAGTGCGGCCATGGTTTATGATTCTTCTGTGGAGGCCGGACTCAAGGAACGTTACTTATGCATCTCTAGTTTTATGTCTGGTGTGGCTGAAGCGACCCGGTCTTTGGGAACGGTCTGGGCTGGATTTTTTGTCCATGGACAATTGCATCTGACCTACTATATCATGATTGGGACCTCTATCATCGTTCTTTTTTTGACATGGATGTTGAAGGAGCCAAGTGTTAAAGCAGAGAAAGCAGAACGTCTGACTATGAAAAAGATTATCTGGGCTGTCAAAGAGGAGTTGCAGAGAAATCCCAGCCTTTTTATCTGGATGATTCTTTCCCAAATCATCTGCACCTTGATGTGTATGTTTTATTTTTATTATCAGAATCAATTGCCTGACTTGAAAGATTGGCAGATTTCGGTAGTCATGCTGATTGGAAGTGCTTTGAATATCTTAGCGGTCTATCTGGCGAGTGTGATTGGAAAGAAGTATTCTGCCCTAAAACTCTTTCCTTCAGTGGTCCTTCTAACTGGAGCAAGCTACCTGCTGTCCTATTTTGGAACGCCGATCATCTATATTTTGATTTATCTAATCAGCAACGCCTTGTATGCACTTTTCCAGCCAATTTTTGACAATGATTTACAAAAACAGCTGCCAAGTGAGGTACGGGCGACCATGCTCAGTGTCTACTCTATGATGTTCAGCCTGAGTATGATTGTCATCTTCCCTGTGACAGGCTGGTTGATTGATTACTTTGGCTTCGACTGGACTTTTATAGCTTTGGGCGGCTTCTTATTAGCAACGACACCATTTTTGTATATGGGTCTAAAGAAAATAAGCCAGAACTTACAAGAAGTCTAATCTTAATGTTCTCTTTCTGCTGGTCAGAAGGAGAATATTTTTTACCCTTTGAAAATTATGGTAAAATAAATACAGTTTAATGGAGAAATAGGCAGTATGAAAGATTTATTGAAATATTTCAAGGGCTATATCAGGGAGTCTTTGTTAGGGCCCTTGTTCAAGCTCTTGGAGGCCAGTTTTGAACTCTTAGTTCCGATTTTGATTGCGGGGATTGTGGACGAGACCATTCCTAGACACGACAGCTCCCATCTCTACTGGATGGTTTTTCTTTTGATGGGCTTGGCTGCGCTGGGCGTGGTGGTAGCAGTGGTAGCCCAGTATTATTCGTCAAAGGCGGCAGTGGGCTTTACTCGTCAGATGACAAGCGACCTCTATCAAAAGATTCTGCGCTTGCCCAAGGCTAGTCGGGATGAGTTGACGACTTCTAGCTTGGTGACTCGACTGACGAGCGACACTTACCAGATTCAGACGGGCATCAATCAATTTCTTCGTCTCTTTCTGAGGGCGCCCATCATCGTTTTTGGCTCTATCATCATGGCCTTTACTATCAGTCCGGTCATTACCTTGTGGTTCTTGCTCATGGTGGCAATTTTAACGGCTATTATCGTTTTCATGTCTCGTCTGATGAACCCTCTCTATGCTAAGATTCGCCAGCTGACAGATCAATTGGTCAATTTGACGCGTGAGCAGCTGCAGGGGATGCGGGTCATACGTGCTTTTGGTCAGACCCAGCGCGAGGTTCAGAGTTTTCGCAATCGCAATGAGCTCTATAAAACCTGGCAAATCAGGACGGGAGCTCTGGCTAGTCTGATTAGTCCTCTGACCTTTCTTACGGTCAATGGTACCCTGATTGCTGTGATTTGGCAGGGGAATAGCTTTATCGGCAAGGGCTTGCTGACCCAGGGGATGCTAGTGGCCTTGGTCAATTATTTATTGCAAATTTTGGTGGAATTGCTCAAGCTGGCGATGCTGGTCAATTCTCTCAATCAAAGCTATATCAGCGCAGGTCGTATCAGTCAGGTTTTTGAACAGAAAGAAGAAGATATCCTGCAGGAATTAGTGCAGGAAACAGCTCTGCCAAATCAAGCCATTAAGGTCCAGCAGGTCAGCTTTTATTATCCAAATGCAGCTAGTCCTGCTTTGACTGGTCTGACTTTTGATTTGAAAAGAGGTCAGACTTTGGGGGTTATTGGCGGGACAGGTTCAGGGAAGTCTACTCTGGTTCAGCTGCTGGCTCATCTTTATCCTGTGGCTGCTGGTCAGTTGACCATCTTTTCCAAAGGACGCAGTCCTAAAAATCTGAGCGAATGGAGGTCTTGGATCAGTTTGGTGCCTCAAAAGGCGGAGCTTTTCCAGGGAACTGTTCGCTCCAATCTGACTTTGGGTATGTCAACCAAGCCAACAGACGAAGACTTGTGGCAGGCCTTAGAGATTGCTCAGGCGGCGGACTTTGTCTCTCAGAAGGAAGGTGGCTTGGATGCGACTGTAGAGGCCTTTGGTCGGAATTTTTCTGGCGGTCAGCGTCAGCGTTTAACCATTGCAAGAGCTGTCTTGCGGAGGGCGCCTTTCTTGGTTTTAGATGATGCGACCTCGGCTCTGGACTATCTGACAGAGGCTAGACTCTTGCAGGCTATTAAGAATGAATTGACAGAGACCAGTTTGGTCTTGATCTCTCAGCGAACCAATAGCTTGCGCTCGGCTGATCAAATTTTAGTCCTAGACAAAGGAGAACAGGTGGCTCTTGGTCGCCACGAGGAACTCTTAACTAGCTCTGCCATTTACCGAGAAATTCATCACTCACAGCATAGTCAAGGAGAGGAGGGAAAGCATGAAGCATAAGACATCACCTAGCAGCTTGAGGCGTTTGACTCGAGATTTGCTGCAGGCGCGCTGGCTCTTTCTTCTAGCTAGTCTGGGAACGGTGGCTCAAGTTGCTCTGACTGTTCTTCTTCCAGTTTTAATCGGGAATGCGGTTGATAGCGTTCTTATCCCTCAAGCGGATCATCATGTGATGCCGATTTTGGGGCAGATGCTGTTGGTCATCTTAGCCAATACGCTGATTCAATGGCTCAATCCCTTGCTCTATAATCAGCTGGTCTATCGCTATAGCCAGCAGCTCCGTCAAGGCGTCATCAAGAAAGTGCACTATCTGCCTTTGGCCTATCTGGATCGGCAGGGAACTGGTGACTTGGTTAGTCGAGTGACGACCGATTTGGAGCAGCTCAGCAATGGCCTGCTTATGGTTTTCAATCAATTTTTTGTGGGTTTGCTGACAATTTTAGTGACTATCATTAGCATGGCTAGATTGGACCTTTTCCTCCTGCTTTTGGTCTTGCTTTTGACGCCCCTTTCTCTCTTCTTGGCTCGCTTTATTGCTAGAAAGAGTTTTAGTTTTTTCCAACGTCAGACGCAGGCGAGAGGGGCACAGACCCAGCTGATTGAGGAAAGTCTGACCCAGGAGAGTCTGATACAGGCTTTTAATGCTCAAGAGCAGTTTGATACAGCTTTTACTCGTAGCAATCAAACTTATGCGGACTATTCTCAGGCGGCTATTTTCTATTCTTCGACGGTCAATCCTTCGACTCGTTTTATCAATGCCTTGATCTATGCTTTGATTGTAGGCTTTGGGGCTGTCCGAATCATTCAGGGAACAGGCTTTACGGTTGGGCAGCTGGTGACTTTCCTCAACTACGTCAACCAATACACCAAGCCTTTCAATGATATATCGTCAGTCATGTCGGAATTGCAGAGCGCTTTAGCTTGTGCAGAGCGGATATACAGCATTTTAGACCAAGAGGAAATAGCAGAGTCTGGTCAGGAAATCCTCCAGTCTGAAGATGTCAAAGGACAGATTAGCTTTGAGCATGTGGCTTTTGGCTATGAGCCTGGAAAAGAGCTGATTCAGGATTTGAATATAAGGATTCCAGCAGCTAGCAAGGTCGCAATTGTCGGGCCAACTGGTGCGGGCAAGTCTACTTTAATCAATCTCCTCATGCGCTTTTACAATGTTGATAGTGGCCTTATTTCTTTAGACGGTACTCCCATCACGCATTACACCAGAGCCTCTTATCGTCAGCAGTTCGGTATGGTACTGCAAGAGACTTGGCTTAAGACGGCGACTATTCACGACAACATAGCTTTTGGCCGGCCAGACGCTAGCCGAGAAGAGGTCATTGCAGCTGCCAAGGCGGCCAACGCGCATTTCTTTATCCAGCAGCTACCTCAGGGGTATGACACCTATCTGGCGGATGCTGGGGACTCCCTGTCTCAAGGTCAGCGGCAGCTCTTGACCATTGCCCGTGTCTTCCTTTCCGTTCCTAAAATCCTAATCTTGGACGAGGCGACTTCCTCCATTGATACCCGGACAGAAGTCTTGATTCAGGAGGCTTTCAGCAAGCTCATGGTGGGACGGACTAGCTTTATCATCGCCCACCGCCTGTCTACTATTCAAAATGCTGACATCATCCTCGTCATGGTAGATGGTGATATCGTCGAGCATGGTAATCATCAGGAGCTCATGGCAGCAAGAGGTGTTTATTGCCAAATGCAGACGGCGCAGGAGTAGAAGGGGAGCTTTATTAAAGTTCACAGATTGATGCTAAACAAAACTAAAAGAGTTGGAAATTCCAACTCTTTTTGCTTATAGTTCAACTTCTTCCAATCCCTCCTCCGTAAGTCGATAAATCTTCTGGCAGACTTCTTTGAGAAAGATACGGTCGTGTGAGACAGTGATAATGGCGCCAGGATAGGTCGCCAAAAGCTGGCGAACCTGAGGCTGAGAGGTGGGAGAAAAGTTGCGGGTTGGTTCGTCCAATATGAGAACATTAGGGCAGTCTAGGACAAGTTTGAGCAGGAGGAGCTTGGCTTTTTGACCGCCGGAAAGCTGCCCAATCGGATGGCTGGTCTCGTCGCGCGTGAACTGGAGACTGGCTAGATGCGTCAGGATTTTCTCCTCATGGGACTTGTCGCCAGAGGGAGCCAGAAAGTCCAAGGGACTGCTCTCATCAGCCAGTAAGTCACCATAATGCTGGGGCATGTAGCCGACTCGCATATCTGTCTGCTCACGCAGGATCTTCCATATTTCCTTAAGCAAAGTAGATTTTCCTGCACCATTAGCACCAATCAGTCCGATTTTTTCCTGGCCGCAGACCTCCAGAGTCAGGTTCTCCGCCAGTTGTCGTTCGTCTGTTTCTAGTTTCATTCCTTCTAATTTTAGGATTCTTTTGGTCAATGGCAGAGCTTTTATGTCTGAGAAGTGAAGGCTGATGGCATCTTCCTGTGTCGGGATTTCGGTCATTTCAGCGCCTGCCTTTTCAAATCGTTTGCCCTGTGAGAGGACGTTTTTCATTTTTTTAGCCACCAGTCGACCTGCAGTAGCGTCATGGGTGTTTCGTAAAGTATGCTCCACACTCTGCTTAACCCGTCGGTGTTTTTCCATGGTCTTGGCGTGTTCTTCTCGCTCTTTCCGTGCTAGTTGCCCCTGTTTTTCAAAGGCTTCCTGACGCTGATGGCGGTAATTTTCATAGTCCAGACTCTTGACGCTGGTTCTAGCCTCCTGCTTCTTTTTTATTCGCTCCAGATGAACAATCTTGGTCGCAGCTTGAGCAAGAAAATGCTCGTCGTGAGAGACGAAAAGGACAGTTTGCTGGCTATGGCTGATAAAGTTTTCCAGCCAAGTCAGAGTTTCGAGATCAAGGTCATTAGAGGGCTCGTCAAGAAAGAGAATATCCCAAGTGCTGGCTAGTTTCTTGATGAGTTGAACCTTGAGCTTTTCTCCTCCAGATAGGCTAGAGAGCTGCTGCTGACTGGCAAAACGCTGGCTGTCAAAGTTGAGTTCTCCAGCATAGCGATAGAGCTTGGCATAGTCTAGCTCGGTCTCAAAATCAGCAAAGAAGTAGTCATTGAGTGTCAGTTGGGCATCCTCTGAAGGAAGCTGCTGGGGCAGGTAAACCGCAGCAGTATAGGACTTATCAATCTGTCCGCTGTAGCTGACATAGGAACTGACCAGTCGCTCGTCTAGCAGGAGCTTGAGCAGGGTGGATTTGCCATTGCCCTCCTCACCGATAATAGCGACCTTGTCTCCTTGATTGACAGTCAGTGACAAATCTTTGACTAACTCTTTCAGGTCTTTTAGGTGGGTGATAGTTAGATTTCTTATTTGAAGCATAGATGTCTCCTTCGTTTTTTAACACAAAATACAGCCCTGCTTTATTTAGCAGAGCTGTTTTTGATTGCACAAAGCAGACACAGGAGTGTCCAAATAGGCTTATTCGTCTATAGGCTTCCAGCTTGCACTGTCATAGGAAAGACAGGATTGATCTAAAGATAAGCAAATAGAAGCTAGAAAGCACAAAAAACGAACATCCCGCGGATATGCAGAAACATGACAAAATCTACTAAATAAAGTTTCCTTTAAAAAATAGACTTAATTTTTCATGTCTCCGTGTACCTCCGAAATAGTTCTGTCTTAAGTCTAGCAGAAGATAGTAGATTCGTCAAGCGCTTTCAAAAAAATAAAAATTTTTTAAAAGATTTTGGAGCTAATTTTTATAAACTCTCTAAGAATATTGATTTCAAGGCTTTTAAGCTGATTTTGATATATAATTTTTTAATTATATAAAAATTTGACATATACCAGAAAATTATATATAATCGTCTTGTATATAAAATTTATATATATAAAATGATTATACAAATAGGCCTAAAATTTGTAAAAGATAAGAAGAACTGGAATGGGATAGATTTCAGTCGTCATTTTAAATTGTATCTAAGGAGTAAGAAACCATGCCAAAAACGTTATTTCTCTGGCTTTTGACAATCCTAAGCTTAGGACTAGTAAAAACGCCTCAAGCTAAGACGATGGAGCAATCTTTGAAGTCTAACACGGCGGCCATTGAGATTAGACAAAAAATTCAGGACCATGTCAAGAAAGATGAAGCGACAAGGGTGGCTGTAGAAGCAGTGACTTTTGATTAGATGATGCAAATCATTGCTTAAGAAAGGAGAAAGATATGCTAAGAATTTTTATCCGAATGGTATACAGAAGTATCGCCTATGCGATTGTTGAAGCTAAATAGAAAGGAAATATCATGAAAAAATCATTTATTCTAACACTTTTAACGATTATAACTCTAGGACTCTTC
>CAUSZI010000080.1:0-7415 GCA_963536045.1 uncultured Streptococcus sp.
TTACGGAACATCTCTAACAAAAGATTTTTATCTAAAGTTGCCATTTTTTTGCCTTTCTAAGCATAATTCTTCTATTTAATTCTATCTAAAGCTGTAAGCACTGTCAAAACTTTTGCTCACTTATATTTCACAAAGAAAAACCAGTCAATCCATTGGATAAACTGGTTTCCGACATCAAAATAGAAATTTCACAAACTTTTTTGTGCTAGAGTAGTTTTTACTATTTTGAAACTGTTATACGAAAATAATAGCAGAGCATGCTTTTGATTAATCTGCCTGTTTAGCAAAATCTGCAATCATCTGCTCCATTTGCTCACGGCTTGGTGTTGTTAGCATATAGAGGTAGTCACCTTGAAGCTCCGCAAATGCAGCTGGCATGTCTTTCTTAACCTTGAAGTTATCTCTGTATTTATCCAGCAAGTCAGCCTCAGGGTAAGCATAGTTTGTCGATGCACGGCGCGAGGTTGCAAGACAGTACAACGGCTCCATGTGGGCATCTGGGAAAGGCTCTCCTGCTACAATCGCTGCATAGCCTCTGTAAAGATCGATTGAGTGGGCGAAATTATAGACATCAATGGTAAAGCCACCGGCTGGACGGTTATTGTACTCAATGGCTACATAATCATCACCCTCACGGAAGAACTCAATATGGAAAAACCGCTCTTTCATGCCGAAGATTTTGACAATCGCTTTTCCATAAGCACGCAGCTTTGGATCCATATCCTTGAGAACGTAGTAGGAATTGTCCATCTTATACATCATCAAATCCAGCGGTGTATGAGCATAATCAAAGGTGGTTGCAAAGACGATCTGACCGTCCTTATCTACCAAACCATCAAAAGTACAGATTTCGCCAGACTGGACAAACTTTTCAAAGAAATAAGCTGTCTGATGATCCCATTCTTGCTTGAATCGTTCGACATCTTCTGCTGTTTCCAATTTAAAGGTCGCAGCTGCTCCCACTCCATTATCAGGCTTGGCAATCAAAGGTAGACCAAGTTTCTTGACAGCCAAATCAGCCCCAGCTTCTGTGTTGACAATCTGACCTGGAACGACTGGAACACCTGCTTTTTTAAAGAGTTTCTTCATCTCTGATTTGAACTTGGTCTTTTTCAAATCTTTTGGTTTTGCTCCAAAAACATTGAATTGCTCACGCAACTCAGCGTCCAGTTCAAGCCAGTATTCGTTATGAGACTCAATCCGATCGATAGGCCCATGCTTGTAGAAAAGAAAGGCCACCGCTCTTTTAACTTCGTCAAGATTTTCAAGATTTTCTACTCTGAAATATTCAGTCAATGAATCCTTCAAAGGCTGGTCTAGTTGGTCATAAGGCTCCTGACCAATTCCCAGAACAGTGATTCCTTTGTTAGCCAGTTCTACAGTAAACTGCTGAAAATTTTGCGGATAGTAGGGAGAAATAACGATATAATTCATAGGAAACCTCCTTTAAAGATTGAGTTCATTAAGGAAATAAGGCATTTGCTTACGCCACCAAATCCAGTCATGGGAAACATCGTGGCCCCATTCAGCAAACCAAGCTGGAATATTCTTATGATCAAAAGCTTCTTTCAGCGTGTAGAAGGAAGGAAGGCCATCCTGCTCCCAGTCGCCCAAGCCAGTACAAACGATAATATCGGCCTGTCGATAGCGGTCAATAAACCAGCCATCATTTTGGTTCCAGATATAGTCAGCTGGCGAGTTTTGATAAATGACTTCGTCATTCAAATTGTCACCGACAAAGAAACGTGCATCATAGACACCACTGAGGGCAATTACTTTATTGAAAACATCTGGATGCTGCAGGAAAAAATTAACAGCATGATAAGCTCCCATGGAGCAGCCTGTCGTCATCATAGGGTCAAACCAACCTGTCTTATGCTTGACGAAAGGAATAGCTTCCTCGATGACATAACGCTCATAGGCACGATGCATTTCTGCTCGGTCGTGAGGATGCTTCCAGTCCGCCAGCCAGCTCTCGCTATCAACGCTGCTGAGAGTGAAAAATTGGATCTTGCCGGCCTCAATAAAGCCAGCGCAGGCTTCAATCATCCCAAAGTCAGCATACTCATTGTGGCTGCCGCCTGATGATGCGAAGACTATAATCGGGAGCCCAGCGTGGCCATAGCGATTGACATACATTTCACGGCCTAGATTACCGCTCCAATGGCTTAAAAATTCTACATGCATAGTTTCTACCTCTTTCTCACTGTTTGACTAGCTTACCATTTCTCGCTGATAAAACGGAAACAGTCTGGCAAGTGCTCTGCCCAAGCGATTTCATTGTGAATAGCTCCAGACTGGATCTTAATCTGAATATTGGCTAAGTCTACCCCAGATACAAGTAACTGCCGGAAATAGCTGAGCGATGAATCAATATAGGCCTGCTTGATATTGCCCGCCATCAATGTCTTATCTGTATCATCAGCCTCTTCCGTCCCAACATAAATGAAAACTCGCTGGTCTACCTGAAGTTTTTTTCTCTCAATATAACGGTCAAAGGCTTCCTGATGCAGCCAATTTGCAGACGAAAAGATGCCCAGACAGCCAATCTGATCTTGGTATTCAACACCAATAAACTGGCTGATATTTCCCCCAAGAGAAGAGCCAATCATAGCCGTATGCAGCCGATCCGACTTGGTCCGATAATGCTGATCAATAAAAGGCTTGACAACTTCCATGACAAACTCCGCATACTCCGTTCCCTTGCCGCCAAACTGAATACCGGGAATATTGGACTCTTGGAACTTCCAAGCTGAATACTCATTCATCCGCCCTTGGCCATCGTTGTCAATAGCCACAACAATCATTTTTTCAATATCTGGATTACGCTTGATTGTCGGAATCACCTTCCACGAATGGCCGCTGAAAGATTCCTTGCTATAAAGAACATTTTGTCCGTCATGAAAATAAACGACCGGATAGGTCTTGTTTGTATCCTGACTATAGTTCTTTGGAAGTAATACGCGGACACGGCGTTTCTGCTTGGTATAAGGAACAACTAACTCATGTGTTTTCATTTCAAGGTAAAAATAGGATTTATTCATTTTCAGAAAACTTTCTATTTTCAAAATTTTTATTTATTATATCACAAATTAAGCAAAAAAGTTAGGGATTTCCTAACTTTTTGATGATTTTTATTAGATAATGATAGAAAATAGATTATTTATCCAAATAAGGCTGTAAATCCTGCAAGGCTCGCTCAGCAATTTTATTCTGCTGCTTTTTGAGCCAATCGCAAGTAATCCGTCAAATGCTTGTTTTCTATATCTTCAAGCGTATGTAATTTCAAATGGCGACGGCCTTTACCCTTGCCTTCCAACAAACCGTATGGGTCTGCCATCTCGGCGCCACGACCAAATTCCACAGTTACATGCTGCTTATAAACAAAAATGCCGCAAAACGGTTCGGGGGCGGCAAACAAAATACCGCCATATTTCACTTCTTCGACTACCGTATCTGACAGTTGCCGTATTTTCGTGCGCACACTATTGGCGATTTCATACAAGGCAGGATTATTAATTAGCCAATCATCCAGCAGATTTTTTACTTTTTGGTTCATGGTCTCCTCCTAATTTGAGATTGTAGGTTGGTCATTGATGTCCGATTTCCAAATTTTTTATTTATTATAGCACAAAATCAAGAAAAAATTCAAGAAAATCCTAACTTTTTTTAAATTTCTTGATAAAATTGTAAGTCTTTTAATGCTCGCTCGGCGATTTTTTCGTAACGTTCTTTTTTATCACGAATGCGCGGACCTTCCAATTCTTTGATAATCCCAAAATTGACATTCATGGGTTGGAAATGCTTGCTGTCAGCATGAGTAACATAATGAGGCAGACTTCCAATAGCTGTTGTTTCTGGAAAGACAAGTGCTTCTTCTCCCTTGAAGAGTCGAGCAGCGTTAATACCAGCAACTAGACCTGAAGCTGCTGACTCTACGTACCCTTCAACTCCAGTCATTTGACCTGCAAAGAAAAGATTTGGCTGTTTCTTAGAGCGGAAAGTCTGTTCCAGCAGATTTGGAGAGTCCATATAGGAGTTTCGATGCATGACACCATAGCGAACAAATTCTGCATTCTCAAGGCCAGGAATCATCTGAAAGACCCGCTTTTGTTCGCCCCATTTGAGATGGGTTTGGAAGCCAACGATATTGTAGAGAGTGCCCGCTGCATTATCCTGACGGAGCTGCACCACAGCGTATGGGGTCTTAAAGTCTCCGTCACGAGGCCCTTGGTAGTCATCTGGATATTCTAAACCAACCGGCTTCATCGGTCCATAAAGCATTGTTTTAATGCCCCGCTTAGCCATAACTTCAATTGGCATACAGCCTTCAAAGTATTTTTCTTTTTCAAAGGAATTGAGCGGTGCTTCCTCAGCATTGACCAAAGCATCATGGAAATCCATAAATTCTTGCTTAGTCATTGGCGCATTGAGATAGGCAGCATCCCCCTTATCATAGCGGGATTTGAGATAGACCTTGGTCATATCAATAGTATTGACGTCAATGATTGGCGCTGCTGCGTCGTAGAAATAAAAACCGTCGCCTCCATTGAGCGCGTGGATTTTTTCTGCCAAAGTATCGCTGGTCAAGGGTCCTGTCGCAATAATTGTGATGGCA
This sequence comes from uncultured Streptococcus sp., assembly GCA_963536045.1. GTDB lineage: Bacteria > Bacillota > Bacilli > Lactobacillales > Streptococcaceae > Streptococcus. Next base: position 4,619 of record CAUSZI010000080.1, read on the forward strand.
TCCTCCGGAATTTCTGTGATTTCTTCACGAATGACCTCAATCAATGGATGATTGGTCACCAGCTCCGTCACCACCTGCGAAAAGCCTTCTCTATCAACCGCTAGAGCACCACCTGCTGGCACCCGAGTCGCTTCTGCTGACTTTAAAATAATCGAGTCTAACCGTCGCATTTCTTCCTTGAGCAGACCAACTGCATTGGTCAGCGCATCTCCTCGCAGAGAGTTGGAGCAAACCAGTTCTGCAAAGTCTGCAGTTTTGTGTTGAGGAGTTGACTTAACACCCCGCATTTCATAGAGTTTGACTGGGATGCCACGCTTGGCAATCTGGTAAGCTGCTTCACTGCCAGCCAGACCAGCACCGATAACATTGATATAGGATGATGACATGATACTCTCCCTTGGATATTTCTAGATTTTCACTCTGACCATTATAACAAAAAGATAGTAAAAAAGACAGACAGGAGAATTCCCATCTATCCATCATTTTGTCATTTTTTCCAAGTAAGCAATCTTAGCAAAATCCTTATGATTGTTATTTTCATTTCGGTAAGAATCTTGGGAAGAAGCACGGTAGATAGCTAAGAATTGCTCTGCATTCGGCAGTAGAAACTCAACATCTTCAACTTCTTTTCGAGTCAACTTCTCTAGCGGCACACCAGCGAATGCCTCCAAGGTTTCCATGGCTCCAAATTCAATAGATAAGCCTTCTTTTTGAAATTCATGCTCGTGCAGATCGACTAAGCGATAGCCCAAGCGCTCCATCATAGGCTCAATCTTGTCCATATCATAAATTCGCTCTTCATCTGGTGCTTCCCAGCCACGCTCATCACCATGAACATGAATATCAATATCACGAGATTGCCAGTCTTGTCCAGTAACCTGTTCCAACCCCAAGGAACCCATCAGAAGTGGAACAATTCCTATCTTATTCAGTTGAGACGCGATTTTTAGAAATTCTGCAAATTTATCTGTCATAAAACTTCACCTCTTCTTCAGAAAGATATTTTACGTAATATAAATTATGTAAAAATAACTATTTCACTTTTTCTTCTTCGTAATCGCCATTGCTGCAGACCACTTGCTTGCCGCCACCACGAACTTTCTTTTCAATCAGATAATGGTCACATTTTGGACAGTTCCGACCGACTGGCTTGTCCCAAGATGTGAAATCACAGTCAGGATAACGATCACAGCCATAAAAAATGCGATTTCGCTTAGTCTTACGCTCGATAACTTGACCTTTTTGGCACTGTGGGCAGGTCACGCCGATTTCCTTGACAATAGCCTGAGTGTGACGACAGTCTGGGAAGTTACTGCAGGCGTAGAACTTGCCAAATCTACCCAACTTGATGACCATTGGACTGCCACAGACCTCACAATCAAAACCAGCTGGTTCATCCTTGATTTGGATTTTCTCCATTTCGGTCTCGGCCTTAGCTACTTCCTTTTCAAAAGGTTGATAAAACTCGTCAATAACCTTCTGCCACTGCTCTTTTCCAACTTCTACATCATCCAGTTTTGCTTCCATTTCAGCTGTAAATTTCACATTTACGATGCCTGGGAAGAATTCGACAATCAATGAATTGACAATCTCCCCTAGTTCCGTCGGCTCAAAGCGCTTAGAAACCAGCTTAACGTAATATCGTTTCTGAATGGTCTCAATAGTCGGTGCATAGGTAGATGGTCGACCAACACCATTTTCTTCTAAAGTCTTGATGAGAGTCGCTTCAGAATAACGTGCAGGTGGCTGGGTAAAGTGCTGTTCTGGATTGGTATTGACTCGCTTGACTGTATCCCCCTTTTCCATATCTGGCAGCATTTTATTCTTGTCAGAGTCGTTATAAATAGCCAGATAGCCATCGAACTTGACCTGACTGCCATTGGCGGAAAATTGGACACCATTTTGCCCCAGCTTAACATTCATAGTATCAAAGACTGCTGCTGTCATTTGGCTGGCTACAAAACGGTTCCAGATTAGAGTATAGAGCTTAAGCTGATCCTTGTCCAAATACTTTGCGATGCTTTCTGGAGTATTGAAAACGCTGGAAGGACGAATGGCCTCGTGGGCATCTTGAGCGCTAGAAGCGTTCTTAGCCTTGCTGCCATGTTTGGAATATTTAGCACCAAATTTATCCGTGATAAAGCTTGCTGCTTCATTTTGCGCTACAGGACTGATACGAGTCGAGTCGGTACGCATATACGTAATCAGACCTTGTACGCCAGAACCGATGTTAATCCCTTCATAGAGCTGCTGAGCCACCATCATGGTCTTACGAGTCCGGAAATTAATCTTATTAGCGGCATCCTGCTGCATTGAGGAAGTCGTGTAGGGTAGCGGAGCATTGCGTCGACGCTCTTTCTTTTCAACGCTGTCAACTGTAAAATCATCACCCTTGAGGTGAGACAGGACTTCTTTGACCTCGTCGTTGTTAGACAACTTCATCTTTTTACCATTCATACCGTAGAAGCTGGCCTGAAACTGACGGGTTCCTTTCTTGAAGGTTCCGTCAATTGTCCAGTATTCTTCTGGTTTGAAGGCGTTGATTTCATTTTCCCGGTCGATAATCAGCTTGAGGGCAACAGACTGCACTCGACCAGCTGACAGACCTTTCTTGACTTTCTTCCAGAGAATAGGAGAAATGGAATAACCAACCAAGCGATCCAGAACTCGGCGAGCCTGCTGCGCATCGACCAAATCCATATCAATCTGGCGCGGCTCTTTAAAAGCATTCTTGACTGCATCTTTGGTGATTTCATTAAAGACGACGCGGTTTTTCTCTTTCTCATCCAGATTCAGA
>CAUSZI010000081.1:0-7313 GCA_963536045.1 uncultured Streptococcus sp.
TGTCATCTCTCAGGGAAACCCGACTAGAAGAATCAGATGGTTTCCGACTGCTATAGCTCCTGATAAGGCTACAAGAGGACAGGGAGAGACCGGCTAAGATAGTCAGGGAGAGCATAAAGTACTTCTTTTTCATAGTCATTCCTTCCTAAATCTAATAAATTTTACTAATACTAGTTTACCATATTTTTAGGACGAAAGGAAAGAGAGACATTGTCGCATCCGATTTCTTTTCTGTTTATAGGACTATGCTTTTTTAGCAGCCTTATTCCACTGGTACCATCCTACCAAACTGTTGATTAAATAGATCAAATATTTCCCTTGAATCTGAAGACTTTCACCCCACCAGAGGTAAATAGAAAAAATATTGGTCGCTGCCCAGAAAATCCACTGTTCACGATAAACAGCCGTCATCAAGATTTGCCCTACACCATTTGTCGCATCCGTGATTGAATCACGATAAGGACGATTAGCCCCCACAGACTGATAAATCAAACCAAAGACCAACCACCAAAGCACACTGAGTGATAGATATTTTGTCCATCCTTTGGCATCTAGCTTACGAGCAACAAACTCTTGCTTTTCTTTCTTAAACTGACCTTGATAAATCCACACTAAGAGGCCAATTGGCTGCATGATGGTAAAGTAAAGAGTCGTCAGGACCTCGCCATAGAAGCCTTTCTGCAAAGCCAAAATCAAGTAAATCACAGAATTAATCAAACCAAAGAGGTAATTGCTAGCCCGTCCTTCAGAAACGAAGATCACACAGATAATCCCAGTCAGACTGCAAATCATCCCCGTCCAATCCACGATGCGATGTTCATATATCAGCTCTAGCCAGAGCGGAAAACTCCCTAGAATCAAGAGATAAACCCATTGACCTAGACTGCGATGAGCAAACAAATCGTCCCAGATAAGTTTCAAGGTACCAGAAAAGCCGAGCTTCTTCATACTAGTCACCATTCGTTTGTAGCCACCAGACATTTCAGAAAGCGTCAGCTTCATGTTTGCGATTTTCTTTTGGATATAAGTATTCATTCTTTCTCCTTTTGTTTTTTAAGAGCCGTGTCAAATTGACTTACGGATGCAACGCTCTATTATTTTCGAACACTCACAAGATTTGTCTTATACAGTGTTCACATTTTATCATATTCCTATTTCAAAAAATGTCAAGTAAAATCCAAAAAAGATTTCCTAACGTTCGGATTTTAAGAAAAAACCTACAAATTTTTGTAAGTCTTTTTACTTGGATTCGGTAGTGGTCGAACATTTTCTCTGATTTATTACTATCTTTTTGTGAAACATAATTAGCTTCTACACTGAAAAAAAACAAGAGACTTAATAAATAGGCCTCTTGTTTTTTAAACTATTATTCGCTGACTGCTCCCTTGCCATCAAGGCTCCAAGTATCTTTCATGTTTGTAATGAAATCATCAAGAGTTTCTTCGTCGCCTTCAAAGGATAGTATATAGACTTTGTCATCTTTTTGGAAAACCAATGTATTAGCAAGTTGCCCCGATTTCAGAATGATGTTTATTTGAAAGGCTTCTATTCCTGAGACAGTACTTTTAGAGCCCCACATCTTCTCAATATTATCTTTTTGACTCCAATTATAGGCTACATGCTGAGCAATTGTTTCTGCATTGAAAGTCTCACCATCTGCTACTTCAGCTTCTGCCTTGGAAACAGCATTCATGGTAACGATATTATAAGCAGAGCCATCTGTATATTGAATAAGTCCCTCAACCTCTGCATCAAAAAATTTAATCCATTTACTTGGGATATCGATATAACCAAACTCAGGAGAACCAATACGTTTTGTTTCTTGATTGTCTTTGCTCTTGCTTTTTTTAGAAGAAGAATTTGAAGACTTCTTTTTCACTTGTGCACTGGAACTGGTTGAAGAACTAGATTGACCAGTCTTTTGTCCAGAATTGGCACACGATGCAAGAGTAAGTGAAGTTAATACCAGAACTGCTCCAAGCAGATACGATTGTTTCATGATTTTCTCCTTTTGAGATATATTGCCTAGAGAAATAAGACTTTATTCCTCATCCATACTCAGGACGCTGAGAAAGGCTTCTTGTGGGACTTCGACAGATCCGATAGCTTTCATGCGTTTTTTACCGGCTTTTTGTTTTTCTAGGAGTTTGCGCTTCCGAGAAACGTCACCACCATAACACTTGGCCAAGACATTTTTACGCAGAGCCTTGATGTCTGTACGAGCCACGATTTTCTGTCCGATGGCTGCCTGAATAGGTACTTCAAACTGCTGACGAGGAATGATTTTCTTGAGCTTGTCTACAATCAGCTTACCGCGCTCATAAGCAAATTCCTTGTGAACGATGAAGCTGAGAGCATCAACCTTGTCACCATTGAGGAGAATATCCATCTTCACCAGCTTGGACGAGCGATACTCAGAGATTTCATAGTCAAAGCTAGCATAGCCACGAGTAGAGGACTTGAGCTTGTCAAAGAAGTCAAAGACGATTTCAGCAAGTGGGATTTGATAGATGACATTGACCCGATTATCATCGATATAGTCCATGGTCACAAAGTCACCGCGCTTGCGCTGAGCCAACTCCATCACTGCTCCGACAAATTCCTGAGGCACCATAATCTGCGCCTTGACATAAGGCTCCTCAATGGAATCAATCTTGGTCGGGTCTGGAAATTCGCTCGGATTGGACACATCAATTGAAGCACCATCTGTCATATTGACCTTATAGATAACTGACGGCGCCGTCATAATCAGATCAATATTAAACTCGCGCTCCAAACGCTCCTGAATAACATCCATGTGCAGCAAGCCCAGGAATCCACAACGGAATCCAAAACCAAGAGCTTGTGATGTTTCTGGCTCAAACTGCAGACTGGCATCGTTTAGCTGGAGCTTTTCCAGCGCCTCACGCAGGTCATTGTATTTATTGGTCTCAATCGGATATAGACCAGCGAAGACCATAGGATTCATCTGCTTGTAGCCAGCTAGTGGCTCTGCAGCTGGATTGTCCGCCAAGGTAACTGTGTCTCCGACCCGGGTGTCCTGTACCGTCTTGATAGAGGCTGCGATATAGCCAACATCCCCTGTCGCTAAAAAATCACGGCCAATGGCCTTGGGCGTAAAGATGCCGACCTCAGTTACGTCAAAGGTCTTGCCATTACTCATGAGCTGAATGGTATCTCCCGGCTTGACCACACCGTCCATAACCCGCACTTGCAGGATTACCCCACGATAGGCGTCATAGACCGAGTCAAAAATCAAGGCTTTGAGCGGTGCTTCTACATTTCCAGTAGGAGCTGGAACTTTTTCCACAATCTGCTCTAAAATTTCCTCAATTCCGATGCCAGCCTTGGCAGAAGCTAAAACTGCTTCGCTAGCATCCAGACCAATCACATCTTCAATCTCCGCCCGCACCCGCTCTGGATCAGCAGCTGGCAGATCAATCTTATTGATAACAGGCAGGATTTCCAAGTCATTATCCAGCGCTAGATAGACATTAGCCAAGGTCTGAGCTTCAATCCCCTGAGCCGCATCCACGACCAAAATAGCCCCTTCACAGGCCGCTAACGACCGAGAAACTTCATAGGTAAAGTCCACGTGTCCCGGCGTGTCAATCAAGTGGAAGATATAGGTTTCACCGTCCTTGGCGGTATAATTGAGCTCGATAGCATTGAGCTTAATGGTGATACCGCGCTCCCGCTCCAAGTCCATGCTGTCCAAGAGTTGGGCCTGCATTTCCCGGCTGGAAACCGTCTCAGTCGCCTCCAAAATCCGGTCGGCTAAAGTTGATTTCCCGTGGTCGATGTGGGCAATGATGGAGAAATTGCGGATTTTCTCCTGACGTTTTTTCAAATCTTCTAAATTCATTTTTCTCATCCTTTTAGGGTATTCTATTTATTATAACACAAGACCAGTGATTTTTCCTATAGACTCGGACTTTCTCTATAAATTATGCTATACTAGTCAGAGAATAATTTTGGAGACACTTTATGATTAAAATTCTTGCACTTGATATGGACGGCACCTTGCTCAATAGCAAAAAAGACATTCCCCAGGCTCACATCGAAGCTCTGCACCGAGCTATTGAAAAAGGAGTCAAATTGGTTCTTTGCACAGGTCGCCCCTTGGTCGGCGTCAAGCCTTACTATGACAAGTTAGGTCTGGCACAGGAAAATGAATACGTTATCGTGGACAATGGCTGCGCCACTCACCAGACCAGTGACTGGAGTCTGGTAGACTGGCAAGAGCTGAGCGGTCAGGATATTCGCTATCTCTACTCCCTGTCTGAAAATAGCCCTGTCCAGCTGACTCTCTTTGATGAAGAGCATTATTTCGTCGTTGGAGAAAAAGCCAGTTCCTATGTCGTGAATGATGCTAGCTTGGTCTTCACTACTCCAACCGAGATTAGCCTAGAAGAAGCTTGCAACGGTCAACACAGAATGTTCCAAGCTATGTTTTTAGGCAGCCAAGAGCAGGTAGATGCTTTTGAAGCCGACTTTGGCCAAGAAATCTGCCAGCGTTTCAGTGGTGTTCGCTCTCAGCCGGTCATTTACGAGGCTATGCCGTCCGGTGTAACCAAAGCCTTTGCCCTAGAGCGACTGGCTAAACAATTGGACGTCAATCCTCAAGAAATCATGGCAATCGGTGATGCCAACAACGACATCGAAATGCTGGAATATGCAGGTCTCGGTGTTGCCATGGGAAATGCTTCAGACTATGTCAAAGGCCTAGCCGATGCCGTCACAGACAGCTGTGAAGAAAATGGGGTTGCTACTGCTATTGAGAAGTTTATTTTGAATTCGTAAAAGTCAAAAAAGAAGAGCAATGTCTCTTCCTTTTTTTGTTCTATAACCTTAATACTATGCCGTCTTGGCACTTGGAAATCAGACAATATTTATTCCCTTCTCTTTCAGATTTTCCAAGCATTCTTGCAGATAGGTTGCGTCATGCTCCGGATAAATGGGATGTTCAAGCTCCTCAGCTGGTAACTGCCGGTACGGAGGACATGACTTCCCACGGTAGTCTTTATCCAGCCAAAGATTGTCTGGCTGATAGCCCCGCTTTTGCATCTCCTCCATAATCAGCAGGTGATAAGCATACAGGCGATAAGGGCTGTGCTCAAAAACATAGTTGACCGTCGCATGCGGCTTGCCCCAACCTTGACCACGTAAGGCTGCACACTCTCGGTGCTGGCCTAAAAGCTGCTGGCTCGGAAGTTTTTCAATCAAATCTTGGTGCCAAAGTCTCACGGTTTTCTCCTTCTAGAATAATCTTATAAAGTCATCAACGAGTATGAACAATCAACTCTTGGGCAGCTTTCCTGCTTTCTCCAGCATTTTCTTGACAAAATATGGCATCTTAACATTCTCGCGCCCTTTTTTCTCAATCAGTTTCTTGACGAAATCTGGCATTTTCAGCTCTTCATCCTCTGCAAGAATCTGGCTGCTCTCCTCCGACGGCTGCAATTCATCGAAGGTTTCTTCTTCTGGAAAACATTCTTTGAAGGGTTCATGCTCATGGCGGCGGATAGTTTGAATCAGGGCCTCAATTAAACGGTCGTCTGCATTGGGCATAGGAGGTCTGTGATAAGCAACACCCAGAACATTGCAAAGTTCCTTACACTCCACGTCATTGTCAAAAAGAACCTCTATATGCTCACTTATAAAGCTAATCGGCACAAAAATATAATGCTGCGGATGTGTTTTTTGCTGGCGCATGTAGTCCAGCACGTCAGGTTTAATCCAAGGGAGTCCGATGTCACTCTCACTTTGCCAAACATTGAGATAATCCTCTTCTGTCAGACCTAACCTTTCAGCAATCAAACGGGCATTGTCATAGATCTGATCAATGTAAGGATCTCCGAAATCCAAGGCCAGAATAGGCACACTGTGGGCTGAGAAGAAAATCTTGAAGGTCTCTTCTCTAACCTCTTCTGTAAGAATCTTTCTCAGCTCCTCTGCCCAATAATCAAGAATAGCTTCTTCCTGATACCATTCCTTAATGATATTAAAGCGGATGGAATCACTCTGGATAAACTTCTCATAGCCCATGACAGAATAGTAAGAAAAATGCGGCTCTAGAATCAAACAGATACAATCCTCAATACCATCCTCTTCCATCTGCTCAATCACATCTGGTATAAAAGGACGTGAAAATTTATTGGCAAAATAAACCGCATACTCGCCAGCCAAACGCTGACGAACCTTTTCCACCTCTTCTAGACTGATACGCTGCAGAGGCGTTCCACCGATGAGAACATAGTTATCATAGAGGGTCTGAATTTCATGGTCTTGCGGCCTGACACCGCGGCGAATATTGGTAAAAAATTCAGCCACTCCCTCAAAGCTAATCTCCTCTGGCGAGCCAAAAGTCATCATTAGAATTGCTTTCTTCATTATCTTTCCTCTTCAGTCACTCAGAGAAAGCCAAGTTGACTTTCCAACGACTTTCTTGTAATCACTTTCATTTTAACATCTTAAAAAAGACTTGAATAGACCAAAAAACCTATTCCTTGAAAAGAATAGGGAAATTTAATAATTCAGACACTTTAATATTGGAAGTATGCTTTAATAGTTTGTTGAGTTTTTCAGTTATAAATCAAGCTTGAGCAGGCGCCCCAGCTCCTGATAGAGAATTTCTGTAGGCTCATATTCTTTGCTTTGTTGGGCAAGAGTTTTCAACTGAGACCAGTCCGTGCGATTCGTCAATTCCTTAAAAAGGCAAAGCACTTCTGTATCGGTCTTTCTGCGAGCAACCAGCCCCACCCCAGCTAGCTCAGCACGAACGGCATTGTCAAACTGGTCATAATCCTGCGGCAAAATGAGACTGGGAATCTCCTGCTCAATACAGGCCATCATGATACCCGTTCCTGCGTGCTGAATGGCAAAATCTATCTTATCCAGAATATCGGTATAGGGCAGATAGTCAAAGAGCAGCAGGTTTTCCGCCAGTCTGTGCGGAGGATTCTCCAAGCCACTAGCTTCTCCCAAGGTGACGTAAAAGAGGTAATCTGGGTAGAGCTGACTCAGCTTTTTCGCTCGCTCCACCATGCGCTCCTTCTCCCATTTCAAATGCGTACCGCAAGTCACTAAAACCCGCTTCTTATCGGTCTCAAAATAAGACTCATGTGCTTCAGGCAGACGATCAAAGGACAGGCATTTGTAGCCAACCCAGCGAAGCTGCTTAGGAAAATCGTCTCGAAACTCTAGCTCTTTCATGCCCAAAGCTAAGATAGAGTAAGGCGAATAAATGGCTTCTGTACCGTCTTCCCGATAGAGTTTAAAATCTTGATAGTCTCCCAAACTCTTCCGGACTA
>CAUSZI010000082.1:0-7255 GCA_963536045.1 uncultured Streptococcus sp.
CGTCTCTATGCCGATGCTCCTCTTATGCAGCGGCGGATTGAGCTTGCTTTGGGGCAGTTTGTAGAAACCATGAAGAAGCTGCCAAGCAACTCAACAGCTGGTTATCTGAGCAGTCTGGATAACTTTGATAAGCAGTTTATCCATGTGGATCAGACGGTCAAGCCAATCCAAGAGACCGAGCTGGACAAGACCTATCAAGGACTTTTGGAGAGAATGAACCGACTTGAGACAGATAGCTATGGGCTGAAGAAAGCTGACTTGCTGCAGCGTCTGCAAAATGCTTATGCTGGGCAGAATCAAGCTGAAATGGCAGAGCTAGGACAATTACTATCTGCTTTAGAAGATTATCATGATCGGACAGGCGTCACAGCGGTTGATTATATTCGCTATTTCTACCAAGCATTAGAGGATGGTCGCTTGAGCCCTGAGCTGCGCAGAAAAGCGGCTGGGCTGACCTTGACACTCTATAAGTCCCAAGCCTTTATAGAAGCGACCAATCTTCAGCAGCTTTTCCCCGCGCTCTATCAGACTAAGAAAGAGATTGCAGCTGCCCTTGCTAGCGGCCAGCCTTCTCCGTCCTCTGAAAAGACAGAGCTGGATCAGGGAGAGCCAGATCAGCCAACCTATAAGGCCATGATTTATGACTTTTTGAAGGGGATTTATGATGATTTTGGCACCTCGGATGAGAGCGAGAAGAGTGCTCAAGCTCTTGTCTTTCTTGGAAAAGCGCAGGAATTACTTGGAGAAGTAAAGGACCAAAACAGCCGAGCAGACTATGCAGCTAGAATCTTGGAACTAGGCAAGGAATTAAAGAGCAGCAGCTCAGATAAGCAAGCTTTACTGACAGCGAGTCAGAAGCTTTTGGATCAGATGAGCCGAACCATTGCTGGACAAAAGGAAGAGCCAGCTAACACGGAAAATCAGGAAGTTTATCAACAGCTTTATAATCTGCTCATGTCGATTCATCAGTATTTGGAAAAGAATCAAGGAAGTGAGCAGCAATACCAGCAGCTGGACCAGCTTTTTGATAAGCTTGGACAGAGAGCTACAGACAAGAAAGAGCTACTTAAGGAAATCCTGGCCTTCCAGCAGTCACTCGTCCATCCTAAGGGAACAAGCGAGTCTGATTCTCAGCATAGGGAAGATGATGGCTATCATTTTAATCTGCAGGATATGGTCGGAGCGGATGAGCAAGGCTATCGGGTAGCCCATCTGGATCATGAGCACTATATTTACAAGAAAGACTTGTCAGAAGCCGAGCGCCAAGCAGCAGATGCCTATGCGGTGCAAAAAGGCTTCCTCAAAGCACCGGCTGAACAACCTGCTTCTGGTCAGGCAGCCAGCAGCAGTGCTCCAGAAACGGCACAAACTAGCAATCTACCTTCTGAATCTGCCACTGGAGAAGCAGCTCAAAACCAATCTGACAAACCAGCAGAAGCTTCGACAACTGCAAATCCAGCTGGTCAATCAAGCTTAGCAGCGAGTTTTGGCATGACAGAGGAAGCATTCAACCAAAAATTGCTGGAGCTTTCTCAGAACTACGGTGTCAGCCCAGAGACTTTCAGCTATAATGCAGCAAGCAGAAGCATCAGCTTTACAGGAGCTGACGGCCAACTGAAAACTGTTCAGATTAGCTAAGCTTACATTTTGATGTAAAATAACAATAAAACGAATGATGAAGATCAAGCCAAGTCTAAGACCATCATTCGTTTTTGATTTTCACAACCCTATACTTATTTGATTGATATTGTGTTAAAATAAACAGAGAAAATAATAAGAATTGGCAAGGTATGCTTATTATTGGAATGATTTGACCATTGCTTGGAGAGGAATATTAAAATGAGATTATTCAATTATACATTTGAAGAAAGTCAATCTTTCGTTAATGAAGATATTGTAACTAAAGTAAAGACGAAAGGAAATTATAAAAGATTCATAGGATTTGCATTGTTTTCACTCTTACTATATGTCTTATCTATAGTAGTTCCTGTGCTATTAAGCGGGGATACTATATATACTACGCAAAATTTTAGTTGGTTTAATTTCCCCCTAATTATTATGTTTCTTTTCTTTTATATACTTTATATTGATATTGTTTTTTCCATAAAATATAGAAACAATCCAATGATTTTAAAATATATAACTTTTTGTTATATGCTTTTGTTAATATTCATAATGGAAATTTGCTTAACATTATCAATAGCTTCACGAAGGAATCTTCTAGGCATTCTATCGGGATTTCTGTTTGTAATTATCTGTTATTATCTCGCTAGAACCGTTCCTAGAAAAATAAGAGAATCTGTAGAAAATCGGGAACCATTTGTTCCTTTATCAGCTTTGTTTACGGAGAAAGTATCTGATGGCCTTATTTTTATAGGAGGAACAGGAGTTACTGCTTTTTTAGCATTGTTTGATCGTTCGACAGGAAGTGATACTAGGGGAGCAATTAATGCTATTGTCACACCTTTTATGCCTGCGATTCTTTTATTTGCTATATATGTTTTTTCTATTGACATTCTGAGAGGATACTATCTCTTTAAATATTCCGAACAATATCGGGAACAATTTGGCTACACAGTTAAGGACTGGTATGGAGAAAAATCGAAAGAGTATAAGAAAACACAAAATAAGTTCACGGAATGATAGTTGATAAGAAATGTTTAGGAGCAAAGTGTTTAAATTATCCGAATATATTATTCTCTGCAAATAACAAAAAACCACAGAAATTCTTCATGAACTTCTGTGGTTTATTTTTTTACTCTTGATAGGAAACAATGCCGATGATGGTATCTACAGCGCGTTCCATGGTTTCTAGGCTGACATATTCGAAGCGACCATGCATGTTTTCGCCGCCGGCAAAGAGGTTAGGGGTCGGGATGCCCATAAAGGAAATTTTAGAGCCGTCAGTTCCGCCGCGGATAGGCTCGATAATAGGCTGGATGTCCAGATTTTCCATGACTGCCTTGGCGATATGGATAGGTGTCATGTCCTTTTCAATGACCTGCTTCATGTTGTAATACTGGTCTTTGAGGGTCAAGATAATGCGTTCGCTTCCTAGCTCTTGGTTCATCTTTTCAGCAATAGCCTGCATAGCAGCTTTGCGATTTTCAAAAGCTTCTGTCTCAAAGTCGCGGACAATGTAGCTTGCTTGTGCTTCTTCGACAGTACCGGTCAGGTTCATCAGGTGGTAGAAGCCTTGGTAGCCCTCGGTCTTCTCTGGTCGGTCGGCTTCTGGCAGCTGGTTGTGGAAGTCAATAGCAAGCTGGAGAGCATTGACCATCTGGTCTTTAGCAGTTCCCGGATGGACATTGCGGCCTTGGAAGGTCAGTTCTGCTCCAGCAGCACTAAAGGTTTCGTACTGGAGTTCTCCTAGAGGGCCGCCATCTACTGTGTAGGCAAAGTCCACATCGAAGTCTTCAGCGTCAAACTTATCAGCCCCGATACCGATTTCCTCATCTGGTCCAAAGCCAACTCGGATTTCTCCATGCTTGATTTCTGGATGGGCAGACAGGTATTCGATAGCAGTCATGATTTCAGCAATACCTGACTTGTCATCCGCTCCTAAAAGAGTGGTTCCGTCAGCCGTAATTAAGGTTTGGCCCTTGTATTTATGGAGACTGGCAAAGTCAGCAGGATCTAGGTTAAAGCCGGATTGCCCCAGCGGAATCACACCGCCATCATAATTCTCGATGACCTGCGGCTGGATGTTTTCCGCATTGAAGTCTGCCGTATCCATGTGGGAAATAAAGCCAATCTTGCGGGTAAAGCTAGGGTCGTTGGTTGGCAGAGTTCCAATCGCAAAGCCGTTGGGCAGGTAGTAGACATTTTCCAAGCCAACCCGCTTCATTTCAGGGATGAGGACCTTGTTGGCAAAGTCCACCTGACTCTGGGTGCTGGGTGTAGTAGTAGATGTCTCGTCTGAGCGCGTGTTGACTTTGACATATGTCAGAAAACGCTCTAAAAGATTAGGATATTTCATAAATGCTCCTTTTTCATTTCATTTAAGTCTATTTTAGCATATTCAGGAGAGAGTGAGAAATGTTTTTCATCTCTAGAAGGCAAAAGCAAAATCTAGCAATTAGTTTTATATCTTGTCAAAATCTGGTAAACTATATCTATGCAAATGGAAAAAACAATCAGCAAAGCTGTGATTTTGGGAGCTTCGGGAGGTATAGGTCGTCAGTTGGCTAAAGAACTGGCTCAAAGGACAGACCAGCTAGTCTTAGTCGGCAGAGATAAAGTTAAACTTACTCAGCTGCAAGAGGACTTGTCTGGAGTTCAGGCCAAGCTTTCCTGTAGAGTTTTGGATTTGCTGGATGCGGCTGCGGTAGACAATTTTGCTCAGCAGCTAGAGGCAGATCTACTGATTAATTGCTGCGGTCTGGCTACTTTTGGTCCAGCGCTATCTCTTTCGAAAGCAGATGAAAATGCCCTCTGGCAGGTTAATTACCAAGCGCCTATTCGGCTGATGAAGCAGGTTGCGGAGCGCAATCGCAAGATAAGGCTTGTCCAGCTTTCTTCTTTAGCTACCCTTTGTCCCCATCCTTATTTGGCAGCTTATAGCTCCAGCAAGGCCGCTTTGCAGACCTACTGTCTAGCCTTGCAAGAAGAGCTGCACCTTAAAGGCTCTGAGGTGACGGTTTGTCTTTACGTTTTAGGACCGGTTCGGACTGCTATCTTTCTTCCAGAGCTACAGGATGCTTTGGGTGGAAGCCAGTTGCAGATGAGCCCAGAGATAGCAGCATGGCGCATCATTAGACTGCTCCAGCAAGGCCGTTCTTATGCTATAGTGGGCAAGAGATATCGACTACTGGCTTGGCTCATGAAGCTACTTCCGCAAAAATGGATTATCCGTTTGATTGGCGCATATCTAAGAAAGGGGCTTTAATCATGAAACTTATTTTTTTCCTGTTGGCTGCTGCCTATTTGCTTCTTTTTATCTTGCGTTGGCTCTTGTCTTTGGCTTATTTGAAAAAAGGGCAGAGCTCTTCATCGGACTTTCAAGAGGAGCTTTATACGGTGGTTCAGCCCATCCTATCTGGTGACCCTCGTTTGGAAAATGACTTACTAGCCAATCTCCAACAGACAGAAGCAGTTGAGTTTTACTGGCTGATTGATCAGTCTGATCAAGAGGCTCAGCGAGTGACTGACAAGATTTGTCAAAATCCTTCTTATGCCCAGCGTATTCGCGTTTTTCTCATGGAGGATGTCCCTCAGGGGATTAATCCTAAGAGTTATAAGATTGAGCAGATCATAGATGAGCTGATCCGGCCATATCTGATTGTTCTCGATGACGACAGTGTCATTGATTTTTCAAAAATGGGAGAATTGACAGATTATCTGGGTGAGAATGTTATTTTGACCGGCATTCCCTATAATCAAGAGCGAAGCAATTTCTGGTCC
Organism: uncultured Streptococcus sp.; assembly: GCA_963536045.1. Lineage (GTDB taxonomy): Bacteria > Bacillota > Bacilli > Lactobacillales > Streptococcaceae > Streptococcus. Next base: position 5,404 of record CAUSZI010000082.1, read on the forward strand.
AAGCTAGTGGCAGCTTTTGTCAATGGGAATTCTTTCATTACCTATTTTACCATGGCAGAAGTCAAAGCCAATCACTCGATTAATGGAATGTTTTACATCCTGCCACTTGAACTGGCTAGAGAGCAGAAGCTCTTCAGTGCTATTAAAGACTATCTATGTGATGATTTGGCTGTAGCGGATTTTCTGCGCAGCAAGGGAGTTGAGATTATCCAGACGCGGGTGGCATGCAATGTTCGGACTACTATCAAGGATGCCAAACAATATTTGCTGCAGATGAAGCGTTGGCTGCTTTTTAGCTCTATCTATCTGAAGGAGCACTTGGACTGGAAGGTTATTATTTTAATTACTCTGCCTAGTTTCCTGCCCCTTCCTGCCTTGCTCATTAGTTTCTTTCTTGGCTGGCCTTTTGTACTGCTGGCTTTGCTTTTGCTCTTGATCAAAGCGGTTTGGATGCTGGCTTATCGTCGCCTTATCCTAACTGCTCGGCCGCATCCTGATGAGGTGTTTTACGAGGTACTGAATGACTTACTCTTGCCTTGGCTTTTCCTCTATGTCTTGCTCAGTCCGCGGGTGATTAACTGGCGGGGAAGAAAGATTCGAGTGACGGATGGGAAAATCCGCTATGAGTAAGATGAAGCAGTACTTGGCTAAGTTGGATGCTCTGTCGCCAGATCAAACCATGTTGAAATCTATTAAGGTCTTGCTTTTTCTCAGTGGCAGCAGTCATTTGGACTGCGCTAGTCTCACTGCTGGACAGCTTGAGTTTCTTGAACAGATTTGTCCACCGGATTTCTCAGTGGTGGCTAGCAATTTTCCATTTAATCAGAAATTTGAGCATGAGAGACAAACCCAAGTTTCCTTGTTGACAGCTTCCATTTCCAATATTCGTTACTATTGGCATACTCTCTACAATTCTCGCTTTCAAAAGGCTTTGCAACGGCACTTGTCTCCTTTACTGGATGCTGAGGATGCTGTCATTATCTGCAAAAGCTCTGGACTCAATATGCTAACCCAGTGGTTGGAGGGCTTGGGTGAGGAAAATCTGCCGATCAGACTGAGAGTGATTGCGCTGGGGCCTGTTTCACGGAGACTCCTAAATCGCAAGGATATTGACTTGCTGGTCATCAAAGGCACGAAGGATATTTACAGTAGATTTTTAGATGGCCATCTAGCTGATATGATGGTGGATAGCAACCATTTTGATTATGAATACAGGGAAGATGTGAAAGGATTAGTTTATGACTGGATTAGAAAAAGTGATAAAGATTGATGTGATTAGTGTGCCGTTTAGTGGGCATCTGCTGCCTACTTTGACCTTAGTCAAGCCTCTGCTGACGGATCCGCATTTTCAAATTCGGGTCATCACTGGCTGCCAAAAGAAAGAGCTAGTAGAGGAAATCGGTTTTGACTGTCTGGCTCTCTTTCCAGAAAGACCGACGGTGATGGAGGACATCGCAAATACCCCGCAGCAAAGCAACCCTTTAATTACCTATCAGCAGTTTCGGGCCAATTCTAGACTAATTCCAGAGGTTATAGACGAATTAAATCGAATTTGGCGAGAGGGCGGTAAACCGAATTTGGTCATAGCGGATTTTGTTGCTTCACCAGCAGGCCTGATTTCTGATCGCTTTGGCATCCCATGGATAACCACGATTCCGAGTCCGGTTGCGATTGAGTGCCGGACGACAACTCCGACTTATTTAGGAGGCTGGAAACCTCACCAAGGTGTCTTGTACAAATTCAGAGATGCTTTAGGCAGGCAAGCTATTCGTTGTGGAAAGAAAATGGCCTTTGCTTTAGTCCGGAAGAGTTTGGGAGACTATCAAGATTTTAAACTCTATCGGGAAGACGG
>CAUSZI010000083.1:0-7223 GCA_963536045.1 uncultured Streptococcus sp.
AACAGTGGTATCACTGTCAAAGCCCCACAGACGGTCAAAAATTTGAGTCTTAGGCAAGATTACATTTTGATTTTGCAGGAAATAAACCAAGAGGTCGAACTCTTTACCAAGCAACTCTACATCTTTACCCGCCTTCGTGGTTGAATTTGTAGATAGATTGACAGTTACATCACCATAAGAAAGAGTATTCTCGTTGAATTTACCAGCGCGTTTCAAGAGCGCTTGGATCCGCATTTTCAGTTCTTCCAAATAGAAAGGTTTTGTCAGATAGTCGTCAGCTCCGAGCTCAAAGCCATGTCCTTTGTCATCCAAGCTTTCCTTAGCTGTCATGATGAGAACAGGGGTTGTGATTCCTTTTGCTCGGAGATCTTTCAGCACTTGGAAACCGTCCTTTTCAGGCAGCATGAGATCCAGTAAGATGAGGTCATAAACACCGCTTTCTGCTTCATATAGACCTTCTTCACCATCAAAAACCTGCATTACATCTGCAAAATCATCTAAAAAATCAAAAACTGAGTTTGACAGTCCAAGGTCATCTTCTACCAATAGAATTTTAATCATTTTTCTTTCCTCCAATAAAACTTTCCAAGATTATGTCTTTTGGTTTTTGTTTTATTTGCTATTCTTATTATATCATGACTTGGGTCAAAATCAGTAAGTTTTTTCTACGACTGCGACGTTTTATTTTCTTTTGTCGACTTATTATTGTTCTTGTCCGATTGTTCGTTTGTGTTCGTTGAAGACTTTTTCTTGTTTTTCTTCCCGTTGTCATTTTGCTGAGCAGGAGAATTCTTGCTCTTGTCATTGTCAGACTGCTGGCCGTCTTGAGACGGCATGCCTTGGTCTTGACCGTTCTGTCCTGGTCCACCATCCTGCGGCGGCATTCCATTACCTGGTCCACCATTTTGACCATTCTGACCAGCTTGTGGCGGCATGCCATTTCCTGCATTCTGCCCCTGCTCCGGTGCTCCAGGCATAGTAGCTGTCTGTTGAATAGCTGATTGCTGATTGTTTGTACCGTGAATAGCTGTCGCAAGGCCATAGCCACCCATAAGTCCGACTGCTAGAGCACCACCCGTCGCAACTGTCAGCCACCATTTGGTGCTTTTTTCTACAACAATCATTTTTTCCATATCCATTTAATACGATTCCTTCTTTCTTTTGTAAATTTTTCAATCTGTTTCTATCAAACAAGAAGCTAATGCAGCTTACAAGTCATCCCATACACATCCTTTCACTTGAATAGCATTATCATATAGATTTTTACTTAAACAGGACTGAATTTTTTCTTAAAAAAGGCTGAAAAGATAGGGAAAATGGATTATGCAAAGTGCTTTTTCAATATACGGCTATATTTATCTAATAAAAGAAAATCAGCTAATCTTGAAGACAGAAGGTTGAGTTTAGCAAACAAAGATGCCCCTCGCCCCATCAGGATGACTCTTCGATGAGACTTAATACCTTTTAGCAAAGCTAGGCAAACTTCGTCTGTAGTTGAAATCTTAATCCCCATCTCATTCCAAACAGGATGGTAAGGCTTTTCTGAGGGTGTGTCCGCAGCATTGGGACAAAAATAGGTTAAATACACCTTTTCCTGCTCCTGCTTTAATTCGCGATTCATTGATTCAATAAAAGAAAAAATCCCTGCGCGACTAGCCACATCTACGCTATAGTAAGGGAAAGCGAGCCGCCCATCTGCAAAACCGCCAGAATGCACAATTGTAGCACCTTTTTCATTTGCTAATAAGGGCAGAAAAATCTTGCTAATCAGAATGGCGCCAGATAAATTAATCAATAGTGTCTGCTCTATGTCCTCAAGGGAATGCGCTGACAATGACTTTCTTACATCAAAACCAGTTGCATTGATAACAATATCTATACATTCCGACCACTCTTTTATCTCTGATACTACATTTTTTAGAGACTCTTCACTTGTAATATCCACTGAGCTTATTGGAATAAAAGACGAAAATTCTTGCACAAACATCGTTAACTTATCTATATCTCTTCCTAAGAGAAATAACCTAGCACCCGCTTGATGAAAAGCCCGTGTATAGACTCTTCCCAAACTACCACTTGCACCAATAATTACAACCTTTTTATTTTTAAAATAATTATCAAACATATAATTCTCCATTCTCTAGTGAGTCTTTTGTGATAAGTTCAATAAAACAAGTCCGACAATAACTAGACTTATCCCTAAAAGGCTTACAGCTGTTACTTTTTCGTGCCAAAGCAGAATAGATAATATCGTTGTCCCTACTAGACCTATTCCAGACCAAATGGCGTAAGCTAGATTTAACTGAACGCCTTTTAAAGATAGAGATAAAAAGAAAAAGCACAAGCCATAAAATATCAAAGCAAGGCAACCGAAAAATAACTTCGAAAAACCTTGAGATAGTTTTAAAAGACTTGTGGCGGCAATTTCAAATAGAATTGCGAGAGATAAATAAAAATAGTAAAACATTGTTTTCCTCCTAATATTCTAAATAACTAAAAAGTTAGCAGGAAAATCAATAGAACTATTCGAGAGATGAAACAAAGCAAGTCCAAAGTGTACAGGCATGTGTCAAAATCATTGATTTTATGCTCGAATCTTTGGAGATAGATAAAGCTTTTCGACCGCATAACTCGTCTAATGAAATCTGGTAAAAATCGGCTAGACGAATAAGACTTGCACTATCTAGAATCGTCTTATCATTTTCCCAGTTCGAGATGGTCTGCCGAGTCGTTCCTAATGATTCTGCAATCTGAGCTTGACTATAGCCTTTTTGCTCCCGTATAAACTTCAATTGTTTTCCTAACATTATCTTTTCCTCCTCATCATACTTATTTTTTAGTTGTTTGGCTAGATGAAATTCTTTAACATTAGTGATTATTGTAGGTAAAAATTCTTTGACATGGCTATTATAACACGATTTACGTTCATCTTAAAATACTTGCCTATCTAAAATGCTTGATACATCTATCAACCATTTGCTCAAAAAATCCTCAGTAAAAAAGACTGGGACAAAAATGTCTCAGTCTTGATTTATCATGTTCAAAAGCTCTTGATGCAGAAGTTGCTCACTTTTTTATGACTTTTTCTTAGAAAGGCGGAAACCAGCTGAAGCTAGCAAGGCCGCAAAGCCAAGATAGGTGAGAAGAGAGCTCGAACTGCTTCCAGTTTTAGGCAATTGAACTTGTGTGGTTTGGTAGCTGACAGATAGCTGCAAGTTGCTTGCTTGCTTACTTGCAGATCTTGGATGCTGCCAAGTTCGGTTTGAAAAAGGCTCAAATTTTTGGGCTGTTTGAACAGTAATCTCTGCAGGAGGTGTCGAAACACTAACCTGATTGGATTCTATCCGGTATTGATTATTAATCAGTAAGCTGAAATGATTGGTATAGGTTCTGCCTGGATACAAGAGTCGACCGACTGCTGCTGGAGCTAGGGTCTCGGTCGCAGTATTTAAGTCAGCATTGTAGCGTTCAAGCAGACCTGGTGCAGCAACAAAAGTCAAGACCCTGGTGCTCGGGTCATAAGAAACCTCATAACCAGGACTTTTCGCTTTAGTAGCTTCTAGATCCAATTCAAAGCCTTCTGGCAGACGATCTTCCAATACGAAAGAGTGAATTGTCAAGCGATAAGCAGGCAAAGCATCCGTTACCAGATTAAGAACAGCAAAACTTCCCTGTCTAACCTCTTGTTGATGAATATTCTTCTTGGACTCATCCTCCAACTCTTCTCTGACTTTTAACTGGATAAAAAGCTGGTTATAGTGATAAGTTTGAGTCGGCGCTTGCGGACGGCTTGGCAAAGCTTGATAGTTAGGTTCAACTGGCTTTTGAGGAAGCTCTTTATAGTTCGGCTTGTTAGGCTCAGCAATCAAAGGCAGGTTACTTTCTCTGACAGGTGACTGGGGCTCAGGCTGAAGAACAGGTTCTTGAGGGCGCTGTGGTTCCTGCAGATAGCTTGGCTCCTGGGGCAGGTCCTCTAAAGCAATTTCTTCTTTATAAACAGGTGGTTTCGGAGCTTCTCCCATGATTGCTTCAGAATCTTTTTGAGGTTTTTCTGGTTCTTTCAAATAAGATGGGAGCTGAGGTGCCTGTGGCAGTGGATCTTCGACCGGTGCTTGCGGAAGGCTCAGCAAGGGCTGCTCCTTCTCATAGGTTGGCTCTTCAACTGTAGTCGGCTCTGTCAATAGAGATGGGGAGCTAGGTTCTTCTGGCACTTCCTGATAAACTGGCCTTTGAGGTTGAAGCGGCTCAGGCAGATAAGTTGGCTCTTGCTGCAGACTTTCCAAATCTCTTTCCTGTAGAGCTACTGGCTCCACAGGCCGATTTGGAAGAGGAAGAGGCTGAATTTCTGTCGGCTGGCTAGGAAGTTCTTGATAGGCCGGCTGAGCTGGCTCTTCTGGCAAAGGTTGATAGACTGGCTGACTCGGAAGAGGATGCAAGGCCTTGACTTCCTCATAAGTCGGTTCCTGAGGTTGAGCAACTTCTGTCGGAGCAACAGGCTTCATTGGAACACCTTTGGCTTTAATATCTGAGTTAAATACAAACCAAGCAGAACCCCGATTTCGTGAACCAATATCAAAGGAAATGACATCGCCCTGTGCCTTACCGACAATAGCGCCATACCAGTTATAAGGACTAGTAGGTGTATCCCACTTGTTGTGCTCAAAGCGAGAACCTTCCCGCTCAAAGTTAATTGAAATATCAGCATGAACACTGGTATCTGGGTGAACATTAATGGCAGAACCAGTAATAGGAATATATTCACCATTAAAATTCTTGATGTACTCAATTGCAACTTTGTTCGTATTTAAAGATGAGAAGCTGACTAGCGAGCCTGTCATATCAAGCCTTTCTCCAGCCTCATCGAAAAATTCCGCTTGAACATTGACTCGAGAATGGCCGCGAAAATCCAAGGTCCACACAGTCAAGGTCGGATCCTTAACTAAGAAAACTGGCAGCTTATCCTGACTCTTCGTTGATTCTTTAAGAGTATAAGTGTAAACAACTTTAGCGATTTTCTTGCCTTGAATACTGGAATTTTTGATATTGGTATAAGTAGCTACCAGAGGCACATCTTTTTGCAGAACGACTTTAGTCTGATGTTCTTTCCCTTTTAAAACACTGGTCAAATCAGATATTCCTTGTTTATCCATTCCCCAAGAACGAACCTCCTCAGTCAGCTCATCATTGGTATAGGTTCTAATAGAGGGATCAAGTGTCAAGACAGCCTGGGGCTCAGATTTGAATACAAAAGGCTGGCTTTCAACCTTACTGAGATAGCCTTCTTCATTTTTCTTAGCCTCAGCTTCCTGCATCTCTCTCTCATAAGTCACAAGATCTGCATCATACTTAGTTTTAGCTGTATCATAGGCAGCTTTTGCCTTCTTATATTCTTCCAACAGCTTATCATAGTCAGCTTTCAAGCGGGCATTTTTTTCCTTAATGCTTGCATTTTCCTGCTCGATTACTGCATTCTGCGCTGAAACAGCTGCAAGGTTTGCCTCATAATCTTCTTTTAGTCTTTGATTTTCTGCTTCAATTCTTGCAAGATCTGCTTTATAGGTCGCTAAGTCTGCCTGATAAGCAGCTAGTTTATTCTTGTTTTCCGTCTCAATTCGAATAGTTTCCTCTTGGTAGGTAAGCAAGGATTTCTCGTATGTTTCTCGACTTTTCTGGTTGCTTTCGGTGATTCGAGCCACATCCTGCTCATATTGGGCTAATTGATTTTTATAAAGCTCTTGTTTTTCCTGATTTTGCTGACGAATTTGGGCGTTTTCAGCTTCAATGGCAGCATTACGGGCTGTTACTCCTGCTTTTTCTGACTCATAGGCAGTTTGCAGCTTCTTATTTTCACCTTGAATACGCTCAAGTTCAGCTTGATAGGCAGTCAAAGAGGCTTGATAATCTCTTTCTTTGGCCTCATTGGATGACTCGATTTCAGAGCGATTCTTTTGATAAGCAGCTAATTTGCTCTCATAGTCTTTCTCTGCCGCTTGATTTTTTTGTCGAATCTCAGTCAATCGCTCTTGATAAGCAGCTAAATCAGCCTGATAATGCTCCTTTAAAGCTGCATTTTTCTTCTGAACAGCTAGATTTTGGGTCTCAATCTCTTTATTCTGCTCTTGGATTTTAGCCAAGGCTGTCTCATAAGATTGTTTAGCCGCTTGATTGGCTGTTTGAATGCGTTCTACTTCCTGTTGGTAAGCCGTCAATTCTGACTGATACTGCTGCTCTAGCTCAGCATTTTCTTTCTGAACCCGAGCCAATTCTTTCTCATAGTCAGCCAAGGCTGCTTGATAAACTGCTTCTTTTTCTGTCTTAACCTGAGTCAGTCTGGAAACTTCAGCTTCATACTGCTTGACTGCTTCCTGATAGGCCTTTTCAGCTGCTTGATTTCGTTCTGCAATGGCTGCATTTTCAGCTTGGGCAACTTTGTTGTGAGCTGAGACCTGAGCAAGCTTTTCATCATAGCGACGCTTTGCTTGAGCATTCTTCTCCTGAGTAGCTTTCAGCTCTGTAGCATAGCTCTCCATAGCAGTTTGGTAGTCTGCTTTCGCTTGAGCATTTTCTTGTAAAATTCGTGAACGCTCCTCTTGATAGGCTGCTAAAGCTGCTTGATAGGAGGCTTCTTTCTCTTGATTGATTTTTACTATACGGCTCAATTCTGCTTGATAAGCCGTCCGTTTCTGCTCATAGTCCGCCTCTAGCTGAGCATTTTCAGCTTGAATACGACTGGACTCTTGTTCATAGGAAGCCAGAGCCTTGTCATATTGATCTTTCAAGGTTTGATTGGCAGACTCTGTCTGACTGAGTTCTTTCTCATAAGACTTCAGCTGCTCCTGATAAGCTGCTGTGGTTTCACGTATTTCCTTGACTTGGGTCGCATAATCTGCTAGCGCTGTCTCCCGTTTACTCGCAGCTTCTTCTGGATTTCTAGCTGTTCCTAAATCAACAGCCGGCTCTTGCTTTAGCTGAACTCCTGTTTTCTCGGCCTCTACCAAAGCTTGGTCCATTTCCGCATGGGAAACCTCCAAGGGAAGCTTGCCTTGATTTACAGGCTCTGACTGAACAGGAGCAGCAGTTGGCTGGGGTGCTTCGGTTGGAGAAAGTGCAGCTTCAGAAAGGGAAGACTGATCTGCTGCTTCAGCTGCCTTTTCCTCAGCCTGAACCGACCCAGCAGCTAGCAACAAAGCTGCACCCAAAACAGCTCCGCACAAGCCCTTAGA
>CAUSZI010000084.1:0-6496 GCA_963536045.1 uncultured Streptococcus sp.
CCTGCGATTTCTGTTCCACCAAGGTTAACTTTACTGAAAGTAATGGCTTTTGGACTATCATCGTCTTTATCAGTGACTTTGATTGTTGAACCATCGGTTACGACAGTATTGTCCTCGCCTTTAGCATCCTTAGTACCAACATTCGTCACTTTAACTGTTCCGTCATAGTTAACTTTAAAAGTGATATCCGTTACTTTGAGGTAACCAGTTGGGGCTGCTTCCTCATGGAAGGTGTAGATGCCTGGTTCAAGATTCAGTTGCTTAGGTTGGTCAGTTGAAGTCCAGCTTTCTACGGCTGTACCTTCAGCTTTTTCGCCCTTGTAGATCTTAATCTCAGCACCAGCAATTTCTGTACCGCCGAGGTTGACCTTACTGAAAGTAATGGCTTTCAGACTATTGTCCTCTTTATCGGTTACAGTAAGAACCAAGCCATTTGCTTCAACTGAATCTGTTGCACCTTTAGCATCAACTGTAATGGTACCATCGGAATGAACTGTGAATTTAATATCTTCTACAGCTACAAACCCAGCGGGAGCATGACTTTCTTTCAGAGAATATGTCCCTGGAGCCAATTTTACTACCTTAGATGCGTTGGCTTCGGATGTCCACTCTGCAACAGGTTTAGCTTCAGGACGAATCTGACTGCCTTTGTAGAGTTTCAATTTCGCCCCTGGGATTTCTTTCCCGTTTGGATCTACTTTTTTGATAGTCACATCACGTTCTGAATCGTCGTCCTTGTCTGTTACCTTCAAAGTTGCTCCGTCAGTCACAACCTTGTTGTTTTCACCTTTAGAGTCTTTCTCACCAACGTTTGTCACTTCCACTGTGCCGTCTGTTTTGACTTGGAAAGTGATGTCGGTTACTTTAAGGTAACCAGTTGGCGCGGCTTCCTCATGGAAGGTGTAAGTACCAGGCTCCAAATTGATTTCTTTAGACTGATTAGCTTCGGAAGTCCAGCTTTCGACTGCTTGACCCTGCGCTTTGTTGCCTTTGAAAATCTTAATTTGAGCACCAGCAATTTCAGTACCGCCAAGGTTGACCTTACTGAAGGTAATGGCTTTAGGACTATTGTCCTCTTTGTCGGTAATCGTCAGAACTGAGCCCGCTGCTTGAACGGTATCTTCTGCTCCTTTTTTCACAAGAGTAACAGTACCATTAGCGCCGACAGTAAATGTGATATCTTCTACATATTGATAACCAGCAGGAGCATTAGCTTCGGTCAGCGTATAGGTTCCTGGAGACAGTTTTATTACTTTAGAAGTGTCAGCCTCAGAAGTCCAGTCTGCAACAGGAGCTTCTTCCTGTTCAACATGATCACCTTTATAGATTTTTAGTTCCGCACCAGGAATTAATTTTCCGTTTGGATCTACCTTTTTGAAGGTTATATCCTGCTCGGTTACCGTCTTCTTATTGACTATTTCACGCGATACAGATTTGTCTGTTCCAAAATCCTGGGCACCAATCTTAATTTCCTCAGTTAATTTATCATATCCTCTAGGAGGAGTCACTTCACGGATGGTATAATCATCGCGCAACAAGTCGCCCAAGTTGGCATTCCCGTTAGAATCTGTGGTTAATTTTCCGACAACTGCACCGCTCCGATCACGAACAACTTCAAATTCTGCACCTTGCAGGTTCTCGCCGCTTTCATTAACCTTATGGAGCTTAATAGTGAAAACATAGCCTTCTCCAACACCGCCAGCAATCTGATAAGAGCGATTTTCAGCTGATGTCGTTGTTTGACCACCATTATAGGTCATGGTAGCACTATTGGAAACACGCTCACCATCAACTAGATCGTAATCTGCTTTTGTCTTATAGTCCAGCAAATACCCGAAACCATCCATGTCGCCAAGGTCAATCGTGAATCCATCACCAGCAGCATTTTCCGTGATTTTTGATTGGAAATTAGCTGTCACGTCTTCTGTTGAATCCCGTACCCAATCTCCATTATTCCAGCGCCAAGCAATTTTATAGACCCGAATTGAGTCCCTCATGATTTTAAAATTAGGCGAGGTAATTTTGTCAGTTATCGTTACTCCGGTATAATTCTCCATATTGCGGTTAATCGCAATATTGTAATGAACCTCGTTCTTACCGTCTTCTGCTGCCTGATAAGAGCTCTTCTCAATTTTTGAGTCATATCTTTTGGGTGGTCCATTATAATGGACGATTCCCGGATACAACATCCGACCTCCTACGGTAAATCCACCATTCAAGTCACCTTCTTGTCTCACAACATCATGGTCAACTCGTGCATAGAAGAAGAATTCTCCTTGGACACCAGACTTTTGCTCAACATAATTTGTATAGGTCAAAGTAATGGTCTTGTTGGTTGAATCCAAAAATCCATTTGCCACTACGTTATCCGAGCCGTCCTTAAGCTCAATAGCTGAAGAGTTCCCAAAAGCATACTCAGAAGGCAAGGTGATTTTTGTCGTATCTCCTTGATGTACTTGGTTATCCGGCAAGACAAACTTTGCGTAAACTCGAAAAGTTTCCCAAATATCAATTCCCTGCGTCAAATCACCACCTGAAGAATTCTTCAGGCTCATCTCAGTGATAACATCACCAAACTCAGCTGCTTGCACCTGAGTAAGAGGAGCAACTGATGGCAAAATGACTCCTAAACAAAGAATAATAAGGTGGAGCAATGCTCTAATCCTTTTGTTCATGCAATTTTCCTTTCTCACAATATTCAGTTTTAAATGTACAATGTAATTGTATACTAACTGAGCTTCCCCATCTTGTCAGTGCCCGCTTTCTAGAAAACGAACATTTATAGATACATTACATCTACATTTTATCATACTATAAGAAAAATGGCTATACACAAAAGGAGATTTTTTTTAACATTTGTTTATCTTTTTGTCATTTAGAAAAGGTGGACGATTTATATGGTTCATTTGCAAATCAGACCACTATTGCTAGGGCCAATTACGTCTGACAATCAATGTCCTCAATAACATAGAAAAACCGGAAACAAAGTCCGGTTCTAATCATTTATTTCCTAAACGTCAGGGCATAAAATTTCCCATCCCAGAGGAATTTAAATTCCTTCTCTTTAACTCCAGCCGGTATAACGGCCTCTAAAAAGATGAGAATTTTTCAATCGTAATTCACCTGACTGCCTATCTATATCTTTTGCTAAACTATAGGCTTTATAGAGGACTAAAAGACTAAAAGCAAGCTCAAAAGCTAGAATTATCCGACCCCAATAAGTCTGATTCGCTGGCAGATTCCACAAGAAATGTAAAACAAAAGGCAGCATAACACAAAATAGGCCATAAGCAAATACAGATTGATTCTTCTTATGATAATGTAATATCAGTGCAAGACCGAAAGTAAGCAAAGATGTATATAGCCCGTGAGACATAAAAGCCGGAACTAAACGGCTTATGACTTGTGATAGAGAATCAGCCAAACCACGGTCTACATTATTAGCAATCCAAACAAATTGTTCTTGAATTTCAAATCCTGTACCCGCAGCATAGCCCAGCAGCAATATTGATTTTAGATTTTTTACTGGAACAAAGTAATAGGCGAAGACTACTGCTAGAAGTTTGGCAGGCTCCTCAATAGGCGGAGCAACAACAGAGTCCTGAATGATATTCACCCAGGAAGTCTTAGGAAAGTTACTTTCTAATAAATAAGTCAGTCCCCTATCAGCCGTACTAGATAGAAACTTCGACAGGAAAAGTCCGCCTATCAGTGCTAATAAAATAGCTGCCAAGGGGGTCTGCCATTTTTTAGCCAAAAGAAAGAGCAAAAGAAAGACTGGAACAATATAGAAAATTTCTAATAAACTAGCTACTCCCACTATCCCATAATCTTTTGCAGACAAACTATAGGAGATATAAGGTTCTGTAACGACTCCTAGTCCAAGTATCACTAGAAAAAAGTAAATAAAAAGAATAAGTCTTTTCTTCATTCCTTTACCCCCATTCTGAAATCAAGGAAATGGTTGTTACCAATGTTTAAGTCTTGTTTTCGATCAAATTTTTTGGCAAATTGAAAAGCTTCGTAAAGAACAACTAAACTGAAAGAAACTTCAAAAGCAATCATAAGGGGACTGAAGGATAATTGACCGTTTGGCAAATTCCATAGAAAATGCAAAACAAAAGGCAAAATGAAACAAAATATTCCTTTATAAAATACTGATTGATTCTTCTTATAATAAAGTAGCATGAGTATTAAGCCAAAAGCCGTTAAAGCTGTATAAAGCCCGTGAGAAGTCAAAGCTGCGAAAATTCTCCCCAGAGCCTGAGAAATGGAATAAGCCAATCCTTTATCTAAATTTTTAGCAATAAAAGTGAACTGCTCCCTAATCTCGAATCCTGTCCCTGCCGCATAGCCTAGCAACAGTATAGATTTTATATTTTTCACAGGCATAAAATATATTGCCCAAACAACAGCTAATAACTTGACTGGCTCCTCAATAAATGGGGCTACTAAAGAATCTTTAAAGATATTAAAGAATGAGTGGCTAGGAAAAGATGACTTTAACCAAGCAAAAATGCTCTCATCACCAACTATAGCAAAAAAACTGGATAAAAATAAGCCACCTACAAAAGCTAGCCAAAGAGCAACAGAAGGCGTTCGCCATTTGCGAGCCAAATAGGCCAATAATATTATGATAGGAACAATATATAAGAGTTCAAGCAGACTCACTACACCAACAATCCCATAATCTTTTGCAGACAAACTATAAGATAAGTAAGGATTCATGGATAATCCTAACCCAAGACAAATCAAGGATAGGTAGCTAAATAAGACAATATTTTTCCTCATAAAAAGCCTCCTTTTCAAGAAAAACTACAAAAAGACTTATTCGAAAACGAATGATTATCATTTTTTTGCTTAAAATTCATCGAATTTATCCTCTTGAAAATAATGTAGTTGACTACTTGTAAATCAGATTCTTAAAATCAACTGTCAAAAATTTTTGAATGAAATAGTAAAACATCTTACTAATTTCATTCTAGCAAAATATTAAAATTTTAATCTTACATAAATCTTACGTTCCAAACTTATAATCTTACAGTATTGTAAGATTGCAAACATAAGCAATTCTAATATAATCTGTCATTTCATTTCCGGTGTCAATTTATTGTAAAAAGTTTAAACTTTCTTTAATCCCTCATATTAAATATTCTAGAATACAAACATCAATTATTTTTCAAAAAATTTGCAGTTATTTTTTTCATACAATATTCCTTTCTAAAAAGTATGATATTAGCCCTAAAATCATTTCTCTATTTGAAGAACATCAAAAGGGCACCCCCTATTATGCAAAAAGAAAGATAACCTTTCTGTAACCTAACCTTTCATTTCAGCTTTTAAACTTACATTTTTATCACTTAGCATGAAGGAATATTTTTCTAACAATTAAACTGTGTCGAATGTTTCTTTTATTCAGAATCAAAAAAACCGGAAACAAAGTTCAATTCCTACATTTTTTGAAACTTACAACCTTGATTTAACAATGTTTTAGGACTTTTCAATTTTATAAAATAGACTCTTTTTTCAAATTTTAGTAACTTTTAGGTAAGGTGAAGACTACTTAATTGTGAAAGAGAGATTAGGACATGCTTCTATAACTACAACAATTGATACGTATTCCCACTTATACCCAAGTAAACAAAAAGATTTAGCAGATAAGCTAGATGATTTATTATAAAAAGAACAGCCAAAATAAGTGCTGTTCTTTTTTTGTATCTCATACGAATATTATTATCTAAATTTCCTACCATAGTTCCATAAATTACTGATAGATTAGGACTCTATCATGTAAAAAATTCTGTTTTACCAATGCTCCTATATTGGTTCTAGGATTAAGTAAATCATTAACTAACAGAATATCTACATCACAATTAAAAACACTAGGAAGAATCCCATAAACATCCATATAATGTGATTCATCTTCAATTTCTAAAGCAATATCTATATCACTATTTTCATCCTCTTCTCCTCTCGCATAAGAGCCAAATAAGTAGACCTTTGATAAATTATATTGCTTAGCAATAGGAATAATCTTAGCTTTGATTTCATCTATTGTATAAACCACAAGAAATCTCCCATTAATTCTTATCCAACTACGTATAACATTAAATTATAAGAATCAATCATTATCGAAAAAATCGAGAATATCGTTCTTGTTACTAAAATCAACTTTAACAAGTTTTGACTTTTCTTTCACTAAAGATTTAATATCTCTTTTTGCTTGTTCGACTTCAAGCTTTGAATAGTTTTCTTGATTGTATAACATGAAATTTCTCCTAGAATAGTATATATCTATTGGTGGCCAGCGTTGAATCAGCACATACTTCCGAATACTAAATTTTGAACTTAATGTTTATATTTTTTTACTCAAAATATCTTAATTTAATAAAGTTTTAGAATCTTTTACTTTCTTTTTCCTAATAAATTCTCTGAATCGTTTATAAAGATTGATAGTAATTCACCTTTCTTAGTTGACTTACTCCCTAGGTCCTTT
>CAUSZI010000085.1:0-6190 GCA_963536045.1 uncultured Streptococcus sp.
GTTATTTGAAAGGTTCCGGGGCCTTACAAATGGGGTAAACAATACCGCCTACTATCATATCAAAAATAGTAGGCAAAAGCAATAGATTTGAAGCAATTATTTATGAAATAGCGATTTCATGTTTTCTTAGTCTTGAATGTCTTGGGCTATACTAAAGAGTCCCAAAGTTCCAGGACCAGTATGGGTAGAAATGACAGGTCCCAGAGGCATGAGTAGAACTTCCTCTACTTGGTCGCTTTCCAGCAGCAGGGCTTTTAGGCTCTCAGCCACTTCTTCAGCACCTGCATAGGCGATGACCACCCGCGGATCAGCCACTCCCTCCAGAGTCATGCGGACCACTTCGGCCTGTGCCTTCTTCTTGCCGCGAATCTTAGCGACCGAGTCCAGAGTTCCATCTCCCTTGACAGCGATAATCGGCTTGATATTGACCAAGCTCCCCATAAGCGCAGCAGTTTTGGAAATCCGACCGCCCCGCATGAGGTGATTGAGGTCATCAACCAGAAAATAAGTCTTAACCTTAGGTACCAAGCTCTCAATCAAGTCTGCTGTCTGCTCCAAGGTCTGGCCTGCAGCTCTAGCTTCTGCCGCTTTCATGACTAAAAGTCCTTCCCCCATAGAAGCTGCTTTAGTATCAATGATGCGAATCAGCGCATCTGGAAAATCTTCTAAGACTATCTCCCGTGCCATGACAGCACTCTGATAAGTACCTGATAGAGCCGAAGCAAAGGCTACATAGAGAACTGGTGTCCCTTCCTTGGCATAACTGCGAAAGACATCTTCAAACTGGCCGACATTGATTTGGCTGGTAGTTGGCTTGCTGCCAGACTCCATCTTATCCAGAAGTTCTTGGCTGGTCAGCTTGCCTGCACCAACCGTCTCATAAGTTTGGCCATCTAGCTGAATGGTCAGGCCTAGGACCTGCACATCATTTTCCTGAGTCCAGTTTTCTGGCAGGTCTGCTGTTGAATCGGTTAAAATTTTAAAGGTCATCTTTTTTCTCCATCATTTTTTGTAAATCACGCAAAGATTGGCTGTCCATCGGTCGCAAGGGCGGTCTTTGCAGGTTGATTTGTCCGCTCAGTTTATTGAGGTCTGATTTGGTAATAGCCACTCGCTTCTCTAGCTCTCTAGCGGACACTCTCAAAGCCCCTTGTGCAAAGACAGTCCACTGCTCATTGAGATCGCTAGTCGCAACCGACACCTGATTTTTGGGTGTATTGAGCTCAGCTGCCAAGCGCTCGATATAGTCATCCGCCGTTTCCTCCTCCTCAGTGAAAACGACCGTTACATTAAACTCCTCATAAGTCTGCCGAACTCCCGGCATATACTGGGCATCAAAGACGCAGATAACTTCCAGTCCTTCAAAGCTGGCATAATTGCTGAGTTTCTGAAGCAGAATCGTTCGCGCTGCATCTAGCTCTCCGCGGTTAAAGTAAGGACGAGTCTCCCGCCAAAAGGCCTTCATATTGTAGCCGTCCACCAGTAAGATTTTTCTTTTCATAGGCGATTACGAAAGACTTCATACATGAGAATCGCCGCTGCCACGCTAGCGTTAAGGCTTTGGACATGGCCATTCATAGGAATGGAAATCATCTCGTCCACTTGCTTTTTAATATTACTTGAAATCCCCTTACCTTCGTTACCGATGATAAGGGCTAGCTTGCCTGCTGTATTCCACTTATGAGAAGGCGTCCCCTGCATATCCGTCCCGAAAATCCAGAAACCAGCTTCCTTGAGCTTGTCCAGAGTCTGGCTGAGATTGGTCACACGGGCAATGGGAATATGCTCAATGGCACCCGTTGAGGTCTTGGCAACGACTGGTGTCACACCGACTGCCCGGTGCTTGGGAATGATGACTCCAGCCACATTGGTCGCGTCAGCCGTCCGTAAGATAGAGCCCAGATTATGCGGGTCAGTCAGCCCGTCCAAAATCAATAAGAGAGGATTGTCTTCCTGCTCTACTTTTTTCAACAGCGCTTCAAAGTCAGTATAGGCGAACTCCGCCACCCGCAGGACAAAGCCTTGGTGAACCGCTCCGTCAGTCATCTCCTGCAAGTTTTTCTTAGGTGTCCAAGATATGGAGACCTTTTTTTCCGCTGCTAAATCTTTGATTTTATCGACCTTTTTACCACGCAGGTCGTCTTGAATGTAGAGTTTATTTCCAGTGTTAGCTGCGAGAGCCTCTGTCACCGCATGCACACCGTAGACAATATCGTTTTTTTCCATAGGACTAGTATAACACAAAGGCGAAAAAATGGCGGCAGGATTTACTCGGGCGAGACAGAATTCTGCTCTGATAAAAAGCAATCAGCAAGCCCTAAGATTCCCCACCAGTCATGCTATAATAGAAAGAAGTCTAAAAAAGGAAACTCTCACTCATGTCTCTCCTCCAACGCACCATCAAGCTAGTATTAGCTACCTGTCTCGCTGCTTGGCTGGCTGACTTTTTAGGTCTGGCCTACTCAACTTCAGCTGGAATTATTGCCATTCTCAGCGTGACCGATACCCGCCACAGCACTGCAAAGCTAGCTGGCAATCGCTTTTTATCTACCCTGCTGGCTCTGGCTATCGGAAGTCTGGCCTTTCACTTTCTAGGTTTTCATCTCGGAGCATTGGCCATCTATATCGCGATCTATGTGCCTCTGGCCTTTCGGCTTGGCTGGGAAATCGGCATCACCCCCAGCACCGTCCTCGTCACCCACCTGCTCTTAGAAAAATCCACCTCCTGGTCTCTGCTTGGAAATGAGCTAGCTCTATTTCTTATTGGAACTGGCTTTGCACTCTTAGCCAACCTCTATATGCCCTCGCGCCAGCAAGAAATTGACAGCTACCACGAGCAAGTGGAGGAACAGCTGAAAAAGATTTTGCTGCGCTTTGAATATTTCTTAAAATCTGGAGACGGCCGAAATGATGCAGCTCTGATCAAGGAGCTGGACAAGATTTTGCAGCAAGCCTTGCAGCTGGTCTATCTGGACCACTCCAACCACCTCTTTCACCAGACCAACTACCATATCCACTATTTTGAAATGCGGCAGGCCCAAAACCGTATCTTGCAAGACATGGCCAGCAATATCAACAATTGCCATCTAGCAGCCAGTGAAAGCTTGATTTTAGCCCGCCTCTTCTCCCAGACCGCTAAGCAGCTGAGCCAAGAAAATCCCGCCCGAGACCTCTTGGGCGAGATTGACAACTATTTGACCGTATTTCGCGAGCGGCCGCTCCCTAAGACCCGCCAAGAATTTGAAACCCGCGCCATGCTCCTGCAGCTCCTGCGAGACTTGGAAAACTTTATCAAGATGAAGGTGGAATTTTACGAAAATTATAAAGAAGACTAGCTGTTTTATTTTGCAAATAAAGTACTAACACAAAAAAAGATAAAAACTTTTAATCATCTTTATCTCCGAATTAAAATAATTTGTTTTCATTACATGACATCGGCTATATAACTGATGTCTTTTTAATTAGGTTCCTTAGTGTCATAAACCTTGTTGCCCTTAAAATAGACGTAATAGTCCTTATCATCCTCGTCCGCCCAAACGAAGCGAGTAAACATACCAGTCACATCCAGACCACGTGGTTTCCCTAGTTTTTTGACAACATCTTGGGCTGACATTCCTTTGGAAATACCGCTTAAACTTTCCACCTGTTTAGAGGAAGTGAATGTAATCAGCTTATTCATAACAACAGAATTTTCATCATAACCAATAAGGATAGTATAATTATCCGACTTCCACAGGTCACCTCCACTACTTAACTCTGAAGTTGGCTGCCCCAGCTTAGCACGTACTTCATCCTTTTTAGTAGCAACCCTATCAGACTCCTCTTCAAAATAAATGAGATTGATTGATTTAAATTCTTCCCACTTATCAATATCTTGCATATCAGTAAGGGCATCCAAAGATTGACCAAAGTCATTAAAGAGAGTATATGGATCATCTTCAATTGCAGAAGACGAACTAGATGAGCTATAGTCATAGTCGTCATCAGAGTATTCTTTTTTGGAAGATGAGCTCTGTTTTCTAGAGTAGCTAGAGCTAGACGAGGAAGAAGTATTGCCACTTCGTCTGAAAAGAGGGACAAACATGCAGGCGCTAAGTGTCATCAGACTAAACAAGCAGACTGCAAACAATATAAATTTTTTCATAAGATTCCTTTATTCAATAATATTACTTTTCGATATCAATTCCTTTGGATTCAAATAAATCACGTACTTCTTTAGAAAATGGAAAGATTGTTCCGTCAATGGTTTTTAAATTCGAAAACTGCGATAGCTCTTTTTCAGTCACATTTTCCAAATCAAATTGATCATCTTCACCATCCCATAAAGGGATTAATTGCGCATAGATATCATTACCTCCATCAAAGAAGAGGCTTTCCACATTCTGCGCATACTCTTTAGGTATTTCCAATCGTTCGAAATAAGCCTCTACTTCAGGAATTGGTGTCTCATAGAAGTCTTCTGGATCTATAGATAATTTCTCAGATTCACAAAAACTGTAAACGTCAAATCGTGGTTCAAGCACGTTTTGTTCATACATTAACTCCTGAATAATAGCCAACTTGAAATTAAAATTATCAAATTGTAAGAAATCACTCATAAATTAGTTCCTTTCATAATCAGAACGAGGCCTCAATCTTCCGAATACACCAACCAATCAGCTCTTCCAGTCGATCAATAGCTTCGGTCATATGCAGGTAGCCCATGACAGCTTCAAAGCCGGTCGACATCCGGTAGGTGACGATATCTGTATTTTTAGCCTTGGTGTGGCTGTTGGCATTGCGGCCGCGCTTGTAGATATCCTCTTCCTTTTCCGTCAGAATCCCTTCTTCTAGCATGAGAGAGATGAGATTAGCCTGAGCCTTGGCAGAAACGTACTTTGTCGCTTCCCTGTGCAGCTGATTTGGCTTGGTCAAACCTTGAAAAATCAGGTGACGCCGGATATACATGGAGTAGACAGCATCTCCCTCAAAGGCGAGGGCAATACCGTTAATCAGGTTGACATCAGTCACGTGTCCACCTCACTCCGTCCTTAGTATCCAAAAGCTTGATGCCCTGAGCGGCCAATTCATCCCGAATACGGTCTGCAGTTGCAAAGTCTCGATTAGCACGCGCTTCTTGGCGTTCCTCAATCAAGCGCTCAATGTCTGCATCCAAGACTTCTTCTACGAAGACGATACCAAAAACTTCTAAGAGCTTGGCAAAGACTGCCTTGACCTCAGCGGTGTAGTTGCCAGAGTTGATCCACTTGGCGAGCTCGAAAACAACCGTGATACCGTTAGCCGCATTGAAATCTTCGTCCATAGCAGCGGTGAATTTGTCTAGAAAGGCTTGAAGCTGAGCCGAATCTGCCTGACCAGTAAAAGGCTGCTCATAGGTATTCTTCAAATACTTAAGATTGGTCGCTGCATCATGAACAGCTTTTTCCGTGAAATTGATCGGCTTACGATAATGCTGGGTAGCAAAGAAGAAACGCAGCACCTGACCATCAATGGTCTTGAGGGCATCGTGAACGGTGATAAAATTACCTAGAGACTTGGACATCTTAACATCGTCAATGTTGACAAAGCCATTGTGCATCCAGTAGTTGGCAAAAGTCTGACCAGTCTTGGCCTCTGACTGGGCGATTTCATTGGTATGGTGAGGAAATTCTAAGTCTGCTCCTCCACCGTGGATATCAATGGTAGCACCCAAAATCTCCGTCGACATGACCGAGCACTCGATGTGCCAGCCCGGACGACCTGCTCCCCAAGGACTATCCCAGGAAATCTCTCCCGGCTTAGCCGCCTTCCAAAGGGCAAAGTCTACAGGATTTTCCTTGCGAGCCGTTTCTTCATCGGTACGACCTGAAGCACCCAGCTCCAAGTCTGCCAAGGTTTTGTTAGCTAGTTTGGCATAATTGTGAGACTTTTCGACGCGGAAGTAGACATCGCCCTCTGACTCATAGGCGTAGCCTTTGTCAACCAAGTCCTCAACAAAACGGATGATGTCAGCCATAAACTCCACCACCCGCGGATGACGAGTCGCAGGTTTTACACCCAGAGCTGAGACATCCTCACGAAAAGCTGCGATATACTTGTCAGCTACTTCTTTGGGAGTAATGCCCTCTTTCTTAGCCCGATGGATAATCCTATCATCTACATCTGTAAAATTGGAAATATAGTTGACCTCAAATCCCCGATACTCAAAATA
>CAUSZI010000086.1:0-5757 GCA_963536045.1 uncultured Streptococcus sp.
AAAATAAAAAAAGTACATGCTTAAAAATAAAAAAAAGGAGGTTTTTATGCTCAAACTTGGAATCATCGGAACGGGTTCTATTTCTCATGAGTTCATCAAGGCTGCTCACTCAACAGGCGACTATCAGCTGGCAGCTGTCTATTCTCGGACTCTGGCTTCTGCTGAGCGCTTTGTGCAAAACTATGAAAATACAGCCGTCAATACTGAAATGCTGGACTTTCTGTCGTCTGATATCGATGTTGTTTATATCGCTAGTCCCAACAGCCTGCACTTTAATCATGCCAAGGTAGCTATTCTGGCTCGTAAACATGTCATTGTCGAAAAGCCAGCTGTCTCCCGTCCCAAAGAATGGCGGGAATTGATCAAGCTGGCTGACGAGCACCAAGTCTATCTCTTTGAAGCTGCCCGCAACTATCATGAGCAGGCCTTTGATACAATCAGTGATTTTCTCAAGGACAAGACCATCTTGGGAGCCAACTTCACCTATGCCAAGTATTCTTCAAAAATGCAGGCTCTGCTTGCGGGAGAGCAGCCCAACGTTTTCTCAGCTAAGTTTTCTGGCGGCGCTTTGATGGACTTGGGAGTCTATCCTGTCTATGCGGCTATCAGACTATTCGGCCATCCGCGCTTCGCTCGCTACAGCGCCCAGCAGCTCGCCAATACGATTGATTTAAATGGAGCCGGCTGTCTTATCTATCCAGATTTTCAAGTTCAGATTCAGGCCGGTAAAAATATAAACAGCAATCTGCCAGCAGAGATTTACACCGATCAGGGAACTCTGACTTTAGACGGAATTGAATTTATCAGCTCTGCTATTTTCCAAAATCTGGACGGTCAAGAGGAGGTGCTGCCTATCAAACGTGCTTCCCATACCATGCTGGAAGAAGCTCAGGCTTTCGCACGAGTGCTCAAGGGTGGACAGGATGCGGCTTACGAGAAATGGTTGGATGCTGCCGCAGCTGTTCACGAAAGCTTATTTACCATGCGCAAGGACGCTGGCATTAGATTTGAGGTTGATGATGATTAAGGAACAATTTCCCCCGAGCTGGCAGAATCAGCTGGCTCAACTAGGCTTTGAAGATTTGACGGCTATTCAAGAGAAGATGTTTGAGCCTATTTCTGCAGGCGATACGGTGCTGGGAATCAGTCCGACTGGTACTGGTAAAACTCTGGCCTATCTCTTTCCCAGTCTGCTCAGGCTGACACCTAAAAAAGCCCAACAGCTCTTGATTTTAGCTCCAAACACCGAGTTGGCTGGACAAATCTTTGAAGTTTGCAAGACTTGGGCGGATCCTTTAGGGCTGACAGCTCAACTCCTGCTCTCTGGTTCCAGTCAGAAGCGACAAATCGAGCGCCTTAAGAAAGGTCCGGAGATTATCATTGGAACGCCTGGGCGGATTTTCGAGTTGGTCAAGCTCAAGAAAATCAAGATGATGAATGTTGAAACCATCATTTTAGATGAATTTGACCAGCTGCTCAGCGATTCTCAGTATCACTTTGTCGATAAAATCACCCACTATGCACCTCGTGACCACCAGCTGGTATATATGAGCGCCACTGCTAAGTTCGACCACGATAAGATTGCTGAAAACACTCTAGAAATCAGCATTGACGACCAAGTTTTGGACAACATCCAGCACTTTTACATGCAAGTCGAAAAACGTGATAAGGTGGACTTGCTCCGTAAGTTATCCAATGTTGAAGATTTCCGTGGACTGGTCTTCTTCAACGCTCTGTCAGACCTGGGCAGTGCCGAAGAAAAACTCCAGTATCGTGAAGCCAACGCAGTTTCTCTGGCCAGCGATGTCAACGTTAAGTTCCGCAAGGTGATTTTGGATAAGTTCAAAGAGCACCAGATTACTCTCCTGCTAGCCACTGACCTAGTTGCTCGCGGCATTGATATTGACTCCCTAGAATGCGTCGTCAATTATGAGCTTCCGCGCGATTTAGAAACCTATACCCACCGCTCTGGACGAACCGGCCGCATGGGCAAGGAAGGCTATGTCATCACCCTCATCAGCCATCCTGAAGAACTGAAAACTTTGAAAAAATACGCCACCGTCCGAGAAATTGTATTAAAAAATCAAGAACTTTATGTAAGGAGTTAAACTAAAAAAGCTTTGGAAACATTAGATTTCCAAAGCTTTTTGCTTTTACTCATTGCCAACAACGATTTCAAACATCTAACCCCAAGGACCGTCTTAGTCTCTGCCGTAATAAATACGATGCGGCTCTATTTGGCCTTCTAGCAGCTCATCGACCGTTACCAAAGTATAGCCGTTACTCTTCAGATATTCGAGGACACTTGGCAGAGCGTCAATACTGGTCTGGTGAATATCATGCATGAGGATAATTGAACCTGGCTGGGTTTTAGCAATCTCTTGCATAATAGCTTTAGTATTGCGTGTCTTCCAGTCTAGACTGTCCACATTCCACATGATAAAGGACTGGTCAACCGAATTTTGGATTGTAGCATTAATAGCTCCATAAGGAGGCCGCGTAATCTTTGGCTTGATGCCTATGACATTGTTAATAGCGGTCTGGGTATCAAGGATTTCTTTTTGGGCTGACTCCAGAGGTAGTTTGGTTAAGACTGGATGGTCCCATGTATGAATCCCAATCTGATGACCTTCATTGTGCACGCGCTTGACGATCGCTTCATTACCAGCAATGTTTTGCCCAACCATAAAGAAGGTTGCTTTGGCACCGTATTTCTTGAGGATATCCAGAGCCTGCGGTGTTGTCTTAGGATCTGGACCGTCATCAAAGGTCAGAGCAACCATCTTCACATGCTTCTTAGCCTCAAAACTCTGATAAGCTGCCAAGTCATCACCGGTCAGATAGTCCGCATTGATCTGGTCATAAAAGCTGGACAAAGGAATGTCAATGCTGGTTAAGCCTTGTACTTCCTTGCTCAATTTAATAGAAAAATGGCTGTACTCATAACGGAAGGACCACTGACTCAACTCAGTTCCATTAAGGTTATTGAGAATTTCCGTCTGCACCGCCTCATCGGCCTGTCTAAAGGTCAGCTGGCTGGATATTTCGTTGATGAAGATTTCCTTAGCTGCATCAGGATCCTGAAAGAGCTTATCCAGAGTGAAAGGGCTGCCGTCTGCACCGAGGTAGCTGTCAGCAACTTCCCGCTCTTCTCCTTTACTGATTTTCATCTCTTTGACATGATAGTCCTTGCGATGCACCAGTACTTCTTTAACATCCTTCAGGCTCGTTTCTTTTTCCTCAGCATAGTAGAAGGTCAATTCCTCAATCTTATCGCCCTTCTTCTGATTATCCTTAATCGTCTGGCTATCTGCGTCCATCTGCTCCTTAACGCTTGCCATAACCTGACCATCTAGCAGAGGATAAAAGGCCTCTACATAGTGGCTGCCAATCATCTTGCTCTGCTTTTCAGTATTTTCAGCGTGGAAGGTCTCTTCTTGGGCAATTAGCACACTAACCTTCTCTTGCAGTTCCTTTTCCTGAAAAATAGCATAAATCTTTACAGCACCCAGAAATAGAGCAGCAACAAAAGCTAAGCCTAGCAAGCTGAGAACAATGAGTGTTTTCTTTCCTTGTTTCTTGTTATTTTGTCTTTTCATACACCTGTCCTAAATGAATAAAAATCATCATTTATCTTGCAAAATTAACTGTAGCTAGATGTTAGAGACTCTTCTCACGAATGACTTCCACCTTGTAGCCATCAGGATCTTTTACAAAATAATAATTGGGCGGGTTGCCAGGAAGACCCTTTGGATCTGTCACTTCATAGCCTTTGGCCTTGTGCTCAGCGTGCAGACCTTCCAAGTCTGGCGTGCTAAGTGCCACATGAGCAAAGCCGTCCCCAATCACATAAGGACCATGGTCATAGTTATAGGTCAGTTCAAGCTCATAATCATCGCCTTCCAAACCTAGATAAACGATAGTAAACTGATAATCTGGAAAATCCTTGCGGCGCAGCTCTTTAAAGCCAAAAGCCTCTGCATAAAAAGCGATAGACGCTTCCAAATTCTCCACACGCAAACAAGTATGTAACATTTTTGATGCCATAATTTCACCTCATTCTTTCTTGTTTATTATTATACCCTATTTTGGGCAAAACTTATATTAAATTTTTAAAAAAGTAAATAAAAGCAGATAAAAAGCAAGCCAATAAGGCCTGCTAAGAATTGTTTTTCAAAAAAATTTGTTAATGAAAATCACTCTCCCGCTATTTAACAGAACGCTTTTTCGTTTCCTTCAATAGCAGTTTAACTTCAAAGACCGTACCTTTTGGTTTGTTGTCCTTGACATAAATAGAGCCCTTGAAAGCATCGACAATCTGCTTGGCCAGAGAAAGCCCCAGACCAAAGCCACCTTTCTGACGGGTCCGAGCCTTGTCCACCCGATAAAAGCGATCAAAAATCTTCTTCTTATCTTCATCGCTGATACCAGGGCCATTGTCCGCCACTCGGAAAATAAGGTAACGATCTGTCGAAGTAGCCATGACACTGATTACACCATCATCATCTGTATACTTGATAGCATTATCAAATAGAATAGTCATCAGTTGTTTGAGAAAAATTTGATCGGTCACAATAGGGTGCTTGATCATATTTTCTGAATGAAAGGCTTTTTTATTCTCCCTTGCGATAATGCAGTAATTAGCAAAGGTCGTATCAAAAAATTCTGGTTCGACTTCACCATATTGTGGCTTAATGCCATCATCGCGACGGGCCAGGTTGAGCAGATTGGTTGTCAGCAAGCGCATATTGCGTACTTCATCCAAGCTAGAAGCAATATTTTCACTGCTCTGCATGATTGTAGCTTCAGGCTTACGAAAGAGCGTCTCTAAGCGGCTCTGCAATACTGCCAGAGGAGTCCGTAGTTCGTGACTGGCATTTTCCACGAAAGCCTTCTGCTTCTGGATACTTTCCAGCAGAGGCTTGACACTCATCCGAGCCAGATAAATACTGGCAATCAGGGAAATTCCCCAAAAGCTGACCATGACCATGGCAATCAACTGCTCATGCTTGCTGCTGGTCTGCTCTAGCTGGCTGATACTAGTCATGACCACAGCGTACTTGATATCAGGGTACTCATTTTTAGGATCAATATCAAAGAGATAAGCCCGATAGCTTTCTGTCTGGCCAAAGCTATTGCCAATCACAATTTCCTTGATTTGATTCAGATAGGACTTGTTAAACTCTAATGAATTAAAGTCCAGAAAACCATCGCTCTTGCTGGTGGAAATATTTTTATAATCATCATCCAAAAGCAGGGCAAAAGTATTAGAACTAAAATTTGGCGTCGTTAGATTGTTAGGCTTAGGCTCTTCATCTGAATCGCCATCTGGCTCTTTACTGCTTTTAGGACTTTTAGTATTGACCTTATTGCTTGGATCAGACTGCTGACCTGTCGTCCGATAGGCCAAATCAGCAACCGAACTAGGATCATTACTCAGGTTTTTCAGATTTTCATCAACTGATGTGTAAAGGCTGGAGCGCATGACCTGAATAATAATCAAGGTCATGGCTGAGAAGATTAATGTAAACAACCCAAAATAGCGAATGAAATAAGAGAAATCATCCGCATAAAAGGTCTTCTTGATTTTATTCAGCATCTTTTAAAATGTAGCCGACACTACGAAGAGTATGTAGGTTTTTCGCAAATGCCGTTCCTTTCAGTTTTTTACGAATCTTTGAAACGTACACTTCGACAACGGAAACAGTGGTATCACTGTCAAAGCCCCACAGACGGTCAAAAATTTGAGTCTTAGGC
>CAUSZI010000087.1:0-5684 GCA_963536045.1 uncultured Streptococcus sp.
GGATAGGTCGGAATCCCCTTGTAAGGGAACCAAGTCAGTTGATCCGCATACTGATGGTAAGAACCTTCCTTGTCTTTCACAGCTTTTTCAAAAGACAGCTTGATGTCAAAGAAAGCATCGTAGCGCCCTTCCAGAACCCAAGCATAAGCATCAGCTACCTTGAAGGACTCTGCTGCAGTCAAATCAATAGGAGCACCGCTATGCTTCTGATTATACTCTTCGATAACGGCCCATTGAGCATTCTGCGGAGAGATTGGTACCAGCTTGCCCTTTTCCTTGGCAAAGTCATCAATGGTCTTGTATTTTTCAGCATCTTCCTTGCGGATAGTGAAACCGATAATGCTAGCGCCGATAGGGCTTTTTGGAATGATGAACTTCTTCGCCCTCTCTTCGGTGTACCATGCTCCCTTGGTCCCAATGTCGTATTTCCCAGATTCCAGACCGACTAAGAGATCCTCATCACTGGTACCAGTATATTCAAACTGATAGTCTGGCAGCTTTTCATCAATGGCCTTGAGAACAGCAACCTCATAGCCATCTGACTCTCCCTTTTCATCCACAAAGTCATAAGGGACATAGTTCTGTGTATGTGCTACTTTCAAAGTTGTAACCTTACCACTGCCTGATGCAGAGCTGATCGTCTTGCTAGATGAAGCACCTGTCAAGGTCCGCCCCAAATAAGTCGCTGCTACAATAGCAATCACTGCTGCTCCACCAATAATCCATTTTTTCTTGCTCATTCTTTCGTCTCCTTCTTATGCTAACCTTGCTGCTTGGCGAACCCACTGAATCCGCTCTGCCTCAATATCGCTTGGAATAGTACAGTCAGCCCCGATAATCAAAGCTTCCTTGCCTGCCTCTGCTATCAACCGCTTGGTCTCATCTTGAATAGCCGCTTGGCTACCCGTGTAGAGCAGGCCATTCTTGCCGTTTTCAAAACCACCGAGAACAGTGCGACCGCCAAACAATTTCCGGCCCTCCGCTAGGCTGATGCCTTCTGGCCCCACTGCCCAGTTGATGACCTGAGCTGGATAGTCAGTGAAAAGATGAACATCGTTTCGCGCGCCTTCGTAGCCACAAATGTGCAGGATATTCACTCCGCCAGCCGCATTGGCTGCTTCCAGCACTGCCAATTCACTAGGAGCAATAAAAGTCTTATAGTCTTCAGCCGACACCCGTGCATCCTGAATGCTCTGAATACTGAGATAGATTCCATCCGCACCAGCTTCCTTGATAATTCGCTCTGTCAAAGCAGCAATATCTTGAGCAATCACATCCAGCACCAGCTTCGTGAGCACCGCATCCTCTGCCAGGAAATCTGCAATGATGTCATCCCCTCCGGCAACCTTACCGACCAACCATTTGAAATAGGTTACTGGCGCAAAAATATTGTAAATAGCGACCAAGTCCTCTGTAAAGCTAGCCCTAATCTTCTGAACCAGTTCCACTTGCTCACTAATCCAAGGGTGGTCAGCACCTAGCGGCTCAATATCTGCCAACTCTTTGATAGATTGGACTTTCTTCAAGATCTCGTTAGGATAGGCAAAATAACCATCACTCATCAGCTTGATAAAGTCTGGCTCGACTTCTGCCAGAAAAGCTTGATGGCCTACCAGATTTTTCTCAATAATGGCCTGATTTCCAAAACCAGCCAGCCACTCCTCCTCGTTGGTAAAATGATACCAGAAGCCAACTGGCACTCGGTCAACGGGCTCTCCTCTGAAAGCTTTCAGTACTAATTCTCTTTTTGAAGTCATCTTCTCTCCTTTTTCTATCATTCCTATCTAGCCAATGATTTGTTTTTTAGCTTTTTAATTAGGCTAATTCATCTTTTTAAGTACAATTCTAATCCAACAAGAGCAGGGCCGCGATATCATTGGGCTGCATCAAGCCAGTTGACTGCTCTGGCAGTTTCTTGATCACCTGCAAATCATCTTCTTTTTTGTCTGAAGAATGGTGAGCATAAATCTGACTGATGCTCAGAAATGTTCCTATTATCAAGAATATCAGAGCAAGAACTGCAAGCCTTTTTTGATACCGCTTCATCTATCTTCCTCCTTGAAAGAGTTGAAAAATGCTCTTTATGTCTTTGGCAAGTTCGTCAGAACTGACTAGCTGCCTGACGAATCCAGTCCAGTCTTTCTATTTCGAAATCATCCGGTACTGTGCAGTCAGCCCCTAGAATCACTCCCTGACTGCCAGCTGCAGCCAGCAACCGCTTGGTCTCAGCCTCTAATTCTGCACGACTGCCTGTATTTAGAAGAGCTGCTCTGCCATTTTCAAAGCCGCCCAGGACAGTCTGACCGCTAAAGAGCTTGCGCCCTTCCGCTAAGCTGACATCCTCATGATGGGTTGCCCAGTTAAAGACTTGAGCCGGATAGTCCTTGAACAGTTCCAAATCATTGCTGGCTCCTTCAAAGCCGCAAATGTGGAGAATATTCTGACCGCCAGCCGCATTGGCCGCTTCCAGAACCTTGACCGTACTAGGCTCAATATAACGACGATAACTGGCCGCATCTACCTGACCATCTTGGACTTGCTGGGTACTGAGATAAATCCCCTCAATGCCCGCTTCCTCAATGATGCGTCTAGTCAAAATAGCAATATCAGTGGCAATGACATCTAAAACATGTCTTGTCAGCTCGGAATCCTCTGCCAGAAAATCTGCAATTTCTCTATCTCCTCGCGACCCTTCCCGGCGGAACCAGCGCTTGAGATAGGAGACCGGCGCAAAGATATTGTAGAAAGAAGCGAGGTCCTCTGGATAGCTTGCCTTCACAGCCTTCACCATCTCAATCTGCTGCTCAACCCAAGGATGATGCTCTCCGATAGACTGGATAGCAGCCAAGTCCCGAATGGACTCAATATGATCCGAATAAAGCGCGCTAGGATACTTAAAGAAGCCATCGCTCATAATCTTGACAAAGTCTGGCCGTGCAGCTCGAACAAAAGCAGCATGCCCCTCAACACTTTTATTGAAAATCACTGGATTGTCCAGACCCAGCATCTTTTCCTCTTGGCTTACAAAGTGAAACCAGAAACCAACTGGCACTCGGTCAACTTCTTCACCCCGAAAAGCTCTCAGCACTAATTCTTTCTTGCTGGCCATTACTTCCTCCTTCTTTGAATTTGTAATATATCTTACCATCCCCTCCTTCTCCTGGGAAATATATTTTCCCTATCAGCCTGATTAAAAATATTTATCAAAGCAAAATAAAAAAGCTAGACTAAGCTAGCTTTTTCAAGGTTTTTCAGACTCTGCTGAATAACCTTATTTTTTGTATCCTTTTTAGATAAGCACCATATATATTTTCTATGGATCAGATAGGTAATCTTTATAGGCAATGGCCCTCTGTGCTTATTCTACAGTGACAGACTTAGCCAGATTACGCGGTTTGTCAACATCCAGACCACGGTGCAAGGTTGCAAAGTAAGCAATGAGCTGTGTCGGTACCACCATAGAGATTGGTGACAGGTATGGGTGAACCTGATTGAGCACGATATCGTCGCCTTCTTTGGCTACATTCTCCTCAGCAATGGTCAACACCTTGGCACCCCGAGCTACGACTTCTGAAATATTGCCCCGAGTATGGCTAGCCAAGACTTCATCTGAAAGCAAAGCCAAAACTGGTGTTCCGTCTTCAATCAGAGAGATCGTACCGTGTTTGAGCTCACCAGCAGCAAATCCTTCACACTGGATATAAGAAATTTCTTTGAGTTTTAAGCTAGCTTCCATCGCCACATAGTAGTCTTGACCACGGCCGATATAGAAAGCATTGCGAGTTGTTTCCAGAAGACCACGGACCTTATTATCAATCAACTCCTTCTCTGACAAAGTGGACTCAATAGACTGCGCAACTAAGGACAGCTCGTGAACCAAGTCAAAGGCTGCCGCTTTCTCGGAATTATTGGCATCGCCAACAGCTTTAGCCAAGAAAGCCAAGGTTGCAATTTGAGCTGTATAGGCCTTAGTAGAAGCAACCGCAATCTCAGGACCTGCATGCAGTAGCATGGTATGATTGGCTTCCCGAGAAAGCGTAGAACCCGGAACATTGGTCACGGTCAAACTTGGAATACCCATCTGATTCGCCTTGACTAAGACCTGACGGCTGTCAGCTGTCTCACCAGATTGGCTGATAAAGATGAAGAGAGGCTTCTTGCTGAGGAGAGGCATAGCATAGCCCCACTCAGAAGCAATGCCCAGCTCAACAGGTGTATCTGTCAGCTCTTCCAGCATACGCTTAGAAGCATAGCCAGCATGGTAAGAAGTTCCAGCTGCAAGGATATAGAGACGGTCAGCTTCCTGAACAGCTTTGACAATATCTGCATCTACTGATACTTGCCCCTTATCATCTGTATAAGCGCTGATTAGCTTACGCATCACAGTTGGCTGCTCATCGATTTCCTTGAGCATATAGTATGGATAAGTTCCCTTACCAATATCGGACAAGTCAAGCTCAGCTGTATAGATTTCACGCTCCAGAGTATGCCCGTCATAATCCTGCACTTCCACACTGTCTTTACGGACAATAACCAGCTCTTGGTCATGAATTTCCATAAACTGACTTGTCTCGCGAATCATGGCCATAGCATCTGAGCAGACCATATTGTAGCCCTCACCCAGTCCGACTAAAAGCGGAGATTTATTTTTAGCAACATAGATAACATCTGCATCTTCTGAATCCACCAAAGCAAAGGCATA
This sequence comes from uncultured Streptococcus sp., assembly GCA_963536045.1. GTDB lineage: Bacteria > Bacillota > Bacilli > Lactobacillales > Streptococcaceae > Streptococcus. Next base: position 4,703 of record CAUSZI010000087.1, read on the forward strand.
AGAACCACGTATAATGTGGAGAGCTTTTTTAAAGGCTTCTAAAAGAGACAAGCCTTCTTCTTCAGCAAATTTGCCAATCAGATGCACTGCAATCTCTGTATCTGTCTGCCCCTTGAAGTCATGACCAGCTAGATAAGTATTCTTAATATCAAGGTAGTTCTCAATCACACCGTTGTGAACCAAGACAAAACGGCCAGTCTGTGAAGTATGAGGATGGGCATTATTTTCACTTGGTTTCCCATGAGTAGCCCAACGAGTATGTCCGATACCAGTAGTCCCAGTAACATCGATGCCAAGTTTAGCATGTAGGTCAGCGATACGACCGACAGACTTGACCAGACTAGAAGTTTTCCCTGTTGTTACAAAAATTCCAGCTGAGTCATAACCACGGTATTCCAGCTTTTCCAAGCCCTGCATCAAAATATCTGTTGCGTTGCGATTTCCGACAACTCCGACAATTCCACACATAACGTTACTTCTGATTTCCTATATTTTAGAAACCAGCCCTTCTTATTAAAAATTGGTATAGTCTTCTTGGAGTCTAAAAACTCCAACAAAGCTAGTATACACACAGTTTTTCACTTTGTCAAGCGTGAAATTGGTATAGTTTTCTTTAAGAAAAGTATGCTTAGCTTCTCTTACCGCAAAATAGCTCCTTGAAGCATTTAGAAAAATGGACAGATATGTCAGAACTGACTTTCTATATAACTAATAAAGAATAGGAAATAGAGCTGTACATTCGCCCTGTCTCTGATAATTATCGCAAAACAGTGCACAGAAAAAGAGACTCAAATGAGCCTCTTTCTTTTACCATTGAATTATTTAGCGATTTTCGCGAAGTATTCAAGAGTACGTACAAGTTGTGCAGTGTATGACATTTCGTTGTCGTACCATGATACAACTTTAACCAATTGTTTACCGTCAACATCAAGAACTTTAGTTTGAGTTGCGTCAAACAATGAACCGTAAGACATACCTACGA
>CAUSZI010000088.1:0-5536 GCA_963536045.1 uncultured Streptococcus sp.
TTGGACATAAGATACAAAGGGACGTTTCGGCTTGCCGAAAATTTCTGTAGAAAAATAGAAAATCGATGCAGGGTTCGATGAACCCCGAGCGATTTATCTTTTTTCCTAAGTCTTAGTCCCGTGTTCAGTTACTATAAGTAACTAAACTATCCTTTCTGTAGTTTAAATATGTTTTTAAATGGTGGGCAAGGAGTTTTCACACATCATTTAGGGCGTGTTCAACTCCTTTCAAAGAATGTAGAGTAGATCTTTACATTAAAATTGGTACTTGAGAAAAATATTTTTAAATATTATTTAAGTCATTCACAAACACTTACTTTAGATTAAGCAAAAGCAACTATTCCCTATGGATTGTTCTTTCTTCTTTGAAGTATGTACAAATATAGACAAGGTAAATAAGAGATTATAGCAGTTGATATCAGCAAGATATCAAATACAAACTTTTGCCCTCGAAATAGCTCCTCCCATTGCATTGTATTAAGATAATGAAAAATTAAACCGAATAAATAACAGATACTTATAGGGAAGACTCTCCACTTGATTGATTTGTATAAATAATATAAGCGTATTGAGTGATAGAGCGTGGAAGCAATGAGCATAGGTAAACAAAAATCAATTAGAAAAAAATAAAACCTTAAAGCATCTTGAAACATATCTGTCCGATCTACGGGAAACAACCAAATATTACATATGGTGATAATTACAGGAAAAAATAAACCATAAAATCTTTTGCCAAGTTTATTATTTTGTAAGGCAATATATATTGATAAGATTATGGACACAATCGGAAGAAATGGGAATAACATAGCAAATATTCCAAACATAAAATCCAACATACTATTTCACCTCAATAACTATTATCAACCAAAGATTTTGTTCATCTTGCAAGTGTCTCTGAAACTATTTCAACTTCTCCTCAGCATACTCAATCATCTTCTCTGCAGTTGCTTTGTCATAGTGGAAGCCAGTTTTGAGAGAGAAAGCTTGTGCTTCTTTGTGGAAAAAGTCCATGGTAGCTAAGAGAGACTTGGTGAGGCTTTTCTGGTCAGAAAAGTCAAGCAAGGCTGTAAATTCTTTCTCTTTCTCAGCAGGCAGATGCTGAAAGAGGTACTTGTAGTTCTTGCCAACATCGATCGTACCCTGATCTGCTGCTACTTGCCAAGCTAAGAGCTTGAGCAATTCTTGCTGGCAGATTCCATACAAATGATCCGTCGCATAGACCAGGTGATTTCGATAAATGCCCTTGACTACATAAGCTGACACCCACCAGAATTCATTGCAGGATTTGTCAAAGTCAGTCGCACTGGCTGGTGTGGCCCAATAGCGCTTCGGTGTCGGTGCATAAGGAGCAAACATTCCCTGCGGGTCATCCAGCACCATGAACTCCGCTTCGCTATCCAACCATTCTTTGATGTGCTCCTTTGGGCAAAGGGTCAAATCTATCCGATTACCATCTTCAAAGAGCATGAGATAGAGTCGGCGATGGTCTAGTAGGACATGCTGCTCAATCATGCGCTCGCCAAATCCTTCCAACCAAGCAAGGTCAGCCACCAGACCATCCAAATCCTCCACAATGTAGACCACATCATAGTCTTGGAACTCGTCCCTGGGAGCATTTGGATTTGTCCGCGAGCCGGACATAGCGACAGCGTCGACTTGTAGCACTTTTGCGGTTTGCAAAATCACATCAAACATCTCGGTTTCAGTTCTCATGGGAATACCTGCCTTTTTAGTGGAAACTCTTGATTCTGTAGAGGACATGTCTATAAAGCGGACTGTCTGCTGGAACTTTTTCATTATCAAATTCTTTGACAAATTCCATGCCTAGCTTTTGCATGACTTTTTGCGAAGGGAGATTAAGCAAGGATGTAAAAGAGTAAACTTCTAACAAGCCAGCTTGCTGGAAAGCAAAGTCCAGACAGGCTTGGGCAGCCTCTGTCGCATAACCACGATTCCAAAACTCTTTTCGCAGACGCCAGCCGATTTCTACAGCTTCTTTTCCAGCAAAAATCTGTAAATCCGAGTGATGCAGACCTACCAAGCCGATGAACTCCTGACTGTCCTTTTCTTCAACAGCCCAAAGACTGTAGCTATAAGCCTTAACTTCATCTTGAATGCCCTGATAAAGACGCAAGGACTCCGCTTGACTATATGGCTTTGGGAAATACTGCATGACATCCGAATCCTGATTCAGAGCAATCAAAGCCGGCAAATCAGATTCCTGCAAGTCCCGTAAAATGAGACGGTCTGTTTCAAGAATAGTCATCTAATCACTCCTCTGCAAAATTCTCTTAATCTGAGGAATCTGCCATACAGACTCTTGGACATGAGCTGTAAAAATTCGTTGTTTTCCAAAACTTAAGTATCTAAACTGTGAATTTCATATTTTTTACTTTTATGACTCTTAGATTTTTCTATTTATAAACAATCTATTGAAGCTTGTTTATAAATAGAATTGCACAAAAAATTCCCTTGTGTCAAAATTTAGTTCATATTATTTTTGAATAACTATGATTAACTTAACTTGGACCAATAACATAGCTAAACAGATTATAATAATTTTTATGTAGTTTTTTCCCCTCTATTTCATAGCTAGCAAGAAATAAAAGAATTCTTGATAAAATATTAACTCCCTCTTTTTCAAGTAAAAAAGACAGTTTCATATCTGCGAAAATAGGACCAGTATGGCAATTTAACGCTTGCATTTCATGTGGATAGTTATCATTTAAAAAATTGACAGTTGATTCATTTATGAAGATTCTAACAGAGATAGGATTTTCTACGTTTATTGGTATAGCATCCCAGCTTATTCCTCTCTCTCTTTTTGTCGCCTTATCAATTAATGAATCCAATAAAATTTGGAAATTGAGGGCATTAGAGAATCCACAATTAGGATCTTGTATACCTTTATTATTAAAATAGATGTTAATACACTTCAAAATTTTTTTGAAAAAACTTTCATGAGCATTAATTTGACTTATTAGTTTTGCCTCTTTCAAAGTTAGTTCGTTGAAATCATAATCATTTGATTCAGCGATTAATTCTTTTATATTATTAAGTTCACGTTTCAACTCTTCGTTATAATCATAAACTATACAAATTTCAAATTTATCTATATCTTTTGAAATGCATAAATCATTCAACTGAGAACTTATTTTTTTGAAATTTGAAAGTCGAACTTTATTATCAATAACAGATAAATTGATTACAAGCTTCTCTTTTTTGCTTTTAACAGCGTTTTTATATGTTTTGGATTCGATTCCAATATCTTTTCTAAGTTTATTCAACTCTGACAATGTTCTTTCGTGCATTGAATTGTGAGTTGCAAGTTCAGATTTTGAAAGCGTTGAAGATTCTTGAACAACTCTAACCAAGTATTCATTTAATTCATCTATCAATTCAAATAATAGGGAATCATTAGAAAATTGGGGACTATTCTCTGCTATGAGATGATTTTTAAAATCTTTATAAGTTCCATATTTACTATCCAATGAATAGCGTATTCTAACAAGCTCTTCAAAAACTTGATTTTCCTTCCAGAATCTGACTATACCATCATAACTCGGATTGTCGCCGTGTCTCGCCAATATATATTTTTCAAAATCATTTACCGCTTTTTGAATTTCTTGGCGTTCTAATTTCTCACTTATCCCCAATCCCTCTAACAATTTATCTAAATCTAAGCCAGTTATACCAAATGCAAAAGATGCTAGTTTTTGTTTATCCATATATTATTCTCCTAAAAAATAACTTCCCCACTCTCCTCAAGCGTAAACTTAACATTATCTTCAATCCACTTGCGGCGTGGTTCGACCTTGTCGCCCATGAGGACATTGACACGGCGTTCGGCGCGGGCCAGGTCTTCGATGGTGACACGGATGAGGGTGCGGGTGTCAGGATTCATGGTCGTCTCCCAGAGCTGGTCAGCGTTCATTTCACCGAGCCCCTTGTAGCGCTGAAGCATGGCTCCCTTACCAAACTTGCGGCGCAGGTCGTCCAGCTCGCCATCGGTCCATGCATACTCGACAACTTCGCTCTTGCCCTTGCCCTTGGACATCTTGTAGAGAGGCGGCAGGGCGATATAGACACGGCCAGCCTCGACCAGCGGGCGCATATAGCGATAGAAAAAGGTCAGCAGCAAGGTCTGGATATGGGCACCGTCGGTGTCCGCATCGGTCATGATGATGATCTTGTCATAGTTGGCATCCTCAAGAGTAAAGTCTGACCCAACACCCGCTCCGATGGTGTAGATCATGGTGTTGATTTCTTCGTTCTTGAGAATGTCAGCCATCTTAGCCTTGGCAGTATTGATAACTTTTCCTCGTAGAGGCAGAATTGCTTGGAACTTACGGTCACGGCCTTGCTTGGCAGATCCACCGGCAGAGTCTCCCTCGACCAGATAGAGTTCGTTCTTGGCTGGGTTCTTGGACTGGGCCGGGGTCAGCTTACCAGAGAGCAAGCCCTTGTCTTTCTTATTCTTCTTGCCGTTCCGGCTTTCGTCACGCGCCTTGCGGGCCGCTTCCCTGGCATCTCTGGCCTTGATGGCCTTGCGGATGAGATTGGATGCTAGCTCGCCATTTTCCAAGAGGAAGAAGGTCAGCTTGTCAGAGACGATGGAGTCCACGGCCGGACGAGCCAAAGGACTGCCCAACTTGTCCTTGGTCTGGCCTTCAAACTGCAAGTGCGCCTCAGGGACCAGGATGGACAGAACAGCTGCCAAACCTTCGCGGTAGTCCGAGCCTTCCAGATTCTTGTCCTTTTCCTTGAGCAGGCCGGTTTTTCTGGCATAGTCGTTCATGGCCTTGGTAATAGCAGTCTTGAGCCCCGTCTCGTGGGTACCGCCGTCCTTGGTGCGGACGTTATTGACAAAGGATAGGATATTATCGGCGTAGCCGTCGTTGTACTGGAGGGCCACCTGAACTTGGAAGCCACTCTCCTCGCCCTCGAAATAGAGGACAGGAGTCAGGGTTTCCTTGTCTTCATTGAGATAGCTGACAAAGTCTTCGACCCCGTTTTCATAATGGAACTCTACTTCTTCGCCAGTCCGATCATCAGTCAGCGACAGGCGGACATTCTTGAGTAAGAAGGCTGATTCCTTGAGCCGCTCCGCAATGGTATTGTACTTGAAGTCTGTCGTTGAAAAAATCGTATCGTCCGGCATGAAGGTCACTTTGGTCCCAGACTTGGACTTAGGTGCAGTGCCGATTTTCTTGAGCGTAGTGACTGGTTTTCCGCCATTTTCAAAGCGCTGCTTGTAAACAGTCCCATCCCGCGTGATTTCCACTTCCAGCCAGCTGGACAGGGCATTGACAACAGAGGAACCTACACCGTGGAGACCACCTGAGGTCTTATAGCCACCTTGGCCGAACTTACCACCGGCGTGGAGAACGGTGAAGATGACCTCAACCGTTGGAATACCCATAGCGTGCTTGCCGACTGGCATCCCGCGTCCGTGGTCTGCGACAGTCAGACTGCCGTCCTTGTTGATAGTCACATCGATCCGGTCACCGAAGCCTGACAGGGCTTCATCGACAGC
>CAUSZI010000089.1:0-5105 GCA_963536045.1 uncultured Streptococcus sp.
ACCTGGTGGTGAGAATACTAAGACCTTCTTAGGATTTGACGGCACCGATAATGCTGCAGCAAAACAAGTTGGTTTGGATGAATATACCAAACTAGTTGAAGAAGCTGGAGCAGAGAAAATGGATCTCAACAAGCGCTACGAAAAATATGCGGCAGCTCAGGCTTGGCTAACTGATAGTGCTTTGTTGATTCCGGTAACTTCTAGAACTGGTCGTCCAACCTTGACTAAGGTAGTACCATTCTCAGCTCCGTTTGCTTGGTCTGGTGCTAAGGCGCGTGAAGCAGCAAGTTATAAGTACATGAAATTGCAGGATGAGACTGTAACGACAAAAGATTATAATAGCGCTCAGGAAAAATGGAATAAAGAACGTGTGGAATCTAATAAAAAAGCTCAAGAAGAATTAGCAGACCACGTGAAATAAGCTTGCTAAGAGAACTTTCTCTAATAGAGGAGAAAGTTCTTTTGGAATTTAAAGGAAACGATAAATGAAAAAATATATTTTTATGCGTATCTTACGCTCAATTGTGTCGATTTTCTTGGTGACGACCCTGACTTATGCCATTATCTATACTATGGTGCCAAGAAGGTTGATTTTCAAGCAGGATCCTAACTATAATAAGATAGCGACCAATAAAGATAAAAAGACTAACTATGAAAACACCATCTTTGAGCGGATGGGCTACATTGACTATTATGATACAAAGGAACTGCAGGAGAAAGCCAGCAAGGAAGATTCTTCTGTTACCACAGAAGCTACAGAAGCAAACAAGAAGATTTATCAGAAGTATATTGATAAACTTGGCAACGGCTGGAAATTGCAGAAATTCCCACTGAGCGGAGAATTCTACGCTGTACGTGAAGTACCTGTGTATGAACGTGTCTTTGAGTTCTATGCTAATTTGATTCAAATCGACCATCCAAATGTTATCCAAGATGAGGAAAATCCAAACCTAGAGCGTTATATCCGGTTTGAAAATGATCCTTCTGTTGGCTGGTCTCTTGTGGGTTCTGGTACTAAGCATAAATATTTGCTTTACTTTAATGGTCAGTTTCCATTTGTCCACCAGAACTTTATTACCTTTAATTTAGGTAATTCTTATCCAACCTATGCTAATATTCCTGTTCTGCAGGTTATTACACAAGGACAAGGACAAACTAAGTCTTCCGAAGTTCAATTCCCAACTGGTAAAAAGACATCGTCTGTAAACATCTATTCTCGAACCTACAAGACGCCGAGCAAAGCCGATTCACAGGATATTGCTAAGTTTGGTAAGGGAGATGCTTATACAGCGACTCAAAGCAACTATCAAAATCCGTCCATGATTACCAGCTCAGCCATTATTGGTTTGATTGGTGTGGCTCTGTCTTATCTGATTGCTATTCCACTCGGTTCCTACATGGCTCGACTCAAGAATACATGGTTTGACAGTATTTCTACAGCTGGTTTGACCTTCATGATGTCACTGCCAACCATCGCCTTGGTCTACATTGTCCGTTTGGCAGGGTCTGCCGTTGGTCTTCCAGATTCCTTCCCAATCTTGGGAGCGGGAGATTGGCGTTCTTATGTCCTGCCAGCTGTTATTCTAGGGCTTTTGAGTGCTCCTTGGACAGCTGTTTGGATTCGCCGGTATATGATTGACCTTCAGTCTCAGGACTTTGTCCGCTTTGCGCGTGCTAAGGGTCTCTCAGAAAAAGAAATTTCTAACAAGCATATCTTTAAAAACGCTATGGTGCCACTGGTATCTAGTATCCCGGCTTCAATTGTCGGAGTTATTGCTGGTGCAACCTTGACAGAAACAGTCTTTGCTTTCCCTGGTATGGGTAAGATGTTGATTGATTCCGTTAAGGCATCTAATAACTCTATGGTTGTTGGGCTCGTATTCATCTTCACATGTCTGTCTATCTTTGCCCTCTTGCTGGGTGACATTCTGATGACTGTACTGGACCCACGTATCAAGTTAACATCAAAAGGAGGTAAATAATGGCTACAATTGATAAAAGCAAATTCCAATTTGTCAAACGTGACGATTTTGCCTCTGAAACGATTGATGCTCCAGCCTACTCTTACTGGAAATCAGTCATGCGTCAATTTCTGAAAAAGAAATCCACCATTACCATGCTGGGAATTCTGATTGCCATTATTCTCATGAGCTTCATTTATCCTATGTTTTCAAATTTCGACTTTAATGACGTGAGTAAGGTAAACGACTTTAGCATGCGTTATATCAAGCCGAGTGGTCAGTACTGGTTTGGAACAGATAGTAATGGTAAGTCTCTCTTTGATGGTGTTTGGTTTGGTGCTCGTAACTCTATTCTTATTTCGATTATTGCGACAGTTATTAATCTGGCTATCGGAGTTATCATCGGCGGTATCTGGGGAATTTCCAAAACAGTTGACCGCGTCATGATGGAAGTCTACAATATCATTTCAAATATCCCAGCCCTCTTGATTGTCATCGTCTTGACTTACTCTATCGGTGCTGGTTTCTGGAATCTTATTTTTGCCATGACGATTACTGGTTGGGTCGGTATTGCCTACACTATCCGTGTGCAGATTATGCGCTATCGGGATTTGGAGTATAACCTTGCCTCTCGTACTCTTGGTACACCGACTCTCAAGATTGTTACGAAGAACATTATGCCGCAGCTAGTATCCGTTATCGTGACCACTACTTCACAGATGCTGCCAAGCTTTATCTCTTACGAAGCCTTTCTGTCCTTCTTTGGATTAGGTCTTCCTGTAACAGTGCCAAGTTTGGGACGCTTGATTTCAGATTATTCTCAAAACGTGACGACCAATGCCTACCTCTTTTGGATTCCACTTACAACTCTGATTTTGGTATCCCTTACCTTCTTCGTAGTTGGTCAAAACTTAGCCGACGCCAGCGATCCACGTACACATAGATAGGAGTAAATATGACAAAGAATGAAAATGTAATATTGACTGCTCGCGATATTGTCGTGGAATTCGATGTTCGCGACCGAGTCTTAACCGCCATTCGCGGTGTCTCATTGGACTTGATTGAAGGCGAAGTCCTGGCTATTGTTGGTGAATCTGGTTCAGGTAAGTCTGTATTGACCAAGACCTTCACTGGTATGTTAGAAGAAAACGGCCGTGTAGCTCAAGGAACCATTGATTACCGCGGCAAAGATTTGACGACTCTTCGCACAAACAAGGATTGGGAACCGATTCGCGGTGCAAAAATTGCGACCATATTCCAAGATCCGATGACGAGCTTGGATCCGATTAATACTATTGGAAGCCAGATTACAGAAGTCATTATCAAGCACCAAGGAAAATCAGCTAAAGAAGCTAAAAAAATGGCCATCGATTATATGAGCAAGGTCGGAATTCCAGATGCGGAAAAACGTTTCGAAGAGTATCCTTTCCAATACTCAGGTGGTATGCGGCAGCGGATTGTTATTGCTATTGCCTTGGCTTGTCGTCCTGATATTCTTATCTGTGATGAGCCGACAACGGCCCTCGATGTAACGATTCAAGCGCAGATCATTGACTTGCTCAAATCCTTGCAGCAAGAATATCATTTCACAACCATCTTTATTACGCATGACCTTGGTGTTGTAGCTAGTATTGCAGATAAGGTTGCAGTTATGTATGCTGGTGAGATTATCGAATACGGTACAGTTGAAGAAATCTTCTACGAGCCAAAACATCCTTATACATGGAGTTTGCTGTCCAGCTTGCCTCAGCTAGCAGATGCAAATGGTGCCCTCTACTCGATTCCTGGAACGCCACCGTCTCTTTATTCACCAATCAAAGGGGATGCCTTTGCTTTGCGATCTGACTATGCCATGTCAATTGACTTTGAAGAAGCAGCGCCGGCTTTCAATGTGTCAGATACTCATTGGGCTAAGACCTGGTTGCTCCACGAAGATGCACCTAAGGTTCATAAACCAGAGATTATCGAAAACCTACATGAAAAAATTCGTTCAAAAATGGGCTTCAATCAATTAGAAGCTTAGGAGGAAGGAAATGACTGAAAAATTAGTTGAAATTAAAGATTTAGAAATTTCCTTCGGCGAAGGAAGTAAGAAATTTGTAGCAGTAAAAAATGCAAATTTCTTCATCAATAAGGGGGAAACTTTCTCTCTTGTAGGAGAATCAGGTTCTGGTAAGACTACTATTGGTCGAGCTATTATCGGACTTAATGATACCAGTGCAGGTGATATCTTCTACGAAGGCAAAAAGATTAATGGGAAAAAGTCTAAAGCAGAAGAAGCGGACTTGATTCGTAAGATTCAGATGATTTTCCAAGATCCAGCAGCCAGCCTGAATGAACGTGCAACGGTTGACTATATCATATCTGAGGGTCTCTATAATTACCATTTGTTTGATAGCGAAGAAGATCGTCAAAGAAAAGTCAAAGATATCATCAATGAAGTTGGCTTGTTGGCTGAGCATTTAACTCGCTATCCTCATGAATTCTCTGGTGGACAGCGTCAGCGGATTGGGATTGCTCGTGCTTTGGTCATGCAACCAGACTTCGTAATTGCTGATGAGCCTATTTCTGCTTTGGACGTATCTGTTCGGGCTCAGGTCCTGAATCTTTTGAAAAAATTCCAAAAAGAATTAGGCTTGACATATCTCTTTATTGCCCATGACCTTTCGGTAGTTCGTTTTATTTCTGATCGTATCGCTGTAATTTACAAAGGTGTCATTGTAGAAGTGGCTGAGACAGAGGAGTTGTTCAACCATCCGGTCCATCCCTACACACAATCTTTGCTCTCGGCTGTCCCAATCCCAGACCCAATCTTGGAGCGTAAAAAAGTGTTGAAGGTCTATGATCCTGAACAGCACGATTATTCTGTTGATAAACCAGAAATGGCAGAGATTCGTCCGGGACACTACGTCTGGGCTAATAAAGCTGAACTCGAAAAGTATAAACAAGAACAAGAATAGAAAAAATGTCCGAAAGGGCATTTTTTTGCGCCTTTAAAACAAGATAGGATGTAGGCCAATTTAGCAGCCTCAAAGATATGTAATATCATCCACTAACTTAAAAACAATAATTTTTTTAAAAAATATTAAAAAAGGTATTGACAGGAGGTGTGGTTGGGTGATATACTAATATAGTTGTCGCGAA
>CAUSZI010000090.1:0-5026 GCA_963536045.1 uncultured Streptococcus sp.
AGAAGAAATCTCTAGAAATCATCGCCCTGCAGCAACCTGTGTCTCAGGATTTGCGGACTGTTATCACCGTGCTAAAAGCCAGCAGTGACTTGTAACGCATGGGTGACCACGCCGTATCGATCGCCAAAGCTACTGTTCGGATGAAGGGAGAAGTTCGCATCGAGTCCGTAGAAGATGCCATCAGCAAGATGGGGCGTGATGTTAAGAATTTCGTCGAAGAAACCCTGAACGTCTACCTCAATGGAAATGTAGACCAAGCTTATGCCGTAGCAGCGCTAGATGAGAAAATTAACGAATATTTTGATGATATTCGCGATCTTGCTACAGAGGAAATCAAACAAAATCCAGAACTGATTGTGACTGGCCGCGACTACTTCCAAGTTATTTCTTATCTGGAACGAATCGGCGACTATGCCAAGAATATCTGTGAATGGGTTGTTTACTTTGAAACAGGTAAAATTATTGAGTTGTAATTATAAAAAGATACGATTTGCTTCGTGTCTTTTTTGTATATTCTCAAGAATTGTCAGAATTCTGTTTTGTGTTTTAACTTACAACTAACTATGTTATACTACGAGAGTAGAGTCAAAAATTATATATTTTTATATTAGTAGATAATGGAGAATGTTTATGAAGAAAAAGATCATTTTCACCTTGGCAGTTCTGATGTTTCTCATTCCAGGTGGAATCTTTGGTGTGACAAAGTGGATTGAACACCAAAACTCACCCTATAATGTTAGTGATGTTTTAGACGATAAAGGAGTAAAACTTTACAAACGCGGATTTCGTTTGTTAGAAGAACAACTAGCTACTTACATCAAAGAACACTATTCAGGAGTCACTAAAATTGAGTTTTCACCAATTTTTGTCCAAGGTGGAGATGGGCAGAGCATGTTTCGTGCAACAATTGTGCCTGTCATTTATGACAATCATGGTAATAAGGCTTATTTAGGACGTTCTGTTGGAGAAGAAGATTTTGGTCGTTTTACAAGTAGTGGCAGTATTCAACTTAGCTTTGATGGACTTGACAATGAAGTTATTGAAATAAAGGTGGATGATGACTATGTCAATATCTCTAATAATGAGATATTGCCGGAAAAAGCAAAATTATCAACAAGCAAACGAATTGATAATAATATATCAGCCTTAATCGAAGCTGGACAAATAAAGAATATAGAAAAGAACCAAAACGGAAGTCCTCATGCTGAAGTGAAATTTAATACTCAAATTAGAAAAGGAGATCATTTCAAATGGCGTTGATAGAATGGCATTGTTTATATTAAGTAACGCTTAGCAAGGCTAATAATTTGTACAAAGTTAAGTCATAAACATGATGAATCTTACTTTGTTGTTATAATCCTTATATATGCGTTCTAATTACAAATTTTTTACAGAACATAATGGAGAGACTGATGAAGAAAAAAATCCTTATAATGATTACTGTTTTGGTTATGTTAGGTTCAGGAGGAATCTATATATACAACAGAGTAACCAAACCCAACCTTAGCCCCAAAACAACTAAGCTTTATCAGCGAGGCTTTTGGCTCTTAGAAGAACAAATTGGCACTTATATTAAGGAGAAATATTCAGGTATTAAGAAGATTGAATTTTCTCCAATTTATGTTATCGGGGATAATGGTGGTTCTATGCTAAATGCCTATGTACGTCCGACGATTTATGATAAATATGGGAATAAAGCAACATTAGGAACAACAATAGAGAACTACACACCTAGTAGCTATGGTTTGGTTACTCATATATTTCTTGATTTTGATGGTTCAGGAAATGATGTTATAGAATTAATGGACTCAGAAGGTAATGAGATTGATGTTTCAAATGCAAAACATTTGCCAGACGAAGCAAAGCTCACGAAGGCTAGAAGTACAGATGAAAATATTTCTTTATTGGTTCAAGACGGTCAGCTAAAAGATGTTGTCAAGGATGAAAAGGGAAGCCCAGAATCTGAAATCATTTACAATGTTAAGCTAAGTAAAGAGGAAGGATGATATGGCACTAACTAGGGAATGTGATAGTTTTCCTAGCTATTTGAATGGGAACCATTCTTCCATTATCATAAACCAAACGGACAGGTTATTCCCCTGTCTTTTTGTTTACATTTATTCTGCAACGAAATCTTCTAAATATGATACAATAATAACAGATTATAAGCGGACAAGGGTGTCGGAGTAATCTTGCCATGTTGTTCGCTAGATGAGGAGAAGCTTATGCAAGCAGTTAAACATTTTATTGAAACATTTGTTCCTGAGCACTATGATCTCTTTTTGGATTTGAATCGTGCCGACAAGACTTTTTCAGGCAAGGTGACCATTACTGGGGAAGCTAAGACGAGTAAGATTTCCCTGCATCAAAAAGATTTGACAATTGAAGCTGTAGAGGTGGCTGGCCAAGCTCGTCCTTTCACTCTTGATAAGGACAATGAAGCTCTTTATATTGAGCTGGAAGCTGCTGGGCCTGTAGTGGTGACAATAACTTATACTGGTAAGATTACGGACAATATGACGGGGATTTATCCATCTTACTACACGGTTGATGGTGTGAAAAAAGAGATCATTTCTACGCAGTTTGAGAGCCATTTTGCCCGCGAAGCCTTTCCGAGTGTGGATGAGCCAGAGGCTAAGGCAACTTTTGATTTGGCTTTGAAATTTGACCAAGAAGAGGGTGAGTTAGCCCTGTCTAATATGCCGGAAATTGATGTTGAAAACCGCAAAGCGACTGGCGTTTGGAAGTTTGAAACGACTCCACGTATGTCTTCCTATCTCTTGGCTTTTGCTGCAGGTGATATGCAAGGAATTACTGCTAAAACCAAGAATGGAACTTTGGTAGGAGTTTATGCGACCAAGGCCCACCCAGAGAGCAATCTAGAGTTTGCCTTGGACATTGCGGTTCGCTGTATCGAATTTTATGAAGAATATTATGGAGTCAAGTATCCTATTCCTCAGTCACTTCACGTGGCTTTGCCAGATTTTTCTGCGGGGGCTATGGAAAACTGGGGCTTGGTAACCTATCGGGAAATTTATCTGCTGGTAGATGAAAATTCAACAGCTCTGAGCCGTCAGACAGTTGCCTTGGTTGTTGCACACGAATTAGCCCACCAATGGTTCGGAAATCTAGTGACTATGAAGTGGTGGGACGATCTTTGGCTCAATGAAAGCTTTGCCAATATGATGGAGTATGTCTCAGTTGATGCGATTGAGCCTAGCTGGAAGATTTTTGAAGATTTTCAGACTACCGGTGCTCCATACGCCCTCAAGCGTGATGCGACAGATGGCGTCCAGTCGGTCCATGTAGAAGTCAAGCACCCTGATGAAATTAATACTCTTTTTGATGGGGCGATCGTTTATGCAAAGGGTAGCCGTCTCATGCACATGCTGCGCCGTTGGCTGGGAGATGATGCTTTCCGTAAGGGGCTAGGTGCCTACTTTGAGAAGCACCAGTATGGAAATACCATCGGTCGTGATCTTTGGGATGCTCTTTCTCAAGCTTCTGGCCGTGATGTAGCAGCCTTTATGGATGCATGGTTGGAACAGCCGGGTTATCCAGTTGTCACTGCTAAAGTCGAAAATGACTCCTTGATTTTGACGCAGAAGCAGTTCTTTATAGGGGAATATGAGGACAAGGGCCGCCTCTGGCCAGTACCGCTCAACAGCAACTGGCAAGGACTTCCTGATACTCTGACGACAGAAAGACTGGAAATTCCTAATTATGCAGCCCTAGCAGCGCAAAATGACGGGGCTCTGCGTCTCAATACAGAAAACACAGCCCACTATATTACAGATTATCAAGGTGAGTTGCTGGATGCTCTTCTGAATAATCTCAGCTCTTTAGACAATATCAGCAAGCTACAAATTGTGCAGGAGCGTCGACTTCTGGCAGAGTCTGGTAAGATTTCCTATGCGGATCTGCTGCCAGTTATCAGCAAGCTGGCAAACGAAACTTCTTATATGGTGGTTTCAGCTGTTTCCCAAGTTCTGGAAGGATTGAATCGCTTTGTGGATGAAGGCAGTCAGACAGAAGAAGATTACAAAACCCTGCTGAAAGTTCTCAGTCAAAGCAATTTCGACCGTCTTGGTTTTGAAAAACAAGAGGGAGAAAGCGATGAGGATGAGATGGTTCGTCAACTGATTATGGGGAATATGATTAAGGCGGACGATGAGACAGCTAAAGCTCAAGCTAGCCAGATTTTTGATCGCTATCGTAATAATCTGGAAAAACTCCCTGCCGCTATTCGTTTGCAGGTATTGGTCAACCAAATCAAGCATCATGAAAGCAAGGAGCTGACTAAGCTTTATCTGGAACTCTATGTCGCTTCAAATGATGGAAGCTTCAAAAATGCTCTTTCTACAGCCCTTTCTTATACAAAGAACAAGGAAACCCTGGATGAACTTTTAGCGACTTGGAAGGATAAATTTACTGTGAAACCGCAGGATTTATCAGCTTGGTATGCCCGTTTCCTCAGCCGGGATTTTACTCAAGAAGCAGTATGGACTTGGGCGCGTGAGAATTGGGACTGGATCAAGGCAGCGCTAGGTGGCGATATGAGCTTTGATAGCTTTGTCATTAGTCCTGCATTGGTCTTCAAGACAGAGAAGAGATTAGCAGAATACAAAGCCTTCTTTGAACCACAGTTGGACGATATGGCGATTAGCCGAAACATTAGCATGGGAATCAAGGAAATCGCTGCGCGTGTTGAATTGGTGAAGCGTGAGAAAGAAGCAGTGGAAAAAGCAATTCGAGCTGCAATCTGATAGATTTGATTAAAATGACTAGAAAGTCTGAGATATTATCTATCTCAGGCTTTTTCTTTATCATTTTGAGTATTTAAATATTGCTAATATGTCTTTGCTTTGATAAAATAGAACAATATGGACAATAAACAGGTAACTGTTTAAAGGAGAAATGGAGATTATAATGGAAAAGAAAATAGTCTATGGCTTCCGTAAGAGCCGCCTTTCTAAGGGCTTGTGCGGAGCTGTTTTGGGTGCAGCTTTGTTGCTAGCTGCTGGGT
>CAUSZI010000091.1:0-4796 GCA_963536045.1 uncultured Streptococcus sp.
TTAATTCAAGTATTTATCCACATAATCATCAAAATCAGGATACTCATTTCGGTTCATGGCATAGAGCATTTCCCCATAGAGAGGGTCGCTAGACGGGTCGTCTGGTTCTAGAAGAGTAGCTATTTTCATATCATCATCTGGGAAAAGGATGGTGTAGTGATAGGTGTCGCTGACAGTGATACTGTAATATTTGGTATTATCTTGATAGCCTGACTTATCTATCTTATAGTGAAATTCTTTATCGCCTAGCTTGCCTGTTTTGTCATTGAAGACAATGACAATGTCCTCTCCATTTGCTTTCTGAGCCTTCCATTTTCCCTGGAAGCTAGTGTGCTGACCGCAGGCGCTGAGAAATATTGCTGTTAAGAAAGTGATGAAAAGCCATGTTAGTTTTTTCATATCGTTCTCCTTGTCTATCCTTTTATATTATTCTACCACAAATATGAAAAATAAAAAAGCTGAGTTGGTAAACTCAACTTTTGCGCAGTAGGTCTGTATTTGAGCTATCTATTCTGCAGCTTGGGCCCAGCGTTGGGCTAGCTTGCGCGAGAAGCTGGAAATGGCGAAGTTAATCAGGAAATAGATGGCTGCTACTAGTAGGTAGAGTGCGAAGACCTGTTCAGCTTCAAAATAGCGTCCCATCAGAATTTGAGCAGAACCAAAAAGTTCTTGGAGCGCAATAACTGAATAGAGCAGGCTGGTATCCTTAATCACTGTGACAAACTGAGAAATGATGGCTGGCAGCATTTTACGAATAGCCTGAGGTAGGATGATATAATGCAGTATCTGAAACTGGGTAAATCCTTGAGATAAGCCAGCTTCAGTCTGACCTGGATCAATGGCATTGAGGCCACCTCTGATAATTTCTGCCAAAGCAGCAGAAGTAAAGACAGTGAAGCTGATGATACCGGCTGGCGTTGACTTAATCTGAAAGACTAAAAAGATGGTGAAAATCCAGAGCAGATTGGGTACATTACGAACAAATTCGATGTAAATGCTGGCAATCAGCTTGAGCAGTTTATTTTTTCCGTTTCTCATGACGGCTAGAATAGTTCCAAAAATCGTAGATAGGACAATGGAAATGAAAGAAATTTGCAGTGTCAGCCAGAGCCCCTTAAGGATAAAGAGGAGGTTGTTTGTGGTTAAGACTTTTAAAATATTTTCCATAGAGACCTCCTTAGATGCTGTAGGCTTGTTTATTGGCTTCCTCTACCTTACGTCCCCAGTTGGCGATTGGGAAGCAAAGAAGGAAGTAGAGCAGAGCTGCTCCGGCAAAGGCTGGGATGTAGTTGGAGTTCAGAGCTGACCAAGACTTGGTCACGAACATCAGATCCATACCAGAGATAATAGCGACGGTAGAAGTGTTTTTTATCAGATTGACGACCTGATTGATTAGCGGTGGCAGGATAATCCGAAAAGCTTGGGGCAGGATGATGTATCGCATGGTTTCTACATAGGTAAAGCCCTGAGAGAGTGCAGCTTCGGTCTGCCCTCGAGGAATGGACTGGATACCTGAGCGGATGACTTCGGCGATATAAGCACCGTGGTAGAGGCCTACACAGAGCACCGCAGTCCAATAGATTGAGGGCATGATGGTGTAATTGCTGACTAGCGGAAGACCGTAAAAGACAATTACAAATTGCACTAAGAGTGGTGTATTCTGATAAAACTCAACAAAAACACGAGCAAGACCACGTAGAACTTTATGCTTACCTGTGCTGATAGCTCCGAAGAAAATCCCTAGTAGAAGAGCCAAGGTCAGGGCACCGATAGAAATGGATAAGGTAAAGAGGAATCCTTGGAAAAACTTGCCAAAGTCCGCAAAGTAGGCCTGCCAAGAAGAAATACTAAAACTCATGGGGTCTCCTTTCTAATCATCTGTTGAAGTAGATGGTTTTAAATCATATTTGTCATAAAGTTTCTGCAGACTGCCGTTTTCCTTCCATTTAGAGATTAGGCCATCTACATAGTCATTCAATTGAGTATTGGATTTTTTTGTTACCACACCATAATCAGCTTTTTTAAAGCTGTAATCCAGAATGTTTGACTTGGAGCTTACATAGCCAGTCAGGATGGACTTGTCAACAGAAATGGCATCAATACGGTGCGCCCGCAAGGAAACAGCAAGTTCAGGGTAGGAGCCTAACTCCACATATTTGAAGTTGAGTTTTTTCTCTTGGGCGATTTCTTCCAGCAAGGTCTGAGTGATAGAGCCTTGAACGACGCCGATAGTCTTGTTATTCAAGTCCTTGACGTCAGTAATTTTGCTAGATTTATTAACTAGAAAACCAGAAGCATCTGTGTAGTAAGGGGTTGTAAAATTATAGATTTCCTTACGCTCATCTGTGATGGTAAAGGTTGCAATGACCATGTCAACTTGCCCGTTGTCCAGAAGGGGCCCGCGTGTTTGTGCGGTAACTGGAACGTAGTTGATTTTGACGCCTAGTTCCTTAGCAATATTCTTTGCAATATCGATTTCTAGACCGCTGTAAGTATTACTATCAGGATTGAGGTAACCAAAGTTAGGTACATCCTGTTTGACACCGACATTGAGGACACCACGTTTCTGGATAGCCTTGACCTGTTGGCTGGTAATGGAAGCGGCTTGTGCGGGAACGGCGTGAATCAAGCCAAGAGTCAATAGGAGTAAGACTAGGCTGATGATTATTTTCTTTAGTTTCATAGATCTTCTCCTTTCTAAGAAAGCACGTTATCACTCTCATGGTTGATAATTTTACTGAGAAATTGCTTAGCGCGAGGTTCGGTAGGATTGTCAAAGAAAGCATCAACATCAGTAGTATCCACTAACACCTCACCGTCTGCCATGAAGATAATGCGGTCAGCTACCTCACGGGCAAAGCCCATTTCGTGTGTGACCACAATCATGTTCATGCCGTCTTTGGCTAATTTTTGCATAACAGCCAGAACATCCCCGATTGTTTCAGGGTCCAGGGCAGAAGTCGGTTCATCAAAGAGCAGGAGCTCAGGGTGCATAGCTAAACCACGGGCAATGGCAATCCTTTGCTTTTGTCCACCGGATAGCATGCCTGGGTAAGAGTCTTTCTTGTCCCACATGTTGACAAATTCTAGATATTTTTGAGCGATTTTTTTAGCTTCTTGTTTATCCATTCCTAGAACTTTAATAGGCGCCAAGGTAACATTTTCTAACACCGTTTTGTGGGGGTAAAGATTAAAATGTTGAAAGACCATTCCGACTTCTTTGCGTAAGTTGACCAGATCTTTGGCAGCAGTGTTTGCGACCTCGTGGCCATTGACAATCAAGCTTCCCTGGTCAATGCCTTCTAAAGCGTTGATTGTACGGATAAGAGTAGATTTTCCGGATCCAGATGGTCCCAGCAGTACGACTACTTGCCCTTTTTCAAAACTGAGATTGATATTGCGCAGAGCATGGTAGTCTCCGTAATACTTTTCGACATTTTTAAATTCAACTAAAGCCATATCTTTCTCCTTTGTGTTAGATAATATGACATAGATTTTACCATAGAATAAATAAACTGTCAAATTGAATAAAAATGACTATTTTTATTCAGAGAGAAATTTTTTTTGATGAGAATCGTCCATTTTCTACAAATGTGGAATAAAAATGGCTTGAATTAGTGTTTTTTAAGAAAACTTTGGTATAATAAGACTATATAAATAAATAAAATTGGATTGGGAGTCTAGCTAGGCAAACTAGATTGCCTTTTGCACGTTTTGATGCAGGACGACTTAGCTGACTATGTCACAACTTTTCTATCATGGAGTTGATTCAATCCCAATCTTATGTTAAGGTGAACATATGAAGAAAATATTAGTTGTAGATGATGAGAAGCCAATCTCAGATATTATTAAGTTTAATATGGCCAAGGAAGGCTATGAGGTTTTGACTGCCTTTGATGGCAAGGAAGCCTTGGAAATGTTTGAAGCAGAACAGCCAGACATCTTGATTCTGGACTTGATGCTGCCAGAAGTGGACGGACTGGAAGTTGCTAGGACTATTCGCAAGACCAGCAATGTTCCCATTATTGTATTGTCTGCTAAGGACAGTGAGTTTGACAAGGTTATCGGCCTTGAAATCGGTGCAGATGACTATGTGACCAAGCCTTTCTCAAATCGTGAGCTGCAGGCGCGTGTCAAGGCACTTCTTCGTCGGGCGGACCTTGTTGTGGAAAACCAAGTAGAAGAAAGTGGTCCGAACGAGCTGACCATTGGGGAACTGCAGATTTTGCCAGATGCTTTTGTAGCTAAGAAGCATGGCAAGGAGCTGGAACTGACCCACCGCGAGTTTGAACTTCTTCACCATTTGGCGACTCATATCGGTCAGGTGATGACGCGTGAGCATTTACTGGAAACGGTATGGGGCTATGACTATTTTGGTGATGTCCGCACAGTGGATGTGACTATCCGCCGCCTGCGTGAAAAGATTGAAGATACGCCAAGCCGACCTGAGTATATCTTGACTCGCCGCGGAGTTGGCTATTATATGAGAAATAATGATTGAAGCAATTAAACAATTTGTGATTTCTGCGGATTTTGTCTTTGCAATCATTATTATCGGCTTCATTGTAGTTGTGGCCTTGCTTTTATTGGAAAATCGCCGTGATAACCAAAAGCTTGTACAGCTTAATCAAAAGGTTAAAGATTTGATTGCAGGTGACTATTCTGAAGTGCTGGACATGCAGGGAAGCCCGGAAATCACAGATATGACCAACAGTATCAATGATCTTTCAGAGGTCATTCGACTGACACATGAAAACCTTGAGCAAGAAACAAAACGCCTTTCCAGTATCCTGTCC
>CAUSZI010000092.1:0-4687 GCA_963536045.1 uncultured Streptococcus sp.
AGAAAGTGGTTATTTCAGGTTCTGGTAACGTAGCTCAATACGCTCTTCAAAAAGCGACTGAACTTGGTGCAACTGTTATCTCTGTATCTGACTCAAATGGTTATGTCATCGATGAAAATGGTATCGACTTCGATCTTTTGGTTGATGTTAAAGAAAAACGCCGTGCTCGTTTGACTGAGTACGCAGCTGAGAAAGCAACTGCTACTTACCATGAAGGTTCTGTATGGACTTACGCTGGAAACTACGACATCGCTCTTCCATGTGCGACCCAAAACGAAATCAACGGCGAAGCAGCTAAACGTTTGGTTGCTCAAGGAGTTATCTGCGTATCTGAAGGTGCTAACATGCCTAGTGACCTTGATGCGATTAAAGTCTACAAAGAAAACGGAATCCTTTACGGACCTGCCAAAGCTGCCAACGCTGGTGGTGTAGCTGTATCAGCGCTTGAAATGAGCCAAAACAGCCTTCGCCTTTCATGGACTCGTGAAGAAGTTGATGGACGTCTCAAAGACATCATGACAAACATCTTCAATACAGCTAAAACAACTGCTGAAACATACGGTCTTGGTACTGACTACCTTGCAGGAGCTAACATTGCTGCCTTTGAAAATGTAGCAAACGCTATGATTGCACAAGGTATTGTTTAATTAGTCGATACATCCTATCGGAGGACAAATGATGAACTTACGGCCAATGGAAGTGAGAGACAATTCAGCTGTAGCGCAGCTCATTCGAGCTAGTCTTGAAGAATTCGGGCTTGACAAACCTGGAACTGTCTACTTTGATTCTCATCTAGATTATTTGGCCGACTACTATCAACAGCAAGAGAGAGCAGCTTACTTTATTCTGGAAGATGAAGGTCAGCTGGTTGGCTGTGGTGGCTTTGCACCTGCGTCTGATAAGATTGCTGAATTACAAAAACTGTACGTCACTAAAAATAGCCGTGGCAAAGGTTATTCCAGCAGGTTGATAAAGAGGATATTCCAGGAAGCCCATCTAGCTGGTTATGAACAGCTTTATCTAGAAACCTCTACTGAACTGGCTACGGCTGTGGCCATCTATCAGCACTATGGTTTCACATCACTGCAACAACCACTTTCTAACGCTGCCGGCCACCCAGCTATGAATATCTGGATGATAAAATCCCTCTTATCAGATGAATAGATGGCAGTATACTCTGGTCGACTCGAAGACATCATGACCAAGAACCACAACACAGCTAAAACAACTTTTAACAATGTAGCCAAGGCTATGATAGTAAAGGTATTGTTTCAATTTATTTTTCAATCCCCAATCACTCTGATTGGGGATTTTTATATTGGTTTTAAAAAAGCTCACTATTTTTAATAGTAAGCTTAAAAATCAAAATTCACTTTACTTCTACTAAGGCAAAAGACAGGCATTCAACAATTTCGTTTACTGCTTCATCTATGTTTACATCTTCCTTATCATTCAACATCATTGGAATAATATAAGAAAGACTCAAAGCTAAAATATAACGAACGATTCTTTCATTTGACCAATCTCGGATAACACCCTTTTCTTTAAACTGATTCAGGACTGGACTAATTGGCTTAATGATAGAGTGAACAATGACATTCCCTAACTGGTCAGAAATAGTTTTATCAATAAAAGAACGACTCAAGAGAATTTTAACTTGCATTTGATTCTTCTGAATGAAAACTAGTCTATCTCGAACAATGCTTCTCAGAAATAGCGGAAAAGACTCTTGGTTTGCTGTAAATTTCTTCTCAGAAAAATCAGCAATCACATCTGGAATAACCTGTTCGAGAAAAGTTGACAGAATAGCTTCTAAGATGCCTTCCTTGGTTTTAAAGTAACTAAAAACTGTCCCTTCTGAAACTCCAGCCTCCTTAGAAATAAGGCTAGCTGTTGTATTTTCAAAGCCAATTTCTGAAAATAACTTTAGACTTGATAATAAAACTTGACGTTGTTTTAAACTCAAGTTGCTATTTTCTAATGTCTGAGCATACTTTTGTTCTAAACTTTCCATTGCTGGCACCTCTCTGCTACTCTCTTACTTTTACAACCTTCTTACCTCGAGTATGTCCCGACTTCAGGCTACGATATGCCTCTCTAACTGACTTTAGAGAAAAATCATAAACCTGGTCAATATTCAGCCGAACCTTCCCATCTGAGACCATTTCCGCTAGAGTGTTAAAATCATCATATGTAGAATGTCTCGGACCCGTGAACTGAGCTCCTCTTATCATAACATATGGTGAAGGTACTAGCGTTCCAATAGCCGTGCCCTTCAATCCTAAACTGAAAGCCAATTTAACATAATCACTTCCATAGCAATCCAAGAATTTTGTAATTGGCTTTGCACTTGCTGATAGAAGAGCATTCTGGATGTTTCCTTCGTAAGCTACTGGTATGGCACCTAAGGACTTTAGATAATCTGAATTTTTCTTACTCGCAATTCCAATAACTGTCGCACCTTTAGCAACCGCATACTGTACTGCGATACTTCCAATACCTCCTGCTGCTGCTGAAATAACTACAACATCTTTAGAGTTTAGCTCAATCTTTCTAAAAGCACCTCCCACTGTTAAAGAGGCTACACCCATAGTAGTTGCATGGTTCATATCAATCATCTCTGGCTTCAACACAATTTCTGATTCATTGACACAAATTTCTGTTGCCAAAGCTCCCCTCTTGGTTTCCAATCCAGGGTCACTGATCATTGTTCCAAAAACCTTATCCCCTACTGCAAACCTACTTACTCCTTCACCGATTTCTGTGATAACTCCAGCAAAATCCCGACCAACACCTCTTGGAAAAAGAGATGATTTTGACTCAAACCAACGACTTGGGTTCCTGAGTTTTGTCATAAAAGATAGAAATCGGAGTGGCTTTGCACCTTCAAAAGTCTTATAATCAATAGGATTTAAACCAACTGCATGAACTTCTACCCTCACTTGATTCAGTTTCAAAGAATCAGATTTAATGTTCACTAAATCTAACACTTCTTCATCACCGAAACGACTATATTGTATTGCTTGAACAACCATTGTATGAACTCCTTTACACATCTACAAAATTGAGTGAGCACTCAATCATTTTTTCTTGATTATACACTTATTCTTCATAGATTTCAACTATACTGTTTCCACAACTTCTAACAAAAACTGCTCATGATAAAAATAGAGCTATTTTCCCTTATGAAAGATTATCAAACTAGAACTCAAAGAAATCCGACTGCTTATAAAAGCAACCGGATTTTTATATATCTAATTTTTCAAAAAATTTGCCTGCAGACTGCTTTTCTTTTAGCTTCTCCAGCAGCTCGTTCTCCAGAAAAGGACTTAGCTCGTCAAAATCTTGGCAAACCTTAAAAACCGTCTCTCTATCCATCTGACCATAAGCTAATTCGTAATAGTCCTTATTATGATGCCAGTTCTGGTCATAGTTGACGTCTTTACGTTGATAGTAAACAATGTTTTGCTTCGGAGTCAGGTAAAGCTTCTGTGTTAGAATACTTTTCTGATCTTTGGACAATTTACTGCGACTAAAAATCTTAACACCTTGAAAAATCTTGCGCTCATGGATACCTTGATTTGTGACTTTCAATTCAACTCTTTTATAGTGCATATAGTCACCTCCAAAAATTACTTTCATTATATCAAACTCTGGCAGATTTGCAAGCAAAAGTATCATTTCCAAAAGTCTTTAGTCGCCTCTAAAATCTCTTCTGTAGGCGTCACTGTAGCCTCAATAATGTTCTTGCCAGTCTTTTTCAGATAGGCTTGTATCAGATGATAGCCATAAGCATAGCCTGCAGCATAGGGCATACCAACCGGAATTTGACCCTGTATCTTCGCGATTTCATCACCGTATAGATAAGGAGCCATTTCCGCCATCCCCGTTAGCTGTAGCTGACTGGAGATGATAGGCTTAATCTCTTCTAACTGCTCGGAACTAGTTGAAGTGACCCAAGGTCCGATGAGATCCTCGCCATAGAGCTCAGCCGCAAAAGACTCTGCCAAGCCTTCACTGACTACCCAGTCTGCTAGTGTCGTCTGCTGATTCCATTTGATAAATTGGAAGCGGACATTATGGTTGCACTCGTGAGCCAACGCCGCCTGCACACGTGGTAAAGTATAGTCATTTGGTAGCAGACTAAGCATGAGGTAGCCTGGAATTCCTCCATCTCCGCTGTAACCCTTATTGAGCTGTAGCATAGGTTTTTCTGGATTGCCCAATAAAATAGTAAAATGGTAATCCTCAACCACTAAGTCATAGCCAGCCTGCTCAAAAAGACCAATACTCCTCTTGATGGTATCTTGACAATTTTGCCAGAGTTGATCAGAGCTCAGAGCGTCGATAGCTGGTCTATCCTTTTCTGAGAGAGTTGAGGGTAACTGATTCATAAAGCCAAGTAGGAAAAGAGCATCAAATCCTCCAGGATACTTTGCTTTTAGAGGAATGTGTTGCGTTTGGTATTTGGTTGCAAAAGGTGATAATATTTTAGCTCGAAAGCAACCTTCTCTCTTTTCTAAAGGAAGCTCGAGCATCTCTTGGTAAACTTTATCTGAACGAATCATATTGATTTGCATGGTAATCTCCTTTCTTATCTATTATTAGTATAACCCCTTACCTAAGGTCAGAGTCAAGAAGAAAATTGAAATATCTATTAAAATTTCATTGAAATTACCTCAAACCG
>CAUSZI010000093.1:0-4583 GCA_963536045.1 uncultured Streptococcus sp.
AAGTAACAACAGCTATCAAACGCGCTCGCGTAATGGCTTTGATGCCTTTCGTAAATGAAGACTAATTAGATTCCCTGCCTCGGCAGGGATTTTTTAGATAATAGAAGAATTGTATAATAAAAAGACAGTTTGATTTGAACTGTCTTTTTAAGTATTTAAAGATTTCTTATCTCGTTGGCCCCATAGTCGCGCTCTTGATGTTGAAGCGTTTTTTGAGATAGAAGCGCAGGGCTAGGGTAATAGCGCCGACAATAGCAACTACGACATTAGACAGGCGGGGGTTGAGGAATTCAGGCAGGAGACTAGTCAGGACGATGGACATGCTCCAGAGGAGAATAGCCGCTGCCATTGTAAGGATGGATTTGAGCAGTTTAGGGCGCTGGCTGCGGTCCTTATCTGGTCCGTAGAAACGGTAGATAAAGTGGTAAAGGGCATAAAAAGAAAGGCCACCGACGATGCTTCCGAGTACGAGAGTCGTCAGTCCATAGACAGATGGTTGAGAGGAAGCCAGATTGACGATAGAGGTAAGGAGGGTAAAGAAACCAAAGATAAAGAGGACAGAGTCCAGCATCATCCATTTAGGATCGTCATTTTCTTTTGGATGTTCGGCATCATAGCGCTCTTTTTCAGTCAGAGAAGATGCCCAAGTAGTTGGGGCTCCGTAGAGGCCGCGGGCAGTGATTCCCTTGGCTTGATTTTCCAGAATTTCCGGTAGAATACCTTCTAAGATAGTCTGGATTTCCTGATCGGATTTGCCGTCTTGTAAGAGCTGGTTAGTTGCGATATGGATAAATTCTTTGTTTTTTTTGCTGAGTTTGTCGAGGGATACTTGTGACATAGGCGTTCTTTCTAAAGGTTAAAATAGTTTTTTGTGCATGAGATAGGCCATGACCGAAGCACTCATGGCAAAGGCGATGAACATGATAATCCAGAAGGCATGTGGTTCACCGTTGAGAGGCAGTTCGTTATTTTTGAAGTTCATCCCATAGGCCGAGAAAATCATGGTCGGGATAGACATGACGATGGTCACCAGAGCCAAGGCTTTCATGATATTGTTCTGGTTATTAGAAATGATAGAGGCAAAGGTCTCTGTCATACTGTGGAGAATGTTGCCGTAGATATCAGCCATCTCAATGGCCTGCTGGGTCTCAATCAAGGTGTCTTCCAGCAAGTCCTCGTCTTCCAGATATTTCTTGATATTACTAGTAGAGCTGGTCAGCTTCTTAATCACGCGCTCATTTGTCTTAAGAGAGGCCTTGAAATAGACGATGGTCTTTTCCAACTCCATGAGCTCAATCAGTTCTTCATTTCGCGTGGACTTGTGCAGCTGACTTTCAATCTGCTCGCTCTTACGGTCAATGGAGCGCAGGGCTGTCAGATATAACTCGGCATTGTGGTAGAGAATCTGAAAGATAAAACGTGACTTCATAAAAGTATAGAAGTTGCGCAGGCGCCGGTGAATGAAGATATCCAGCAGAGGTAATTTTTCCAAACAAGTGGTGATAATCGCCTCTTCCGTGATGATAATACCAAGGGGGATCGTGACATAGTAAGTCTGGTTATTCCGCTCCTCTGTGATGGGCACATCGACGATAATCAGCGTGTATTCATCCTCGATGGTGACCCGAGACATTTCTTCCGCATCGAGCGGCGCTCGCAGGTCAGTAATGTCAATGCCAAAGGCGTTGGCAATTTCGATTGATTCGCTCTGGGAAGGGTTGACAAGATTGATCCAGGTGCCCGATTCGAGCGCATCGATCTCTTTGAATTCTGTCGTAGTTGATAAAAAGACTTGCTTCATGATTTTTTTCCTTTCCAGAGTGTTTTTTGCATACCGTACTATTATACTACAAATTCGGGTTTTTGGGGCAAAAGTTTGCAGAAAAATTTGTTATAATGGAGAAGGTTTATAAGTGAAACGAGGTCAAGATGCAAGATAAAATTGTGATTCATGGAGCGCGAGCTCATAATTTAAAAAATATTGATGTAGAAATTCCGCGGGACAAGCTGGTCGTGGTGACCGGTCTGTCCGGTTCGGGCAAGTCCAGTCTGGCTTTTGACACCCTCTATGCCGAGGGGCAGCGCCGCTATGTGGAGAGTCTGTCGGCCTATGCTCGGCAGTTTTTGGGCAATATGGAAAAGCCGGATGTGGACTCGATTGATGGTCTCAGCCCAGCTATTTCTATCGACCAGAAGACGACCAGTAAAAATCCCCGCTCAACAGTGGGAACTGCTACCGAAATCAATGACTATCTGCGCCTGCTCTATGCTCGTGTTGGAACGCCATACTGTATCAACGGTCATGGGGCTATTACAGCTTCGTCTGTTGAGCAGATTGTTGACAAGGTCTTGGAATTGCCAGAGCGTCAGCGGCTGCAGATATTAGCACCGGTCATCCGCAAGAAAAAGGGCCAGCATAAGACCGTTTTTGATAAGATTCAGAAGGACGGTTATGTCCGTGTGCGCTTGGATGGCGATATTTACGATGTGACGGAAGTACCAGAGCTTTCTAAGAGCAAGCAGCATGATATTGAGGTAGTAGTAGACAGAATTGTCATCAAGGAAGGGGTGCGCAGTCGTCTCTTTGACTCGGTCGAAGCAGCTTTGCGGATTGCTGAGGGCTATGTGGTGATTGATACCATGGATGGTCAAGAGCTTCTCTTTTCTGAGCATTATGCCTGCCCAGTCTGTGGCTTTACGGTGCCAGAGCTAGAGCCACGTCTCTTCTCTTTTAATGCGCCTTTTGGCTCCTGTCCGGACTGTGATGGTCTGGGGGTTAAGCTGGAGGTGGATCTAGATGTGGTTGTTCCAGAAGCTGTCAAGACCTTGCGCGAAGGAGCGCTAGCACCTTGGAATCCCATATCCTCCAACTACTATCCGCAGATGCTAGAGCAGGCCATGGCTGCCTTTGGCATTGATATGGACAAGCCTTTTGAGGAACTGACTGAGGAAGAAAAACAGCTGATTTTCTTTGGCTCAGATGGGCGGGAGTTTCATTTCCACTATGAAAATGAATTTGGTGGCGTTCGCGATATTGACATTCCTTTTGAGGGGGTTGTCACCAACATCAACCGCCGCTACCATGAAACCAATAGTGATTTTACTCGGACGCAGATGCGGGCTTATATGAATGAGCTGACTTGTGCGGCTTGTCACGGTTATCGACTCAGCCCTCAGGCCTTGTCTGTCAAGGTTGGCGGCGAAGCTGGCTTGCATATCGGTGAGATTTCAGATTTGTCGATTGCTGATCATTTGCTTCAGTTGGATAAGCTTAGCTTGACTGACAATGAAGCTACGATTGCGCAGCCTATTCTTAAAGAAATTCATGATAGACTGACTTTCCTTAATAACGTTGGCCTTAATTACCTGACTTTGTCTCGCTCGGCTGGGACTCTATCAGGAGGTGAGAGTCAGCGGATTCGCTTGGCGACTCAGATCGGTTCTAACTTGAGTGGTGTCCTCTATATCTTGGACGAGCCCTCTATTGGCTTGCACCAGCGTGACAATGACCGCTTGATTGCCAGCCTCAAGAAGATGCGCGACCTGGGCAATACCCTCATTGTGGTTGAGCATGATGAGGACACCATGCGGGAGGCTGACTGGCTGATTGATGTGGGACCAGGAGCCGGTGTTTTCGGTGGTGAAATCGTCGCAGCCGGCACCCCTGCACAAGTAGCTAAGAGTAAGAAATCTATCACAGGCCAATACTTGTCAGGTAAGCGCGAGATCCCAGTACCATTGGAACGCCGTGTAGGCAATGGCCGCTTTATCGAAGTGACTGGTGCTCAGGAAAATAACTTGCAGAATATCACGGCTAGATTCCCCTTGGGCAAATTCATCGCTGTGACGGGAGTTTCTGGATCCGGTAAGTCAACGCTGGTCAACTCTATCCTTAAAAAGGCTATTGCTCAAAAACTCAACCGCAACTCTGCTAAGCCAGGTAAGTTCAAGAAAATCAACGGTATTGAGCACGTGGATCGACTGATTGATATCGACCAAAGTCCGATTGGCCGGACACCGCGCTCTAATCCAGCTACTTATACTGGAGTCTTTGACGATATTCGCGATCTGTTTGCCAAGACCAATGAAGCTAAGATTCGCGGCTACAAGAAGGGGCGTTTCAGCTTTAATGTCAAGGGCGGTCGCTGTGAGGCCTGCTCGGGTGATGGGATTATCAAGATTGAAATGCACTTCCTACCTGACGTCTATGTGGCCTGTGAGGTCTGCCACGGTACCCGTTATAATAGCGAGACTCTAGAGGTTCACTACAAGGAGAAGAATATCGCTCAGGTTCTGGACATGACGGTCAATGATGCGGTAGAGTTCTTCCAGCATATTCCCAAGATTGCCCGCAAACTTCAGACTATCAAGGATGTGGGACTAGGCTATGTGACTCTGGGGCAGCCAGCCACCACTTTGTCAGGTGGTGAAGCCCAGCGGATGAAGCTAGCCAGCGAGCTTCACAAGCGCTCTACTGGTAAGTCCTTCTATATCTTGGATGAGCCGACCACGGGTCTGCATTCTGAAGATATTGCCAAGCTCCTTCAAGTGCTATCACGCTTTGTGGACGATGGCAATACAGT
>CAUSZI010000094.1:0-4551 GCA_963536045.1 uncultured Streptococcus sp.
TCAGGAGAAATGGCAGTCGGCAAGTTTGCAGAAGGATCTAAGAACGAATGGTATTACTTCGATCAGACTGGTAAAGCAGTGACAGGTCTTCAGAAGATTGGCCAACAAACACTTTACTTTGACCAAGATGGCAAGCAAGTCAAAGGTAAAGTAGTAACTCTGGCTGATAAATCTATCCGTTACTTCGATGCTAATTCAGGAGAAATGGCAGTCGGCAAGTTTGCAGAAGGTGCCAAGAACGAATGGTATTACTTTGATCAGACTGGTAAAGCAGTGACTGGTTTGCAGCAGATTGGTCAACAAACCCTTTACTTCGACCAAAATGGCAAGCAAGTCAAAGGTAAGATTGTCTATGTCAATGGTGCTAACCGTTACTTTGATGCCAATTCAGGTGAAATGGCGCGCAATAAATGGATTCAGCTGGAAGATGGAAGCTGGATGTACTTTGACCGCAATGGTAGAGGCAGACGCTTCGGCTGGAACTAATAGCAATAGAATAGGCTAAATGAAACTTAATCTTTAGCTTTCTAATACACAAAAACGATAACTTCTTATTTGGAAGTTATCGTTTTTTGCTGTCTTCTGGGAGAATAAACATAAAAACAAAATTAAATCTATCAAATTTCTTTAATATCTTTCTTCTTTTCGATAGATAGGAGCAGAGCAATCACACCGATAATGCTGAAGATGAGCCAGCTAGCGTTCATATTCCAGAGGGCTAGGCTGCTGAAGACCATAGTACCAAAGGGAACAGAGAAAGAAAAGAGTAGACTCAGAAAGCTGGAAGTCTGAGCGAGAACATCAGAAGGCAATTTGCTCAGTAAGAGGGTGTTGATTTTGGGATTGATCTTACCGGAGATATAAGCTAGTAAAAATCCAAAAGCAATGCCGACGAAAACAGGTAGATGTAAGAAATTGCTGATAGCAAGCAGAATCATTGTGAGAGCAGCCCAGAGGGTTAGTTGATTTAGAGAGAGACGGCTAAAGTAATCGTTGGGAGTCAGACTGGCTGCGATCATGGCTAGGACAAGAGTGGTCTGAAGAACCAAAAGAGACTGGCTAAAGGATAGCTGGAAGATGGGGTTGTCCAGCAAGTAGAGATTATAAAGAGCTATAAGAGAACCTGCCATAGCGTTGACGATCAGGATTTGAGCCAGCAGTTTGAGAAAATTGTTAGAACCTTCCTGCTCAAAGATGAGCTTGGACGATGTGTACATTTTCTTCAACTCTTCTTTCAGAGGAGCTTTTCTCTCAGAAATTGCCACAGGGTCATGGGTCAATCGGCGACGGACTAGGTAGAGGATGGTGGAGGATAGGAGAAAGGTCAAGGCGTTAACCAAAGCAACTAAGAAAAAGTCTTGCTGGCTGACGGTTAGGAGCCAAACTCCCAAAGCTTGTCCGGCCAGGCTGCAGAGAAAGCTGATAAGCTGGGTAAAAGAGAAGGCTTCCATAAGGTCTTTCTCTGGAACATTCTTTTTTAAAATCGGCATTTGTAGGCCACTGCGGTAATCGCTGATGATATCTGAAAGAATATTCATCAAGCAGACGGCTGAAAAGGCTAGATAAGAGCTGGAGCGAGTCATGAAGGCGACAAGGACAAAGACCAGGGCTTGAAGATAACCGAAATAAATCAGCCAATGAGCCTTATGAACAGTCTTGTCAGCTTTGATACCAGCAAAGATAGTAAAGAAGGTCGGAACCAGAACGATAAAATTAGCCACGGCAATAGCGAACTTGGGATTGGGCATGCTGGACGCAAATACCACAAAAACTATATTAAAAATAGAAGCTCCCAAGGTGTTGAAGATTCGGGAAAGGCTGAGTGAGGCATAGACCCCATTTTTAAAAAATAATTTCATCATAGGCTCCTTTTCTAAACAACAAGAGTGTACAAAAGCTGATTGTGCACATCTGTAATCTAGCTTTTATTTTTTCTCTTTCTGATGACCATTATAGACCGTTTAAGGCTAAAAAACAAGGACTTTTCGGCAACTGGTCAGGTCTCGTAAGTAAGTGGTAAAATTCTAAAAGTGACTTGCGCTAGCTCTTTTTGCTTTTAGTATAAAATAGAAAATCTAAGCAGGAGGAAATGTTGCATTATATTCAAC
Organism: uncultured Streptococcus sp.; assembly: GCA_963536045.1. Lineage (GTDB taxonomy): Bacteria > Bacillota > Bacilli > Lactobacillales > Streptococcaceae > Streptococcus. The sequence continues at coordinate 2,109 of CAUSZI010000094.1, forward strand.
GGATTTTTGGGTAGAAACTTTTAAATCAGAAAAGTGGAGCTTGAGTAGGATCAAAAAACTCCACTTTCCAACTCAAAATCGCTGAGCTTAAAAGTGGAGATGGAGATTTGCGTTATTTACTATATTTTTGAAAAGCAGTATCAAGGGCTTCTTGATAGTAGTCAGCGCTATGCTGACAGTTCAAGATTCGGAAAATATCGACCGCTTTCTTCATTTGAGTGAGCCCCTCTTCTGTTTTCCCTTTCAAACAGATCAACTCTCCCTGAGCAGAGAGATATACAATTCGGAAGTAAGTCTCATTTTCTTCGTAAAAGTGTCGCTCAATGATTTGTTGGAAATAGTCTGCCTGGGTGACGTTTTCCTGACTGATGGCCAGAAGATAACCATTAAGAAAAGTAGTGTGCAGGGTGTTGCGATTGTTGGCAAACAAAGCTGCGAAATCCTTTCTTGAGAGGATTTCTTTGGTGTATTGGGAAAACAAATCTAGAGATAAAACCGGAGTGCAGACAGAGAAGAGATTGAGCTCGTAGCGACCCCAAATATCAACTGAAAAGAGGTAATCATGCAGGAAATCAAGCTCGCCTGGGCAGGTCTTTTCAGACTCCTTGAGGGCACAGAGATAGGCCTTTACAATTAGGCGCTCAACCCAATCGCTAGCGCGCTTGCTTTTTTGAGTGATTTTTTCTTTTTCTAGATAAAGTTCTTCTAAGAGCTTGAGCTGATTAGTTTGCAGCAGGTCTTGAATGTGGTTTAAGAGTTCCTTGTGAGAATGATGATTCTGAATGCCGGTTGCAAGGGTAAATTCTTCCGTTTCCGTGTGGATAGCGCTGAGCGCGCTAAAAAGTTTCTGAGCTGACAGTTCGCTCTGCCCATTTTCAAAGCGAGAGAGCATGGACTTTGAAAATTCTCCTCCAGTCGCTTCGGATAAAGAGATGTGCCTTGCCTCTCGAAAAAATCTAAAAACCTGTCCTAGATGTTCCATTGTCTTCCCTCCTTGCATTTTATTATAACAAAATAATTTTCAATAACATCGAAGCGCCCAAACATGATATAATATAAAGAAAAAACAAAGAGGAGCTTATGTTGCATATTCAAGAAATTCGGAAGAATCCAGATGGACTATCCTTTGAGAAAAAGCTGGACTTGGCAGAGGAGTTAAAAGAACGCAATCCTGAGATTTTAGATGTTCAGGATATTGTAGCCAAAGGAAAGGTTCAATATGAAGACGGCCTCTATTTTCTGGATTATGACTTGTCTTATACCATCACTCTGACATCCAGTCGCAGTATGGAGCCGGTGGGACTCAAGGAGTCTTATCTAGTCAACGAAATTTTCATGGAAGAAGGACAGGCCACATCGCAGGATATGATTGATCAGGACTTGGTGTTGCCGATTGAAAATGGCGAGATTAATGTATCCGAGAGTGTAGCTGATAATATCCTGATGAATATCCCGCTGAAAATCCTGACAGCTGAGGAAGAAGCTGGTCAAGGCTTTCTGTCGGGGCAAGATTGGCAAGTCATGACGGAAGAAGAATTCGCCGCTGCCCAAGAAGCTCAAAAAGAGAAGAACAATCCTTTCGCCGGTTTGCAAGGACTGTTTGATGAATAAATCTTGTAAAAATCTTGAAATCGATAAAAAATAAAAGAAAAGACAAATTGATATGACTTGCACCCCAAAAGTTAGACAGAAAATCTAACGATTGGGGTGTTTTTGGTATGAAATTAGTTTATACAAATGAACTGAATAGATAACCTAAAAAGAATGGCGCTTCTTGGGTTTAAATATAGCTGGCTCAAATCTTCTCAATTATTCCCCTGACTTAAAGCAAGAAATAATTGAGAAGATTCTAGTAGATGGCCAACTCCATACAATAAGCTCCCAGACTGAGTTTGGGAGCTTATTGATTTATATCTTCTGTTTGGCCTTGATAGTGGTAAATGCAGAGTCGGTTTGCTTGGTCTGGGCGGCTGACGGTAAAGTGGAAGTAATGGTCTTTCTTATCCAAGCTTTTGGTCTTGGAGAGTTTGAAATAAGAGGCTTGGTGGCTGGCCATGTGGAGTAGGATGTCATCTTCCATGACCATCAGAGGCTGGGGAAGATTGGAAAATTGATAAAAATCCTCTTGAAATTGATAGTAATTCTGGGAAAAATAGTCAAATTGAAGTTCCTCATGTACATTCTGAGTGGTCATCTGCGCCTCCTGAAGCTTGTATCGAAAGAATCTGGTGGATAGCAAGAACTTTGTAATGGTCACCTTCCTGCAGGAGGACCTGCTTGCAGTCCAGATGAAAGACGGTAGCAGTAATGTCGGTCAGCCTTTCCTTATTAAGAAAGATGATTCTGATGGGAACTTGATGACTGTAGGCTTGGTTGAGTAAGTGGAATTTCTCCTGTCTGTCAAGCTGGGCCAGGCGACTGATATCTAGTTCTTTTTTGGCCA
>CAUSZI010000095.1:0-4233 GCA_963536045.1 uncultured Streptococcus sp.
GATATTCCTAAAATCCAAGTGGTCAATCCAGTTGGCTCTGGCGACTCAACTGTTGCAGGGATTTCCTCGGCTTTGAGTCTTCGCTTAGATGATGCTTCCTTATTGAAGAAAGCAAACGTTCTCGGCATGCTCAATGCTCAAGAAAAAATGACCGGCCATGTCAATGTTGAAAACTACGATGGCCTATACAATCAAATCACAGTAAAAGAGGTATAAAGAATGGTATTAACAGAACAAAAACGCAAGTATATGGAAAAACTTTCTGATGAGAATGGCATCATTTCTGCTTTGGCGTTTGACCAACGCGGTGCTTTGAAACGCCTCATGGCTCAATACCAGGAAGCAGAACCAACAGTAGCTCAAATGGAAGAACTGAAAATTTTGGTTGCAGAAGAGCTGACTCCTTACGCTTCGTCTATGCTGCTGGATCCTGAGTATGGACTGCCTGCTACTAAGGCTTTGGACAAGAATGCTGGCTTGCTATTGGCCTATGAAAAGACAGGCTACGATACTTCTAGCACCAAGCGCCTGCCAGACTGTCTGGATGTTTGGTCTGCAAAGCGCATCAAAGAACAAGGTGCGGATGCGGTGAAATTCCTCCTTTACTATGATGTAGACAGCTCTGAAGAACTCAACCAGCAAAAGCAGGCTTATATCGAGCGTGTAGGTTCTGAGTGTGTGGCAGAAGATATTCCTTTCTTCCTTGAAATCTTGGCTTACGATGAAAAGATTGCGGATGCTTCCAGCGCTGAATACGCGAAAGTGAAACCTCACAAGGTTATCGGTGCCATGAAGGTCTTCTCAGATCCACGTTTCAACATTGATGTCTTGAAAGTAGAAGTTCCAGTCAACGTTAAATACGTTGAAGGCTTTGGCGATGGTGCAGTGGTGCATACTAAAGAACAAGCTGCAGCTTTCTTCAAGGAACAGGATGAGGCGACTAACCTGCCATACATCTACTTGAGTGCGGGTGTATCAGCGAAGCTTTTCCAAGAAACACTTGTGTTTGCTCATGAGTCAGGTGCTAACTTCAACGGCGTTCTTTGCGGACGTGCGACTTGGGCTGGCAGTGTTAAAGACTACATTGAGCAAGGTGAAGAAGCAGCTCGCAAGTGGCTTCGTACAACAGGATTTGAAAATATTGATGAACTCAACAAGGTTCTTCAAAAAACAGCTACTTCTTGGAAAGAAAGAGCCTAAAATTTGTTAAAAAATAAATAAAGTAAGGGTTTACATTCTGAGACTGATATGCTATAATGAAATCAGAAATTGAATAGGGTGAGCGTTACTAAGTTAGATTAGGCGTGACCGCAAATAAATTGAGGGAAGATAGTAGCCTCGGTTTGTTTGTGGTCTTTTTGTTTTGCCAGAACCCTAGAAAATGAAGAGGAGGAGATATGTATCGAATCATACATCCTATGAACAACAATGTTGCTCTAGCCAAACATGAAAATGGTGAAGAGGTTGTTCTGATTGGCAGTGGCATAGCTTTTAATAAAAAGAAGGGTGATATCGTTCTGGAAAGTAAGATTGAGAAAATCTTTCGCCTAAGAACGGAAGAGTCTAAAGAAAACTTTGTGGCCTTGCTCAAAGATGTTCCGCTGGACTTTATCACAGTAACCTATGATGTGATTGATACCCTTTCTAAGAAGTATGATTATCCTGTCCAGGACTATATCTATGTCACGCTGACAGATCACATCTACTGTTCTTATCAGGCTCTGCAGCAGGGGCGGTACAAGGAGAGTGATCTGCCGGATGCTTCGGACAAATACCCTGTCCCTTATCAGATTGCTCAGGAAGCAGTAGCGATATACCGCGAGCGGTTGTTGGATCATTTCCCTAGCGACGAGGTCAATCGCATTGCCTATCACTTTATCAATGCTGAAGGGGAGACCAATCCTGAGGGGCAAAGTCACTTGGGCAAGCGAAAAGATATTCTGGCTGCCGTTGAGGCAGAGCTGAAGAAAAATGGCATTAAAAGAAGTGCAGAAAACAGCAACTTTTATGACCGTTTTATGATTCACCTGAACTACTTTTTAGACTATCTTGACCGAAGCCGTGATGATAATGTTTCCCTACTGGAAATGGAAAGTCAAATCCAGATGACCTACCCTCAAGCCTATCAGGTCGGAAGTGATATTTACCACATCATTGCCCAGAAGACGGGAACTGATCTCTACCGCAGCGAACGGGTTTACCTGGTGCTGCATATTCAACGCCTTTTATAATAAAAAATAATAAAATTTCACATAAGAATACAAGGAGGAACTATCATGAATAGAGAAGAAGTAACATTGCTCGGTTTTGAAATTGTGGCCTACGCTGGTGACGCTCGCTCCAAGCTCCTGGAAGCTTTGAAAGCAGCAGAAGCTGGGGATTTTACTAAGGCAGACGCTTTGGTAGAAGAAGCCAATGGCTGTATCGCCGAAGCACACCATGCTCAGACCAGTCTTTTGACAAAAGAAGCGGCTGGTGAGGACTTGGCTTACAGTGTGACCATGATGCACGGTCAGGATCACTTAATGACTACTATCTTGCTAAAAGACATAATGCATCATCTGATTGAACTATACAAAAGAGGAGTAAAATAATGAACAAACTCATCGGACTTATTGAGAAAGGGAAGCCTTTCTTTGAGAAGATTTCTCGGAATATCTATCTCCGTGCTATTCGGGATGGTTTTATCGCTGGTATGCCAGTCATCCTCTTCTCATCTATCTTTATCTTGATTGCCTATGTGCCAAATGCTTGGGGCTTCCATTGGTCTAAGGACATTGAAACTTTCTTAATGACCCCTTATAGCTATTCGATGGGGATTCTGGCTTTCTTTGTGGGTGGGACCACTGCTAAGGCGCTGACAGACTCTGTCAATCGCGACCTGCCTGCGACAAACCAGATTAACTTCTTGTCTACTATGCTGGCTTCTATGGTTGGCTTCCTCCTCATGGCCGCTGAGCCTGCCAAGGAAGGCGGCTTCTTAACTGCTTTCATGGGAACCAAAGGTCTTTTGACAGCTTTCATTGCAGCCTTTGTTACGGTTAATGTCTACAAGGTTTGTGTAAAAAATAATGTCACCATTCGCATGCCAGAAGAAGTTCCACCAAATATTTCGCAAGTATTTAAAGACTTGATTCCATTTACTGTTTCAGTCGTTCTGCTCTACGGCCTGGAACTGCTTGTTAAAGCAAGTCTAGGAGTAACCGTTGCGGAATCCATTGGAACGCTTCTTGCTCCGCTTTTCTCAGCGGCAGATGGCTATCTGGGAATCACGCTTATCTTTGGTGCTTATGCTTTCTTCTGGTTCGTGGGAATTCACGGTCCGTCTATCGTTGAGCCTGCCATTGCTGCCATTACTTATGCCAATATCGATGCCAACTTGGCTCTGGTACAAGCTGGTCAGCATGCGGATAAGGTCATCACTTCTGGTACTCAAATGTTCATCGTTACCATGGGTGGTACTGGTGCGACCTTGATTGTTCCATTCCTCTTCATGTGGATCTGTAAGTCCGAGCGTAACCGTGCAATTGGTCGAGCATCTGTTGTCCCAACTTTCTTTGGTGTCAATGAGCCTATTCTCTTTGGTGCTCCAATCGTACTGAATCCGATTTTCTTCATTCCATTTATCTTTGCACCTATCGTAAACGTATGGATTTTCAAATTCTTTGTTGATACGTTAAATATGAACTCCTTCTCAGCCAACCTTCCTTGGGTGACACCTGGACCTCTGGGAATTGTGCTGGGTACCAACTTCCAGCTTCTGTCCTTTGTTCTTGCAGCCCTTCTTGTCGTAGTGGATGTGATTATTTACTATCCATTTGTCAAGGTTTATGACGAACAAATCCTAGAAGAAGAACGTTCTGGTAAAGCCAACGATGCTCTCAAAGAAAAAGTAGCAGCTAACTTCAATACTGCTAAAGCGGATGCTATCCTTGAAAAATCAGGAGTGGATGAAGAAGCTCCAGCGCAAAACAATATTAGCGAAGAAACCAATGTTCTGGTGCTCTGTGCAGGCGGTGGGACTAGTGGATTGCTGGCCAACGCTTTGAATAAAGCAGCAGCTGAATACAATGTTCCTGTCAAAGCAGCAGCGGGTGGCTACGGTGCTCACCGTGAAATGCTGCCTGAGTTTGACCTGGTTATCCTGGCTCCTCAAGTTGCCTCCAACTTTGAAGACATGAAGGCGGAAACTGATAAATTGGGTATCAAGCTGGCTAAGACAGAAGGCGGTCA
>CAUSZI010000096.1:0-3861 GCA_963536045.1 uncultured Streptococcus sp.
TGTTGATTTTCTCAGATACACAGCAGCCTGAAGTGGGGACTGAGGCAGACCGGTACCATATTAAGGGCATGAAATGGCAGTATGACAACCTAAAAAAAGAGAAGAATATGTATAACTCTAGTCGAATAAAGGTCAAAAATTTGAAAGACAGTGAAGTCATTATACATGGTCGAGATGGTTATATTAATTCAATTGACTTATCAAGCTCATATCCGAATAAACAATTTAAAAAAATTTTGGAAGCTAATTTGGGTAAGGGAGTAGTGAAGGAGTTAGTGGGTTGTAGAAGTGAATTTATACCAACGGAAAAAGCCTATCAAATCAGTTTTAAAAATAGGGCGGTTATTTATGTGAATGCGGATGCAAATTTTGATTCTGAGCCATTTATGTCTCCGTTATACACGCTTTTTCAATTTAGCTTGACGCGACCAAGCCATTGGAAGTGTTAATCTAAATATTTAAAATCTAGATATATCATTTCGTTAAGAAGAATTAATTAACTAAGATGGCAATATATGTATCTGCCCAGAGGCACGGTGAATCCGTATCCACTGATTAATCAGAGCAGATAGGCTGTCTAAATTCGATATGGGATTTTTTAGATTGTTTTGTGCGTTTTTCTATGGTTTTGTTTTGTAATTATTTTTTTAAATAGAGTTTGGCTATGAAATTTCTTAAATTAACAGCTTTTTGTGCATTAAATGGTTTTTTTTGTCATTCATTAGCTGCTGAAATACCTACGTCAGAACAACAAAACATACCAAAAGAATTGTCGGTATTTGTTGGGCATGATGATTTATGGGCCTATGTATATCATGATTTGGATGGAGATGGTGATACAGATGTTTTGTTAATAACTAAGCCTGAAAAAATAAAATCACCAACTACGAAGAATAATCTTGTTCTTTCTATTTTGGAAAAGAATAAGAATGGACGGCTTATAAAAACTGCGGAAAATAACAAGATATTTTTATATTCCAAAACTCCCAAACACCTTTTTTCCAGCGAAGATTTTTTCAAATTCCAAAAAAATCAGTTTAGCATTTATCAAGAAATACATGCAGGGACTTCTCATAATAGTACCTATACTTTCCGTAAATTCAAGAATGGGCAGTGGTATTTGACAGAGATGGAAAATACACAGACTGTCAATAACCCAAATACTGGAATGGTTGATGTGGTAACAGACTTGAAAAAATATCCTAAAAGTCTTAAGAAGATTCGTTTTGATCAGTTTAATCCTGATTCATTAGTAAGCGAATTATATAGTAAAATGAAAATCTAAACAGGAGTGTAGTATGACCTTAAAGAAATTTTTATTGTTAGCTGTAAGTGGAAATGCAATGTTGCAAGCTTCTTCAAAAGGCTATATTTCTTAATGATGAATCATTTAAATTCAACGGGATGGATATTAGATTTTCTTCTAATCAATGTAACGCATTTTTGGAAAAGTTATCTGAATGTAAAAACACGTCTATCAAAATCCTGCCAATCAAGTAAACTTTAAAATTGCATACTGCTTGGATAAATTTGGATTATGCTGTTTATAATGGAAAATTATATAAGAGGTAATATTATGAAGAAAATAATGGTTTTGGGCTTGATTACGGTATGTGCTATAACTAATGTTTATGCTAAAGGAAAGATGGCTGTTATTGCTGATACGCTGCCGCAAATTAAAAAAGATATTGCAGGGAAGCTGGAGAAATGCTTGCTATCTCCCGAGCAAGGCAGTGGGAATGATTATGTCAATGTATGCTATGGCGAGGCAGCAGATGGTTTTCTTCATGTAGGAAACCGTTATGTCAACTTGAGTTTAGCTCGGGCAGATAACCAGCTGTTGAAAGAGGAAATCAGGAAAGATCAATTATTTCTCAAGCAGCAGATTCAACAGTGTGATGAGTTTCAAGGAGCAAGTGTTCCTCCAGCACAAAAATTGAATTGGATTACTATATGTAAATTGCAACGTTCGCAGGCATATGCAGAATATTTTTATCGACCTTCTGATGTTGAAATTAAGAAGGATAAAAAATATTCGCAATCTTGGAATGTTTTTGTAAAAGAAACAGTAAAGAGCTTAATTGGAAATTAATCTATTAATTATTATGGAGTTTTGAGATGGCTAATTTAAATGCAAATCAAAAGAAATTGTATAACTTATCCTTAGAATATAATGAAGATCCTGCTAAATGGCTTGCTATGTATGAAATTGAAAGTCAAAGTGGCACAAATATGAAAGCAGACTCAGGAGCTACTGGGCATTTTCAAATTATGCCTGCATTTTTCAAAGAGTATGGAGTAACAAGAGGTGATGCTATGGATTTGGAAAAATCATTTCTTGCGGTTAGGCAACATCATGCAAGGTATTCTGCGCCATTGCGAGCAAAATTAGGACGTGAATTAACTGCTGGTGAATATTATTTAGGGCACCAGCAAGGCTGGGGAGGAGCAACTGCATTATTGTCACATCCAAAGGATAATGTTGTGGATGCTCTTGCGACTATCATGAAACGAGAGAAGGCAGAAAAAGCGGTCATACAAAATGGAGGAAAGACAAGTATGACAGCAGAGCAGTTTGCAAATATGTGGATAGAAAAGGCAGATGATCTCCAGAAAAAATATACTAATCAAGGGTATGGTCGGAAAGATCAGCAAAATGATAAACAGGAGAATCTTGAGAAGGATTCTGATGCCTCACAATCCAAATACGAAGAGACACGCTCGATGCTTCAAGGTTTGTTAAATGATACTGACGGTTCATATGCCAAAAAACTTCTAGCAAATAATCGGGAAGAAGTTGCTAGTTTTGGCGAGAAAATCCAAGGACGTATCGAACAAACAAAATTGCAAGAATTGACTGAACGTGAAGGCAGAAATACGCTGCAACAAGAGGAACAACAGCGGAATTTTTCCCGTTCTGTATAGTTTTTGTATGAATATTGGTAATTTAGTCTCCCTATAGAAGTTCAGCCATAGGGAGTTTAGATTGATATGTGAGATTAATAATGAATGAGCTTGATAGAGCTTCAGAGCAAATACAAAACCTGATGATCGATATGGTCATGGTTATGGAAAAATATAAAGAGAATAGTGGGAAAATTGTAGATAATATTCAAAAAGAACTAGATAGTTCTTTAAATCAGCAGCGAAAAATGATAGTTGATATGGTCAGGGATGATATCCTTCATCACGCTTCTACCCAAGTAAAGGCATACACTCAAAATATGGATGATGCACGGAAACAGATGGTTGAGCAGGTGCGTGAATTTAATACTTATTTATGCGCAGTTAAAAGTGAAAACCAAAAAATATTTAGAATGACTGTATTGGGTATGGCACTTACTTTAACTATGTTAGTTCTCGGTGGTATTGCATTGGTTTTCTTCTATTCGAACATTATTTCTCAAAAGAAATTGGAGGCAGATATGCTGAATCGGATTAATAGTTCGGATATTGTTCGTTGCGGAGATAGTCTGTGTGCAAAAACAGGAAAGGCTGGAAATAATGGTTATCGGGTTATTCAACATCGATTTTCAGATAAATAAACAGTCATTTGATTATTAATTAAAAAAGCTATGAAACCATTAGACCTTAATTTTATTTGTCAAACCCTCGGCCTTCCGATGCCGTCTGAAAATCAACCCGTTTCACGCATCGTAACCGACAGCCGCGATATTCAGGATGGCGATGTTTTTTTCGCGCTTGCCGGCGAACGCTTTGACGCGCATGACTTTGTTGAAGATGTATTGGCAGCAGGGGCAACGGCGGTTGTGGTTTCGCGCGAAGATTGCGCGGCTTTGAAAGGTGCATTGAAGGTTGACGATACGCTTGCGGCTTTGCAAAAACTGGCGAAGGCGTGGC
>CAUSZI010000097.1:0-3437 GCA_963536045.1 uncultured Streptococcus sp.
CAGATAAAGCAAAGAGTACTTGGTGATGGATGGCAAGATTGAGGGACTGAGCGGCGTTACAAACTCATTATCCTTGGTGATTCCAAAGAAGTTGGCAGAACCTACTTCTTCAATCTTGGTATGGGTTGCCGGATCCAGATAAATCACATCTGAGAAATGCTTATCCTTGGCAATCTTTCCTGGTAATAAGCTAGCAGCGTAATTACCTCCAACTTTTGCCGCACCAGTTCCGTGCGGTGCCGCACGATCATAGTCATCTGAGACAATGAAGTTAGTCGGAGTCAGACCGCCTTTGAAGTAATTACCGACAGGCATTACAAAGATAGTGAAAATGTATTCTTCAGCTGGTTTCACGCCAATAATATCGCCAACTCCAATCAAGAGAGGTCGAATGTAAAGAGTTCCACCTGTTCCATATGGTGGAACATATTCTTCATTAGCTCGGACAACCTGCTTAACAGCATCCACAAACATTTCTGTTGGAACTTGCGGCATGAGCAAGCGATCAGCTGTTCGTTGCAGACGCTCCGCATTTTTATCCGGACGGAAGAGTTGAATACTGCCGTCCTTAGTTCGATAAGCCTTCAGACCTTCAAAAGCCTGCTGGCCGTAGTGAAGGCAGGGAGAGGACTCAGAAATATGGAGCGTAGCGTCCTCTGTTAACGTTCCTTCTTCCCACTGGCCATTGCGATAGTAAGCTAAATAGCGATAAGGCAGTTTCATATATGAGAATCCTAGATTTTCCCAGTCAAGATTTACAGTCATGGTCTTTCTCCTCTTCTTCCAAACTTCATTTTTAGATACTCCCTATTTTACACCTTTTTGAGATATTTTCAAGTATTATTTTCAATTTTCAGAAAATTTTGTTATTCAATCTTTTGTGCCACTATCAAACTTCTAGAAATTGAAAAAACCAGTTCGTATGAACTGGTTTGATGATCATTTGATATAAGCTGAGAAGACTTCTTCGTCTGAAATGGTATCAGAAATGAAGCTGCCGTTGCTAGTTCTCTCAGATAGGCTAAGCTCAGCTAGATTAATCTCATAGGTAGTTCCTTTATTAGAAAGCACCTGCAAAATCTGCTCCTCACTAGCTTCTGCTTCTGTTGTGAAGAGGTCAAAATCCACTGCTTCGCCATAGACTGGTCCAGCTGCAAAGACACGATGCGGCTTGGTCTTAAGCTCTCTCAGAACTTGAAGACCGCGATTTGCCCGACTGGTAACAGGAATATCTCCGATTGCCATACGCTTGATTGAACCGCGCTGAGTCAGGAGGTAAAGTGAGTCTGTGTTGGCGATAAAGGCTGCCGCTAGGACATCGTCCTTCTTGAGGTTGATGGCTTTAACCCCAGCCGCCTTAGCTCCGATGACAGGAACTTCCTCAATATTGAAGCGCAGGGCATAACCATTCCTAGTCACGAGCATAACATCATCCAGCTTAATCGGCGCCAGAGCAATGACCTGGTCGTCTTCATTTTTTAGTTTAGCAAACTTAAGCGATTTGGACTTGTAGGTCCGCCAAGGACTGAATTCCTTGCGCTCTACACGCTTGATTTGACCTAACTTGGTCGCTGCAAAGTAAGTCCCCTCTTCAAAGCTGTCAAGCAATTCTGTATAGATAACCTCTTCTTTGGTATCAAAGTTACTGATGGTCTGGCTGAGGTGTTCTCCAATCTCTTTCCAGCGGATGTCTGACAGCTCATGAACAGGCCGGTAAATGACATTTCCAAGACTCGTAAAGATCAGCAAGTGCTGGGTCGTCTTAGCTGGACTAACGAAAATCAGTCGGTCATCGTCACGCTTGCCCATCTCCTCTAGGGTCGAAGCAGAGAAGGAACGCGGACTTGTCCGCTTGATATAACCAGAACGAGTCACGCTGACATAAGTTTCTTCCTCAACGATTAGACTAGCTGTATCAATCTCAATGGCATTTGCCGTATCCTGCAACTCGCTGAGACGCGGATTGCCAAACTTCTTCTTGACATCGCGGAGCTCCCGCTTCATAAGATTATACATGGTGCGCTCATCACCGATAATAGCAGCCAGCATGGCAATCTTCTCGCGCAGCTCTGCTTCTTCCTCTTCCAGAACCACGACGTCTGTATTGGTCAAACGGTAGAGTTGGAGAGTGACGATAGCCTCAGCCTGCTCCTCAGTGAAATCATAGCTGACTTTAAGATTTTCCTTGGCGTCTGCTTTATTTTCTGAAGCACGAATCAGGGCAATCACCTCGTCCAAGATGGAAAGCACCCGAATCAGTCCTTCCACGATATGCAGCCGTTTCTCAGCCTTGGCCTTGTCAAAACGGCTGCGAGCAAGAATAATCTCCTTGCGGTGGGCAATATAACTGGTCAAGATTGGTACAATTCCCACCAAACGAGGCGTGAAATTGTCAATCGCCACCATGTTGAAGTTGTAATTGACTTGCAAATCAGTGTACTTGAAGAGATAGTTGAGAATCAGCTCAGTATTTGCGTCTTTCTTGAGCTCAATGGCAATGCGAAGACCGTCCCGGTCGGATTCGTCCCGAACCTCAGCAATACCGGCCACCTTATTATTGACCCGTACATCGTCAATCTTCTTGACCAAGACCGCTTTATTAATCTCGTAAGGAATCTCAGTGATGACGATTTGCTCTTTACCACCCTTCAGCTTTTCAATCTCAGTTCTGGAGCGCACCACGACGCGTCCTTTACCAGTCTCGTAAGCTTTCTTAATCTCATCACGACCTTGAACAATGGCTCCTGTCGGGAAGTCTGGACCAGGCAGAAACTCCATGAGTTTGTCCACCTTGGCAGACGGATGGTCAATCATATAGATGACCGCGTCAATGACTTCGGCTAGATTATGAGGTGGAATATCAGTCGCATAACCAGCGGAAATCCCAGTTGCTCCATTGACCAAAAGATTGGGAAAGGATGCCGGCAGAACAGTCGGCTCCTTCTCAGTATCATCGAAGTTCCAAGCAAAAGGAACGGTATCTTTCTCGATATCCTGCAAAAGATAGCCAGCCATCTCAGACAGCCGCGCCTCAGTATAACGCATAGCCGCCGGTGGATCACCGTCCATAGAACCGTTGTTCCCGTGCATCTCAACGAGAATCTCACGGTTTTTCCAGTCCTGAGACATACGGACCATGGCATCGTAGATGGAGCTGTCACCGTGGGGGTGGAAATTCCCCATGATGTTCCCGACTGACTTAGCAGACTTACGGTAGCCCTTGTCAAAGGTGTTGCCGTCCTTGTTCATCGAATAAAGAATACGGCGCTGAACAGGCTTCAAGCCATCGCGAATGTCCGGCAAAGCCCGCTCTTGAATGATGTATTTGGAATAGCGACCAAAACGCTCTCCCATGATGTCCTCAAGGGACATGTTTTGAATATTGGACATAAGATACAAAGGGACGTTTCGGCTTGCCGAAAATTTCTGTAGAAAAA
>CAUSZI010000098.1:0-3008 GCA_963536045.1 uncultured Streptococcus sp.
AAAATGCTGGTGCAAGATAGCAAAGTAGTCTTCTGGATTGTGGAGAAATGGGAAGTGGCCGCTGTTTTTAATGGTGAACACCTGAGCGCTGGGATAGCGGCTGATGACAAAGTGCATGCTAGCACCAAAAATATCATTGTCACCGAAAGTCACGGTAATAGAAAAAGCAGGATCTTCTAGTCGGGGCAAGAGAGGATAGGCCATAATTTCCTTTCTTGTCTGATTGCCTGCTTGGACTGAAACATTGCTCATGTCTAGTTTCACATCATGAAAGGCTGGATAGTCGGCATTGTAATTACGGACAACTTGGCGAAAGAGAGCTTGCGAAGCCTTGGAACTACCAAGATTGCCGAGCAGAGAATAGATTCCCATTTTTAGCCATTCGATAGTCGTGCAGTGATTTTTATTGTAATTCATCATCTCTTTTTCCATTTGCTGCCACTGCTTGCTCGTGCCTGTTCCCGGAGAGGAAAGAAAGAGACTAAGAACCCGCTCAGGGATTTTGCTGGCGTAGATTTGCGCGTACAATCCGCCCCAGGAATGTCCCAAAAGGTGAAATTTATCTACATTGAAGTGGTCGGCAATCGTGTTGATGTCCGCAATGTAGGCTTCCATGCTGTAGTCGCCACTCAGGCAGGGCGATTTTCTCGTTCCCCGCTGGTGAAAGACAATCAGTTGATAATCTTTTTCGAGCTTAGGGATAAAGAGCTTGAAGTCATCAGGCGTTCCCGGTCCACCGTGCAGCAGGATAATCGTTTCCTTGTCAGGATTGGGATAGCAAACGGTGTAGAGTTGGTCGGAGCCGTTTTGAATCATTGTTTCGATTTTTTGAGAATGGGTCATAACTTTCCTTTCTTTTAGTAGAGCGTCCACCACTGATATAGGCTCCAGTAGAGGAGATTGAGAACGACGATAAGTGAAGCACTGCTGGTCAAGTAGGTCAAGATTTTTCGACCCTTGCTCACTTGGAATTTTGAGCGCAGGAAGAATGAGGCAATAAGGCTAACCAGGAGGCTAACTCCCACAGCTGCAAAGCCCATAGAAAGCCAAACACGGTTGTTTGGTGAGGAATGTAGACTCAGGATGCTTTGGATAAAGAAGTAAAGCAGGAGCATGGTAGATAGAATGAACCCGCAAGTCAGGTATTGCCAGAGCGACCAAGCAAGCGGTGTAAGTTTGTGATTTTTCCGCTTGAAAAGAAGCCGATAGAGTTTGACCAGTAAAGCAGATACAGGGATGAGGAGGGCATAGAAAGCAGCGAGGCACCACAAGACGAGACTGCCGTAATCCTTGACTACATCCCATGTGGAAAGTTTAAGGTAGTCTGCGATAGGCAATTTCAGCCGTTCTTGCTTGCCGTTTTTCTCCAATTCCCAGTATTTTTGAGTGACAAATTTACTATTTTTCTCAAGATAGTTAGTTATTGGCGGAGCAATGCGCGTGATTGATAAGGCATTGGTGAAAACGCGACTTGAGCGATAAACGCCCGGTTTAAACTCTGCTTTTATCTTCTCTGAAGTAGTTGCCTTGTTTCCATAAATCAGCTCAGGAATTTTTTTAAGATAGTTACTTTCGTATTGTTGATTGGTTAAAATGACGGTAGCGATACCTGATTTGAAATCCAAAGTTAATATGGATGAAAAGCCAGCCGTATTACCACCGTGACCGAGGATAACGCGGTCTTGATAAAGGTCACTCCAAAATCCGTGAGCATTGATTGGGAGTTTGCTATCAGGAAAAGTCGAAGTCGCCGTATAAAGGGTGTCCCAAGTTTCCGCGCGCCTAAAAAGTGTCTTCTTTTGCAGGAGTGCTTGGGCAAAGGTCTTAAAGTCTTTCAAAGTTCCTGTTGCTCGCCCGCTCGGATAGTAAGGATTAGGCTTGTTTGCCTCGCCAATCAGCTGACCGTCTGAGGTGTAGCCCTTGATTTCCTTGCGTTTTTCGACCACATAGTCATTATCCGAAAAATCGGGCAAAATAGCGGTGTGCTTCATACCTAAGGGCTGAAAAATATGCTCGTGCACATAGTCAGCGTAAGATTGTCCGCTAATCCGCTCGACGATGTAGCCAGCAAGCACCGTTCCAAAATTGGAATAAGCAGTTATTGTCCCCGGCTCATAGGCTTGAATAATCGGCGCCTTTTGTAGCGTATGGGCTAGGTCTTTGTCTTCATTTTTGGCCAAGTCAACATCTGCGAAGCCTGCTTGGTGGTTCATGAGGTCAAGCATGGTAATGGGTTTGTCAAATTTGAGCTTGCTTTTGAGAAAATCCTTGGGCAGATACTCTTTGATGTCGGTTTTTAGGTCAATTTTCCCCTCTTCCCAGAGCTGCATGACGCTAACCCAGACGGTTAATTTCGTTACAGAGCCCCACTCGAAAACTGAGTTGTCATCCACCGCCCACTTTTTTTCCTTGTCTACATAGCCAAAATTATTTTGGTAAATGGTTTGACCGTCCTTGTCAAAAATAGATGTTGCCAGTCCTGCGCTGGTTTTCTCGTTTTTCTGATAATAATCCTCAATCTTCTGTCCGATTTGGTCGTAAGATGTCCCCGACGGCAATTTTTGCTCATCGGCTCGAACTTGCGCTACTCCAAAAGCGAGCAAGCCGCAAGTCAGCAGCGCCACAGTGCTCTTCAAAAATGATGTTTTCATGATACTTACCTTTCTATTAAAGTGCCCACCATTGGTACAGGCCCCAATAAAGGATATTGAGAACGACGATAAGTGAAGCGCTGCTGGTCAAGTAGGTCAAGATTTTTCTGCCTTTGCTGACTTGGAATTTTGAACGCAGAAGAATTGGCAAAACAGAACTAGCAAGAAGCAGCAGACCCGTTATTGCAAAGATGACATAGAGCCAAGCACTGTTATTTGGCGAGCCGCTGATGTTCATATTATATTGCACGATGAGAATGGTTATGAGTACAGTGGACAAAACAAGTCCGCAAGTCAGATAATGCCAGAGCGACCAAGCAAGTGTCACAGGTTTGCGGTTTGTCCGCTTGGCAAGGA
>CAUSZI010000099.1:0-2960 GCA_963536045.1 uncultured Streptococcus sp.
CCTAGACTTGTCCCTCCCGTCCACTTATAGACACCTTTGGTAAAGAGTTCGTCATCGCTAAGAACTTCTATCAACTCTAAAACCTCTCTATATGATTGTTCAAGGAGTCTAGTAGCTTCTTCTAAGGACGTTTTCTGGTGCCTCTTCCAAATAGCGACATTCATTTCTCCATGGGTTTTCCAAGTATAATGTTTAGGGAGAAAAGGTATATCATGACCTTTTTGATTAGAATGTACCCAAGTTAAAAGTAATTGTTGCCATTCATAAAGATGGATCAGAACATCCCGTAGATTCTTATCTCTTTTCCAGTGAGCTTCCTTTTTCTTTTGGTCTCTTGAAAAATCAAATGGAGTCTGTAGCTCATCTTCACTTAGTTTAGAGATAAAGAGCTTGAGATTTTCATAATTTTCCTTAGAGACTAATACTAGTCCCTCTTTTGTTTTCGGTCTAGGCACAGAGTTCTCCCTTCATTTTTTAGTTGGATATGCTATTTCCTCACTTCATTATGCCATAATCAAAAAGCAGTTCTTTACGAAAAACTGCTTTTACTGACTAGTTATTTTATGCTTATAGTCACTACTTTACATATAAACCTCTAAAGCGACGGTCCGCTTCAGCTATCTGATAGAGCAAGTGGGCTAGTTCTTGGTAATCTTCTTTTAAACACGAAAGGTGGGCTTGGCCAAATAAAGAAGCCAATTCCTCTTTTAATCTTGCCCCTTCGGGATCATGGTCTTTTAAGAATCGACTGAGATAGAGATTTCGAACAGCAGCAAGTTTAAAGCTAAAATACTGATGCAATTGTTTTTGCTCCGTATTTAAGCCGTTTTCAGCAACTGCTTTTGCATAACATTCCAAGACATTATTTTGTCCATCCAGATATCTGTCCCTTATAATTCTTGCCGTTTCTTGATAGATTTGAGTTTGACTAGGACACTTTACCTTCTTAAAATTTCCCCACATGGAGTAAGCTCCACGCTTATAGTCAATAGCCTCCGCCTTCCAAGCTTCTAAAATGTCATTAAAAGCAACCTTCATACAGGCAAAACCAGCTGGATCATGCAAATAGAGATACTGACCATCAAGAGCATACACAGATACAAAGTGATCTACACCATGAAGGATTGTGTGATTGGGATTGTAAGTCAAGTGGCCCATATCAAGAGGACCCAGTACGACAGGTCCATTAGACAGAAACGATTCCAACTTTGCTTTAATCTCTTCCAAATCTACTTCTGCTCCATCTTTTACATAGAAATCCTCATAGTCAAATCCAAGTATTTTTAAGGAATGGGAGATGGAAAGATCTGGCATTCCATTATCAAAGAATACTAGAGGGTGTTGCTCATCTTCCTTTACGATACTAGCGCCATTACCCATCACCATAATTGCCTCTAAAAACTCTGCTTTAAAGTCATAACCATAGGCGTCAAGTGCCATTGCCAATGAATAGCTATAGCAAAGTGACACATCTCCAAAATACATCTGCATATTCATGCCTCCTTATCTTCTATAAGACTATTATACCGAGATAACTTTACTCATACCCCATAAAATCCAAACAAAAAATAGGGTATGTCTGCTTTTCGGAAATGAATGTCCACAAGAAAAGACTCTGTAGAGGTTCTTTCTACAGAGTCGGATTTGCATCTTTATAAAAAATCAGAAAATGATCTAGTCCCTGATGACTGGTATCCAGAGTTCCATTTGGTAGTATGGGGACGACATATCTCCTTTGAAATAAACTTCAAAGTCTGGGGCTCCTGAGTGGCGATAGCCAGTTTCTGGGAAAAAGACCTCCAAGACATATTTCCAAGCATGGTGGATGCTGGCTGGTATAGCCCCTTTGACTGGTACGATAGCATACTCAGCTACTGGGATGTCTTTGATTGATAGTCCCAGTTCTTCTGCTTTTACTTTATCCGTCACATCATAGCCAGCCATATAGTTGATAATCTCACCTTCCTTGACATCCGAGCAGACACCAAAGGATTGGCCATTACCCAGACTTTCTAGGCTTTCAAATCTATGATTTGCATAGAGCTGCTCCCAAGCAGACGGGCACTGGCTATTGTCTATAGCTTCCAATAGGACGCCTGCCACGGTAAAAGCAGGTTTCTTTTGAATCTTGATATCCATGTTCTTTCCTCCTGTAATCTTTAAGGATAATTGAAGTCTAGGAAAGACCCGATAAGATTTTCCATTTCGAACTTCTGAGGGAGTTGCCCCATGGAATTTCTTGAAGGCTGCGCTGAAAGCATCCGCAGATTCATAGCCATATTTTAGAGCTATGTCAATGACTTTCTCAGAGCTTTCCCGCAAGTCTGTCACTGCTTCTGACAGCCGGCGATTGCGCAAGTATTCTGCTAAGGTCATATCTGCTAGGATGGAAAAGAGTCTGCTAAAGAGAGGATAAGAATAGCCCGATAGCTGCTTAAATCTTTTCATATCCACTTCTCCAGTCAGCTGCTGCTCCAAATAATACATGGTTTGATTGAATTGATGCATCATTTTTTCTTCTTACCTCCACAAGATACAAAGGTCGTTAAAAGCAAAGTGAAAAATTGTCTTTTTCGCACAGCTTTTAGGCCGTGCTCAATTCTATCTATAGTCTAACAGATATCAGATACTTCCGCCCTAGAATCTTTGTACAAGATTTAGAGGTGTAAACTTCTATAACTTATCCTTTAATTTCTCAACAAAGAGATAGGCTGCTGGGCAGGTCAAGGTATTCTTAATCGTCAAATGGTTGATTTGATGAATCTTTTTGCGGTCTGTATGGGGGAACTCTCGGCAGGCCTTGGGACGAACATCATAGATGGAACAAAGATTATCTCCTCCTAAAAATGGACAGGGCATGGATTTGAAAATCTTATCCCCATCTTCATCTACCTGAAGAAATTCAGCTTCAAAAGCTGGTAATTTCATCTTAAAATACTTGGCGATTCGTGTAATATCCG
>CAUSZI010000100.1:0-2882 GCA_963536045.1 uncultured Streptococcus sp.
TATGAGACTGCCAGAGTTAAAAAAGCAGGCAGCTCAGTATGTTGTGCAACAATATGAGAATAAGAGAAATGGTCTTAAGTCTGATTTTGGATCCGCAGAAAATATTGACTTAGAGACCGCTACTATCTCTGGTCCGTTTTTGGGCGTTAGCAAAGCTGGTCCAGTAGTAATGAACATAACGCTCTATTGGACAATAAGTTCTCATGGAGCTCTTATTGGAACAGTTGAGCAAGATTTAGGACTATTCGCCATTGGGTCTTATTTTGGAACTCCAAAAATGTGGATTCAAACAAGGAACGCTGGGCTGTTACAAGAAATGAATAAGCAAAAATTACCGTGCTTGGTTTGGTCAGTTGCAGGAGAAAATGGATGGCCTCCAAGCTACCGATCAGATGGTTATTATGGCCGCTATAGTCCAGCTGACGGAGATTTCGAAGTTATAAAAGAAGATGCATATCACGTATCGGAAATTATTAACTTCCGATTAGGGGAAGAACACTTGGACTTTATGGCAAATCCTGAACGAATCCTGGATTTAACCAAGTAATTTTGCGGCGTTTTCGATGTTCTAAGACAAGAGTCAGTTCAATTTGGGCTGACTCTTGTTTAATCTTCACAACATATCCGTAATTTCTAAAGGCAGACGGTAGTAAAACATCGGTAAACGGTAGTTGACAATGATTACTACACCAGATGCAAGAAGCTGCAGCCGACTTGGATTTTGAGAAGGCGGCCAGGCTCAAGTCCCGCCTGACTTCACTCTCTGATCTTGATGACCGCCAGCAAGTCACATTTCCTACCTCGGTCAACATTGACCTCATTGGCATTTACCGAGAAGAAACTATCTCCGCTGCCTGCGTGTTTGTTGTGCGAGAAGGTCGTACCATCCGCTCAGTTGAGTTTATCCTGGACAAAGGCTTGGATGTTTCCGAGGAAGAGCTGGTTTCGGGCTTCCTGAAGCGCTACTACGACGAAACCGCTGACATTCCCGCAGAGGTTAACCTGCCCATCGATCTTCTCGACGCAGAGGTTTTGTCCGAGTGGCTGACGCAAAAACGAGGCCACAACTGCGTGCTTCACCACCCACAACGTGGCGAGAAGTTCCGTCTTCTCCAGATGGCTTCTGCTAACGCTCGTCATGCACTGATGCGCCACATGATTCGCACAGGCTATGCCGACGACCGCACTAACCAGGCACTTCTTCAGTTGGAAAGTGCACTTGCGCTTGATGCACCCCCGCTGCGCATTGAGTGCTTTGATATTTCTACGCTTCACGGTAACTTTACTGTTGCATCTATGGTGGTCTTTACTAACGGAAAGGCTGATAAGAGTCAGTATCGTCGCTTTAAGATTCGCGCTGAGCTTGATGAAGCTAACGACTTTGTCTCAATGACAGAAGTCCTGGGCAGAAGGTACAGTCCGGAGCGTATGGCTGATGAGCGCTTTGGCTCGCGACCTGATTTGCTGGTAGTTGATGGCGGTAAGCCTCAGCTGACCGCCGCAATCAATCAGCTTAATGAGCTGGGGTTGGATATTCCTGTCTGTGGCCTTGCTAAGTCTGATGAGGAAGTCTTTGTGCCTTGGGACGACACGCCAATTGTGTTGCCTACAGGTTCAGCCTCTTTGTACCTTATCAAGCAAGTCCGTGACGAGTCTCACCGTTTTGCGATTACCTTCCATCGTGAGCTTAGAGATAAGGCAATGACTGTCTCTATTCTGGATGAAATCCCTGGTGTAGGGCTTAAACGTAAAAAGGATATCATGCGCCATTTTGGTTCTTTTAAGCGCCTAAAGACTGCAAGTGTTGAGGATATCTCACAGGTAAAAGGTGTTTCTGTGAACTTAGCAGAAACTATTTATGAAGAACTCAAAGCTTGGGAAGAATCTTCAACAGCTGTACATGAGAAGTTAGATGCAAGGGGAGGAACTCATGAGTAAAACAGCAGACGAGAAGATCTTGGCACTTGTGAAACCTGAGTACATGAAGCGTATTCCGTTTTTTATACGTGGTCATGCAACGGGTAAGTCTTGCGAATATATTGCTCGGGAGTACCCAGAGCTTTACACTGCATTTGAGGATGAGCCTAGTGCTCAACAAGTTGAAGAGATGGCAAAGATTATCAACGAGCTCTTTGAGCAAAGGATGAAGAAACACAATTTGTAAAAGTTCTATCTTTATAGTTATAGGTAGACGCAACTATGGAGTTTCAAACAAATAATAAAAAGGCTTTCCCTATGGCTGATGTGACCCCCAAAAGTTAGACTTTTTTAGCGTAGCAGTTTATATGGCTGCTACGCTATTTTTATGCAGCCAAGAGTCTAAGCCTGTATTGCACTGGACTTAGCCATCCTAGTTTTTCTTTAATTCTTTGTTCGTTGTAATACTTTATGTATCGTTCGATTTCTGACTTTAGCTCATCATAGCTATAGTAAATAACGCCATAATAGATTTCTTGTTTAAGCAATCCAAAGAAGTTCTCCATAACGGAGTTATCATGACAGTTTCCCTTACGAGACATACTTTGGAAGATTCTTTCTTCCTTAAGACGATGAGAGTATGCTTTCATTTGATAAGCCCAGCCTTGATCCGAATGGAAAGTTCTTCTGTATTTGCAATCGGATGTTATTTCAATAGCCTGTCCCAAGGCATCCATAACATTTTTTGCTGAAGGGTGTCTGTCAATTCCATAGCTTATAATTTCACCATTACACATATCCATGAATGGATCCAGATAAAGCTTATGCATTGTCATGTGACCTTTAGCAGTAATCTCATAATACTTAAACTCTGTAGTATCTGTTGTGATCTTCTGGTGTGGTATATAGGTATTAAATCGTCTCCTTATGCGATTAGGAGCAACCGTTCCAACTTTACCTTTGTA
>CAUSZI010000101.1:0-2874 GCA_963536045.1 uncultured Streptococcus sp.
AGTCTTCCACTTGGAAAAGATAATCAGCCACCTTATCTAAATCCTCTTGCCTCATGCGAAACTGACTGTCTCGCTGACAAATCAAGCCCTGCATCAAAATCCAATTCAGTTCATAATAAAGAGGCGCACTGCTGGCCTTGGCCTTTTCCAACTGCTCAGCTTGCAAGTATTGAAATCCCTTGATGTCATTTGAGTAGTAAAGAGGGATAATCTGACCCATCATGGCCACGTGCTCATGCTGCTGGAAATTCCGTGCCTTGTCCATAAAATTTTCAAGAGTCACATGGATATTATCCAAAAGATCTAAAAATTTCGAGAGGGTCATATCCGACTCACCCAGCTCAAAACGAGACAGCTGAGAAGTCGAGCAAACCTGACCGGCTGCTTCCTTCAAAGAATAATGTCCATTTAAACGAAAATCGCGAAAAACTTTGCCTAAATTTTCCATTTGTTTACCACTTCAATTCTTTCAGTTGCTTTTCCAAATCCTGTAAATAGGCTTCATCCAAGCCATTCCGGTCTTTTACTGGGGCTTCCAGACTGGCCAGATAAAGCAAGAACTGGTCCGCCAGTATCTCATATTGATGGAAAGGCAGGCGCTTCATCTGGGCCTGAACGAAATCAGCTGCCTCTGCAAAATGCTCGCTTTCCAGCAGCTCTTGCAAATAATCAGCTCCATCAAGCTGCCGGCCTTGCTCATCTTCAAACTGCCCCAGATCCAAATGCTGGATTGTCAGGCGCAGAGCCGAACCAAGCATATTGGCCGCTCCCTTGATCTGCCGCATAAACCAATCGTTTTCTGTCGTCATCAGTAGCTCCTTTCAAAGCGGGCGGACTGACTGCCCCTAAAAATACTACACCTTCTCTGCCAGTTCTTCCCATTCTAGCATGGCTTCATCTTGGGCGGCGGTCAGCTGGTCGATTTGCTGCTGGCTCTCCATGAGTTTGGCGGCGTCATTAGTGGCCTCCATGGCTTCCTGAAGCTGACTGATCTGGCTATCCAAATCCTCGATTTGCGCTTCCAATTGCTCTAGGCGGCGGGCCAGCCGGCGCTGTTCTTTCTGGTTTTCCTTTTGAAGCTGATAGTCATTGGCCGGGGCAGGTTTGTCAAGACTAGTCTGCTCTGTTTCCTCACGCAAGGCTTCCTGCTCTGCCTTTTTCTCCAAATAGTAGTCATAATCACCCAAATAAAGGGTGGAGCCTGTCTCAGAAAGCTCGATGATCTGTGTGGCCACGCGATTGATAAAGTAACGGTCGTGGCTGACAAAGAGCAGGGTTCCGTCAAAGTCAATCAGGGCATTTTCCAGCACTTCCTTGCTGTCAATGTCCAGGTGGTTGGTCGGCTCGTCTAGGATGAGGAAGTTGTTGTTTTCCATAGACAGCTTGGCTAGAAGCAGACGCGCCCGCTCTCCACCCGACAGCATGCCGACAGACTTCTTGACATCGTCTCCCGAGAAGAGGAAAGCGCCTAAGCGATTGCGAATCTCGACCTCTGGCGTCAGCTTGAAGTCATTCCATAGCTCATCAAGAACTGTATTGCTGGCAGTCAGCTTGCTCTGGGTTTGGTCATAGTAGCCCACTTCCACATTAGCTCCCAGCTGCTCCTTGCCTCTGATAAAGGGCACCTGACCGATTAGTGACTTGATCAAGGTCGTCTTCCCAATCCCATTTGGCCCGACAATGGCTACCGCATTAAACTTGCGAATGTCCAGGTTAATTGGCTCCGACAGGACTTCCTCACCATAGCCAATAGCCGCATCTTCCAAGGTCAGAACAACATTGCCCGAAACTTTATCGGCTTTGAAAGTCATATTGGCCGAGCGACCGCCGGTTTCGGGTCTGTCCAAACGCTCCATCTTTTCCAGCTGCTTACGGCGAGACTGAGCTCGCTTAGTTGTGGAAGCCCGAACTAGATTGCGATTGACAAAGTCCTCCAAGGCTGCGATTTCCTTCTGCTGCTTTTCATAGTTCTTGGCTTCAGTGGCCAGCTTCTGCTCCTTTTGGACCACAAAGCTAGAGTAATTGCCCACATAGCGATCCAAGGAATGCTTGGTCAAGTCCAGCGTGATAGTCGCAACCTTGTCTAGGAAATAGCGGTCGTGGCTGACGATAATCAGGGCACCGCTGTAGTTGACTAAGTAAGTCTCTAGCCAGGCAATGGTCTCTATATCCAAATGGTTGGTCGGCTCGTCCAGCACTAGCAGTTCTGGCTTCTCCAAAAGCATCTTGGCCAGAGCCAGACGGGTATTCTGCCCGCCCGACAGCTCAGAAATCTTCATCTGCCACATGGACTGCTCAAACTTGAAGCCATTCAAAATCGCTCGAATATCGGCCTCGTAGGTAAAACCGCCCTTCTGGCGAAAGTCCTCTGACAGCTGGTCGTACTGGGTCATGAGAGCAGTCAGATTTTCCCCTGACAATTCTCCCATTTGTAGCTCCATCTGCCGCAAGCGCTTCTCTTGCTGACGCAGACTATCAAAGACCAGCAGCATCTCGTCGTAGATGGTATTCTCCGACTCAAAGCGGCTGTCCTGAGCCAGATAGGACAGGGACAGGTCTCGTTTTTTATTGATCTGACCAGAAGTAGGCTCTTCCTCGCCCACCAAAATCTCAAGGAGAGTTGACTTCCCAGCTCCATTTTTACCGACGAGAGCAATCCGGTCACCCTCATCCACCTGCAGGTTAATATTGTTAAAAAGAAGCTCCCCTGCAAAAGAGCGCTCAATCTTGCTTGCTTGTAAAATAATCATAAGACCATTATAGCAGATTTCCAGAAGCACAGCTATCAGAATTCAAGAGAAAGCGAACTCAGCTCCCCAAAAGAAAAAGAGAGTGGGACAGAAATCGGTAATTCGTTAGAATTCGATTTCGTCG
>CAUSZI010000102.1:0-2819 GCA_963536045.1 uncultured Streptococcus sp.
CTGTTTCCATCTTAGCCAGCAAGACCTCACGACTCATACTGATATAACTTTCATAGGTCATAGGTAAAGCCCCTCTTTCTCGATATAGTCTAAGACTGGCTGAGGCAGCAGGAAATTAGGAGTCCGCCCCTGAGCCAGGAAATCCCGTACCATACTGGAGGAAATATCCATAAGGGGTACATCCACCCAGATGACGGGGTAAGAAGTCCCTGCCTTGTAGCGCGGCCGCTGAACACCGACAAACTGAACCAGCTCAACCAGCTCATCAATCCGGTACCACTTGGGCAGATAGTCCACCATATCTGCACCGATGATAAAGTAATAGTCCGTATCTGGATGTTGCTCTGTCAGCAGCTTCATAGTGTCGTAGCTGTAAGAAATTCCCTTTCGCTCCAGCTCAATGGTCTCAATTCCTAGGCCTTCAATGCCCTCGATGGCCAGCTCCAGCATTTTTAGCCGATGCTGTTCATCGATGGTCTCTTTCTTATCCACATGCGGCGGCTCGTACTCTGGCATAAGCAGGACCTGATCCAAGCCTAACTGTTGGCGGACCTGATCCGCCACGACCAAATGAGCATTGTGGACAGGGTTGAAATTCCCACCTAAAATGCCAATCTGCTTGCGTTTTTTATCTTTAACTTCTGGTTCTAATTCCACCTTGGTAAAGGGGGTCAGTAATTCAATAGCCATAGGCTGATATCTCCACAGAAATTTTTCCTTAAATTTGCTTGACTTTGACAGAGAGTTTACGATTTTCCTTCTTGCTGGACTGCTTGTAGAGAATCAAGATCCGGCCAATCTTCTGCACTGTATCCACTCCGATTTCTTCTTCCAAAATCTCAGCAACTTCATGGATATTCTCATCTGTATTCTGCAAGAGCGTAACCTTGATCAGTTCTCGCGCATCCAGTGCCTGACGGACACTGGTTTTGATTTGGTCGTTGAGTCCATTTTTCCCAATCTGAATGATAGGTTTGAGACTATGTGCCTGACTGTTGAGAAAGGCTCTTTGTTTTGATGTTAGTGTCATGTTCTTCTATAAGGCTTGAGACAGCTAGGATTCGCTTTACTCCTCACTATTCATAGCCTTTTCCTTCCTTATTTTAAGGAGATTTATTCCCCTTGGTTTTTAAAATAATTAAATGATAGCTTTCCGAGTGACAACCGCCACACCCTCTGGCGCCCATCCGGCTACTCTGGCAGGACCACTGACTCGAATCCAACCCAGACCAGAGAAGACGATATCTGTCTTGTCCTTGATGGTAAATTCATGCTTGACCAAAGCT
Organism: uncultured Streptococcus sp.; assembly: GCA_963536045.1. GTDB lineage: Bacteria > Bacillota > Bacilli > Lactobacillales > Streptococcaceae > Streptococcus. Next base: position 1,287 of record CAUSZI010000102.1, read on the forward strand.
GGAAACTCTTCCTTTTCCTTGCCAACCGGTGGCACCAAGAGACTGCCGACATGCTTGTCATAAAAGCCGCTAGCACCTTGCAACTTGGTCCGGTGGAGCTTGAGCTCATTGTCAAAATAAGCCGTGAAGCCCTGCTTGTCACCTGCCACAAAGTCAAAGCGACCTAAACCACCCAAAAAGAGGGTTTGCTCAGGATTGAGCTGGTAGGTTTTGGGTTTGATTTCCTTCTTGGGACTGATGTATTTGAGATTCTTAGCAGAAAGATAGTGAGCCATCTGGTGACGATGGATAATGCCCGGTGTATCATAGATATGACTGCCGTCTGCCAAAGGAATCTCGATTTTATCCAGAGTTGTTCCTGGGAAGCGCGAAGTCGTAATAATATCCTTGTCGCCCGTGATTTCTTGAATAATGGCGTTAATCAAAGTGGATTTACCCACATTTGTCACGCCAACCACATAAACGTCACGTCCCTTGCGGCAATGCTCAATCTTATCAATCAAGTCCTTAATAGCCTGCTTGTTATGAGCAGAGGTCAGAACCACATCAACTGGACGCAGGCCTTCTTCGTGAGCCCGCTCCGTCAGCCACTGAGTCACCTTGCTGTCCTTGACTGACTTAGGCAAAATATCCTTTTTATTCCCGACCAAGAGAACATCATTTCCTGCGACAAAGCGAGGCAGACCAGGAATGACCGAGCCATTAAAGTCAAAAATATCGACTACATTGACGACCAAGGCGTCGCTATCTCCAACCTCATGGAGAAGCCGCAGAAAGTCATCATCCGTCAGCTGGACGTCGCTGATTTCATTATAATGGCGCAGGCGGAAACAGCGCTGACAATAGAGTTCACCTGTCTCCAAGCCTTTTTCTAGAGCTGATTGGGGCGTGTAGCCTAGTTTGCCCTTATCTTCTGTCTGAATAGTGGCTCCGCAGCCGATACAGAGAAGTTCTTCCATGCTTAAATTCCTTTTTTGTATTGAATTGGGCCGTATTTTTCAGTTATTTTTTTGAGCACACGGCGTTCACGCGCCCGATTGATCTGGGTCTTGATAGAGTCGTGCTCAACCAGCGGTTTGACCAAAATCGAACGAATCCCAGCCCGATGTGCTGCCCGAATATCCGTCATAAGCTGGTCGCCCACCATAACCACTTCCTTTTTTTCAAAATGAAAAAGCGTGAGCGCCCGATCAATTCCCCAAGTGAAGGGTTTCATCGCCCAGTAGATATAGTCAATTTCAAACTTTTCCACAGCCCGCTTGACTCGTTTTTGGTTATTATTGGACACTACGATAATCCGAATGCCCGCGTCCCGCAAATCATGGAGCCACTTCTTCATCTCTGGGGTCCCATCAGGATTATTCCAAGCAATCAGGGTGTTATCCAAATCCACCAAAACCGCTTTGATACCCTGTCTTTTCAAACTCCCTACTGTCAAATCGTAAACTGCCTCAACCGCAAAGTCCGGCATATAATCTTCAATCGCCACATCTCTCTCCAAAAATTCGTATTCTCATTATTATAGCATAAAAT
>CAUSZI010000103.1:0-2722 GCA_963536045.1 uncultured Streptococcus sp.
CTTGCTCGACAATCCAAAGACAATTGAGAGGCTAGGACTTTTGTCCCAGCCTCTACATAAAACTATTGAGAATAGATTGATTCTGCAAAATCAGATAAATTCCCAGCAGAATCAGAACCGCAAAGACAACAAATTTAATCATTCCCTTGATTATACGAATAGCCAGAAGGATAATCATGGATCCGACTAGCCACATAAAGGCGGAATTGTGAAAAAATCCCTGAACCGCCTCAATATTCTGACCGAAGAAGAGCTGAATGGGCGCCGGAATATGATTTTCCCAAGCCGCTGTCACTCCTAGCTGGTTAGCAATCTCATTACCACTTTTCCATAGCCAGACAAAGATTCCTGAGTTAAAAACAAAGAGAAAAACTTGCTCTGGAAAGTGTCGAATCAAATAAAAAATAGATTTTAACATAGGCTTACGATTGATACAAGTCTTTTACAGCCTGGATATCTGTCGGCTGGATACTGTAAAATGAGCCCGCTGACTGCATCACTGACTCCTCCTCATTATGGTCTAATCCGATAGCATGGCCCAATTCGTGCGCTGCTGTATTGACAATCCGATCATGAGAATAAGCATAGCGACTGTCTAGCAGGTAGTAACTATTAAGGCGAACCGTGACATGGGTAAACCGCTTGGTTAGGAGATTGGTCTGCGACTCAGCTTCACCAGCTGCACTGATGTTGCCATCGTTCATCTCCGTCGCAACAATGTCCGCCTTGTCTTTGTCATTGATGATTTGAAAAGTGAAGGCGCCTGTTTGATTCCAAGAATCAATAGCCTCCTTATAGGCTGAACGGAAGGTTTCATTATTTGTATCGATATAAATCGTGGCGCTTGGCTGATCCCAACGAGCCCCTGTTGTTGCATGCTCATCTGTCAGCTGATCCGTCTGTGTCTCCTCACTGCTGTGAAGCCCTGTGGAAATTCCTTGGTGATTTAAAAATTGATCCACTCTGCCAACAGCTGTCTGAACAGCCTGCGTCAGTCCCTCTGTACCCGGTTTTGTCGAAGTGGTAAAATAGAAAATTCCGACAATAACCATAAAGCTCAGGACAAAGGACCAGGCAAGTCCCCAAACCACGCGCCCAATCAGACGCATGAGGAACCGGATGCTTTTAAAAATAAGTCTCATCGCAACCTCCTTTACTAGATTGTAAGAGAACGTTGATTTTACCACCGCTTTCTTAAAGAAGACTGAAAAATTCGCCTTCTTTCATCTATTAGTATAAAAGAAAATGACTACAAATCTGCAACCATTTCTTTTCATACTATTGAATACTCTTTGCAAATCCATTTTTGAGTATAAAATTAAGAACCCGTCTCCTGACTGACCTTGCCACTATTATAGTCCAAACGAATCCCTTTTTGCACATTCGGGATAAAGACATTGAATTCCAGACTGCCATCGCTGGACTTGGCCTCTAGATGAGAACCAACTGGCACTAAATCAGTCTCCGTGGCATAAATCAAGGTTACCCGGTAGCGCACCCGCTTGTTCTTATCAAGGGCCTTACGGATCTTTGTCTCGTAGTAATTCTGCCCTGTCGAGTCTGCTTCATTGGCTTGGTTGGACCAGGCCGTCTGCACAGCGATATTAGCAGGATTGCTGGTGGAGGCATCAAAGCCCTTCAAACCACCTATCAGCGAATAGGCCAAGAGATGTCCTCGGTCCACAGCGTGGTTGTACTCACCAGGGAGGTTCTTGAGTTGATGCCAGCCTGCCGGTACCCATGAAGTGTTGGCATTTCCAGTTTCTTCCCGTTTTTTGTACTGACGGGTAGACTTGGATAAAAAGGCATTCGCCACTGTCGGAAGGGTTTGCCCTTGTACAAGCTTGGTCTTATTGTCAGCGTAGGGTTTGCTAGAAATCCCCGCATCCAAGTCTGTCTTATTCCCATTCACGATAAAGGCACCAGCTCCATTCCATTCAATGCTGCCTTTGAGTTGAGCTCGGACAGCATCCGTCAGAACGCTCTCAGCCAGTTTCCGACTAGGGGTGCCCTGATCTTGAACTTGCCCAACTCTGATTTCTGAATTTGGACTCTGAAGTGGCTGCTGACCATCCTGTCCCCAGAAATAGCCAGCCAGAGCCAAAATAAAGGCCAGAGTCAGCCCAGCCCAGCCTTGCAGGCTCTTAGAATTCCTTTTCTGACTAGTCTTTCTTTTCATCTTCTTTCTTTCAACTTAGCAAACTGGATTCATTTCAGCCAGTCTTTTCGACTAGGAGCTAGTTTCCAGTAAACTTCCCGATTAATTCTTGCCAGGTTTCTGGTGAAAAAACTGAGCCCTTACCGTTTCCGATAATGTTATAGCCAATCATCAGAGACACGAGAAAGAGAATCACGGCTACCAGGAGAACCAGTAGAACAAGGCCAATCTGCCGGCCTAAATATTTAAGATTTTCACTCATCGTCTTCTTCCTTTACACGCTTCACTTTGGCTCCCAAGGCTGCCAATTTCTCATGGAATTTATAGTAGCCTCGGTCTAAGTGTACCAGCTTGCTGACCTTAGTCTCGCCTTCAGCAATCAAGCCCATCAGAATCAAAGTCGCACTGGCCCGAAGGTCTGTTGACATGACTTCAGCACCCTGCAAGCTGCCTCCGCCCCAGATACGAGCTGTGTCACGCATGATATCAGAGTGCAGCCCCATCCGACGCATTTCCTCCAGATGCTGGAAGCGGTTCTCAAAGACGGTCTCAATCATCGTAGAC
>CAUSZI010000104.1:0-2691 GCA_963536045.1 uncultured Streptococcus sp.
AGGCAAGGGACTTTGACTCCCTCATGCGTTGGTTCGAATCCAGCTACCCCAGTTAAAAACTTGAGCCGGCGTGGCGGAATTGGCAGACGCGCTGGACTCAAAATCCAGTGTCCTCACGGACGTGCCGGTTCGACCCCGGCCGCCGGTATAGCTTAAGTTTAGCGAAGCATTTTAGCTTCGTTTTTTTGTTTTCTCTTTAGTAATTATTTGTAAGCTAATGCGGAAGATTGAATCTTGATTTTGCTTGTAAATTGATATTCAATTAGTGTGATGGATATTGAAGACTTTTATCATTAAATTTTTTATAAGATCTAGAATGCTAATACGAGGCAGCTTGGTTTGTTCCTTTTATTCTCTGATTGAGTTTTATTTAGGGCTTAAGAATCTAATTGTCTAATTAAATATTTTTTGTGAAAAGCATCTGACTTTTACTGAAAATTCTTGACTCTTTTCTTTTTTGTGGTATAATTAACCAGTAAAGCTTTAACTGGTTAAGAGAAGGAGGGGAGAAATGACTCATTTAGCGCAGAAGATCGATCAATTTTTAAATGAAGTTATTTTGAAAGCAGAAAATCAGCATGAGATTCTGATTGGTTCTTGCTCGAGTGATGTGCCTTTAACCAATACGCAGGAGCATATTTTGATGCTTTTGTTTGAGGAATCTTTGACAAATTCTGATTTGGCAAAAAAACTGAATGTGAGTCAAGCTGCTGTGACTAAGGCTGTGAAATCTTTGGTTCGGCAAGAGATGCTGCGAGCTTTTAAAGATAAGAGAGATGCACGGGTTACCTTTTACCGTTTGACTGACTTAGCGCAGCCGATTGCAAAGGAACATCAGCATCATCACGCACATACTTTGGAGACCTATCAAAAATTGGCAGACCAGTTTTCTGCTAGTGAACAGACGACAATCGCGAAGTTCTTGGAAGTCTTGGTAGGAGAGATTGGTAAATGAGATATATCACAGTTGATAATCTTTCCTTTTATTATGACAAGGAGCCTGTGCTGGAGCATATTCATTATTTTCTAGACAGTGGTGAGTTTGTAACTTTGACTGGGGAAAATGGAGCTGCTAAAACGACGCTTATCAAGGCTAGTTTGGGTATTTTGCAGCCTAAGCATGGGGAAGTGAAGATTTCCAAGACCAATGTGCGAGGCAAGAAACTGCGGATTGCTTATTTACCTCAGCAGATAGCTAGCTTTAATGCTGGTTTTCCTAGTACGGTGTATGAGTTTGTTAAGTCGGGACGTTATCCGCGCAAGGGTTGGTTTCGTCGTTTGAACGAGCATGATGAGGAGCATATCAAGGTAAGTCTGGAGTCAGTTGGAATGTGGGAACATCGAGATAAGCGAATTGGTTCTCTCTCTGGCGGGCAAAAGCAGAGGGCTGTGATTGCTCGGATGTTTGCTTCGGATCCGGATATTTTTGTCCTTGATGAGCCGACAACAGGTATGGATGCAGGCAGCAAGGATGAATTTTACAAGCTCATGCACCATAGTGCTCACCAGCATGGGAAAGCTGTTTTGATGATTACACACGATCCGGAAGAAGTTCGTAAATATGCCGATCGCAATATTCATTTGGTCCGTAATCAGGACTCACCTTGGCGCTGTTTCAATGTGCATGAAAGCGACAATGGACAGGAGGTGAGTCATGCTTAATCTATTTTCCTATGATTTTATGCAGCGAGCCTTCTTGGCAGTTATTGCCATGAGTCTCTTCTCACCGATTCTGGGGACCTTCCTGATTTTACGTAGACAGAGTCTCATGAGTGACACGCTCAGTCACGTTTCATTGGCAGGTGTAGCTTTTGGTTTGGTTCTTGGACTATCGCCCACCCTCACAACGGTGCTTGTCGTCATTATCGCAGCAGTCTTCTTAGAGTACCTGCGCACAATCTATAAGAATTTCATTGAAATTGGGACAGCCATTCTCATGTCAACTGGCTTAGCCATTTCCCTGATTGTTATGAGTAAGGGCAAGAGTTCTAGCTCGATGAGTCTGGACCAGTATCTATTTGGCTCCATTGTGACTATCAGTAGGGAGCAGGTGATTTCTCTTTTTGTTATTGCTGCTGTGGTACTTGTCTTAACCTTCCTCTTCATTCGGCCTATGTACATCTTGACCTTTGATGAGGATACAGCATTTGTGGATGGGCTGCCTGTGCGGACTATGTCTATTCTCTTCAATATCGTGACGGGTGTTGCGATTGCCCTCATGATTCCGGCTGCGGGAGCCTTGCTGGTTTCGACCATCATGGTTTTGCCGGCCAGTATAGCTCTGCGGATTGGGAAAAATTTCAAGTCGGTCATTTTGCTGGCAAATGCCATCGGCTTCTTTGGTATGATTGCCGGACTTTATATTTCTTACTATGCAGAGACACCAGCTAGTGCCAGCATTACGATTATTTTCGTCAGCTTGTTCTTGCTGGTCAATCTAGTCAAAAAATTTATGAAATAGGAGCAGAAAATGAAAAAAATTAGCTTACTATTAGCAGGCTTACTGAGTATTTTATTAGTAGCTTGTTCCAATCAAAAAAATGCAGATGGCAAGCTCAATATTGTCACAACTTTTTATCCTGTTTATGAGTTTACCAAGCAGGTGGCTGGAGATGAAGCCAATGTTGAACTTCTAATCGGGGCTGGTACAGAGCCGCATGATTATGAGCCTTCAGCTAAGGCAGTTGCGAC
>CAUSZI010000105.1:0-2684 GCA_963536045.1 uncultured Streptococcus sp.
CTTAGCCTGACTTAGCTGGTTTTGCAGAAACTGCACTGCTTCTTCCTGCTCTTTCAAGCTGTCATTTTTCTGCTTAATCTCTTCAAGCAGAGCATCTAACTCCGGCTTGATAAAGATAGTATTGTTATTGCGGTTGGCACCACCGGCATAAGAACCGCCAGTCCGAAGCTCTGTTCCATCCAAACTCACCATGCGAACCTGATAGCGCACTTGGCGAGCTGCTGATCTGGCATGCTCCACTGTATCAAAAATAGCGGTCGTTCCCAGCAGATTTTGAAAAATGCTGTCTAACGATGACTCATAGCTGACCAAAGAAGAGGCCAGTCCCAGAAAACCGGCACTCTTTTCAATCGTAGTGCGATGATGGTCAGGCAGCTGACGCGGCTTGATAGTTGTTAAAGGCAGGAAGGTTGCCCGGCCAGCTCGATTTTTCTTCAGAAATTCGATAGCCCGAGTCGCAGCAGCCTCATCTTCCACGATAATGTTCTGACTGCTGGCTCCCAAGGCAATTTCCAGCGCTGTCTGATAGTGAGGATCAAAGCTGAGCTTTTCGCTGACAGCTCCTACAATACCTCCCAGGCGGTCAGCCTCCTGCAGCACACTCTTGACCCCAGCATAGAAATTGCTGTGATTTTTAAGAATGGCCTCCAAGCTATTGGAACGCGCCTGCTTGTTTTTGAGGTCATCCAAAAGCTCAAACATCTTAGTCTGCTGATGTTTATAATCTGCCTCTAGTTTCTCTACCAACTGAACCTGACTCTGGTAATCTGCTAGTAGAGTCTTGAGGGCTTGGCGAGCAATTTCCAACTCCCCCAAACCAGCCTGCTCCTGAGTCTGGCTAGCCTCCAAATCAGCCTGCAGCTTAGCATAGTCAGCTTTCTTTCTCTCAGCTAATTTAAGCTCACTAGCCAGCTGGCTCTCCAGAGAAGTCAAGTCATTAGAAAGATTTGCCTCTTCCTGCATGAGCTTGACATACTGCTCACGCAAATGCTCAATCAGCTGGTCTGGATCATCTGAAAAGTCTGCTAATTCTGCTTCCAAAGCAGTGATAGACTGCTCATTGTCAGTCAGTTTGGCAGCTATTTGGCTCAATTCAGCCTGCTTGTCTTCTATGTTGCTTTCTATCTGAGCCAGTTTTTCTGACAAAGCGGCCAAACGTTCTTCATTTTCCCGACGGCTCGTCGCTGCTTGGCTGGACTCCAGCTTAGAAAGGTCAATCTGACGCTCCAAATCACTGATTAAGCGGGTCAATTCCAGCAAACTAGCTTGATCATCAGACAAAGTTTGATTGAGCTCATGGCGCTTGGCCTTCAAGGTTTGATTTTCAACTTCCAGCTCATCGCGCTTGCTGTAGTAGGCTGCTAGCTCCTGCTGGATACTCGTTAAATCTTCTTCAGCCTGGGTCAGTCTTTCCTTATTAGCTGTCAACTGAGCGACCAAAACATCCAAGTAAAGCTCTCGGCGCTGGCCATCCAGACTCAAGAAGCGCTTAGCAGTTTCAGCCTGCTTCTCCAAGGGCTTGATCTGGCTCTCCAGCTCGTAGATAATGTCTTCAAGTCGATCCAGATTATCCTGGGTTTGACTAAGCTTGCTTTCCGTTTCTTTGCGGCGTGTCTTATACTTAAGCACTCCAGCTGCTTCCTCAAAAATTGCCCGGCGTTCCTCCGGCTTGCTGTTAAAGATTTCTTCAACTTTCCCTTGGGAAATGATGGAGAAGGAATCTCGTCCCAGCCCAGTATCCATGAAGAGATCATGGACATCGCGCAGACGGACTTTTTTACCGTCAATCTTATACTCACTGTCACCGCTGCGGTAAATGTGACGCTCCACCCGAATCTCATTGGCAGCATCCTTGATAAATTGGTCACTGTTATCCAGAACCACTACCACTGATGCGTAATTTAGTGGCTTGCGGGTTTCTGTTCCCGCAAAAATCACATCGGGCATCTTGCCGCCCCGCAGACTTTTCACACTGGACTCTCCCAAGGCCCAGCGCAGGCTCTCCGTAATATTGGACTTGCCGGAACCATTTGGCCCAACAACCGCTGTCACTCCCTGATCAAAGACAACTTTAGTCTTATCAGCAAATGACTTGAAGCCCTGAATTTCAATTTCCTTTAAAAACATGAAGAACTTTCCTTTTCAAATGCGTTTTTAGCAGCTTCCTGCTCGGCCAGCTTTTTAGAACGCCCCTGGCCTTGACCGGACTTACGACCATTGATGAGAACGGCCACCTCGAAATTTTTGGCATGAGCCGGCCCTGTCTCGGAGACGACCTGATAGGCAATTTCCACATCGCCATTAATCTGCAGCAACTCCTGCAGCTTTGTCTTATAGTCCGTCACCCGCTCAAAATCTCCCGCTTCCACCTTGGGAATCATGACTTGATAGAGAAAGCTTTTGACTGCTTCCACACCCTTATCCAAGAGCAAAGCGCCTAAAAAGGCCTCGAACAAATCTCCTAAAATCGTATCACGATTCCGGCCGCCAGACTTCTCCTCTCCGCGTCCCAGCTTGATAAACTGATCAAACTGACAATCACGGGCAAATCCTGCCAGGCTCTCTTCCCGAACAATCATGGAGCGCAGCTTGGACAGATCGCCCTCTGGTCTCTTAGGATACTTGGTATAAAGATACTCCGAAATAATCAGTTGCAGAACAGCGTCTCCTAAAAATTCCAAGCG
>CAUSZI010000106.1:0-2633 GCA_963536045.1 uncultured Streptococcus sp.
CCTAAGAAATCTATAAGAGATTCTTAAGTTTAGGGCTGTATCCTTATATCCAAGTAAGAACAAAAAGATTAAGGACCAAACTTGAAGCTAAGACTCCAAGAGTTTTGTTTTTGCTCTTAAAGAATAAATGATAAGTGAGGTAAAAGCTATGAAAGTTACAATCAAAGTCCACTATCCGAAGACATTTAAGCAAGCTCAGAAAATGGAGGTAACCTATGGTAAGTGATTATATTTTTGAAATTCTAGAGTCTCTGTTTGAGATTATCTTCTAAGCACAGCGATTCAATGAGATTTGCCCAGTTTTAGAATATGAAAGAATCAAAAAAGTGCTAAGCAAACTTAGCACTTTTTGATTTAAAGAAAATAAATAGGGACTTTTTCTCTCAGCCTTCCATATAATCTCGGAGTTCTTGACCTTTGAGTCCGGCATTCAGGGCGATGAGTAGTTTGATTCTGGCTTTTTGGGCATTGAGCTCTTTGACGAAGAAGATACCAGCCTGGTGCAGCTGGACGCCGCCTCCTTCATAAGCATAGACTGGCTCAGCAATCCCGTTGAAGCAACGAGAGACCAGAGCGATTGGCAGTCCGACTGCTATCATATCAGCCAGTTTGTCAGCTACTTCCTTGGGGAGGTTGCCAGCACCGAATGCTTCTATGATGAGGCCGTCTATCTTGTCTAAATCCAGCATGTCCAGAAGCTCTGTCTTCATACCTGCATAAGCTGGAATGATGGGCACCAGACCAGAAATGCTGTTCAAGTCAAAGCGGACTCGAGGCTCTGCTGCCTTAAAATAGAGAATTTCCTGCTTCATAATCAAGCCGAGCGGTCCGTGAGTAGGCGTCTGAAAGGTGCTGACATTGGTCGTATGGGTCTTGGTTACATACTTGGCAGCATGTGCCTCGTCATTCATAACGACAAGCACGCCTTTATCACTGGCTTTTTCATCACTAGCCACCCGCAGGGTTGTCAGGTAGTTATAGACTCCGTCGCTCCCCAGCTCATTGGAACTGCGCATAGCTCCGGTCAGAACGACCGGAATCTTCGGCAACTGCATAGTATCCAGAAAGTAAGCCGTCTCTTCTAAAGTGTCCGTCCCATGAGTAATGACTACTCCGTCAAATTGGTTAGCACTGGCTTTGATTTTCTGGTAAAGTTTGAGCATGTGTTGGGGTGTGATATGAGGACTGGGAATATTAAAAAAGTCAATGACTTCCGTCTCAATCCCCTCAAGCGGAACGGTAACATGGTTCATAGGGTTATCAGCATTGGTAACGACAGCCCCAGAGCCGTCAGCCTGCATGGAAATAGTTCCTCCTGTGTGCAGGACCAAGATTTTCTTTGTCATAAATCTTTTTTCTCCTTGTAGCTATGATGCAGATTCGAAAAAATACATTATATTTTCATAGAGTTTTTAATCCTGTTGCATAGATATTACTCCAGCTTTTCTTTTCTGCAATTCATGTGATTGTATGTCATTTTTGTGTTATAATTTATTGTATCATAAAAGGAAAGAATGAGAAAATCAATGGAAGTAAAGGCCGTCTTTTTTGATATTGATGGGACCCTGGTCAATGACAGTCGAACGGTTTTGAAATCTACAGAAAAGGCTATTCAGAGTTTAAAGGAGCAAGGGATATTGGTCGGTTTGGCAACAGGCCGTGGTCCTTTCTTTGTCAAACCTTTTATGGAGCAATTGGACTTAGACTTTGCTGTGACCTACAATGGCCAGTATATTTTTTCAAGAGACAGAGTAATTTCTGCCAGTCCCATTGACAAGCAGAGTTTGCGGGATTTAATCGCCTATGCTAAGAAGCATCGGAAAGAGATTTCCTTGGGAACGGCTGAGGCTATGCTGGGCTCCAAGATTATGTCCTTTGGAATGAGCCCTTTCTCCCAGTGGACTAGCCGCTTCATCCCTAAGCGAATGGCGCGAACGGTCAGCCATGGTTTTAATAAAGTCATCAGCAAGGCCTTGCCCCAGCATGAAAAGGATCTCCTGCAGCTGATTCAGGAGCCGATTTACCAAGCATTGATTTTGGCCAGTCCAGAAGAAAGCCGTAAGATTGAAGCAGACTTTCCTGATTTGAAATTTACCCGCAGCAGCCCCTATGCGGTCGATATTATCAATAAAGACACGTCTAAGCTAGAGGGGATTCGCCGAGTCGGTAAGGAATACGGTTTTGACATTCATCAGGTCATGGCCTTCGGTGACTCTGACAATGACTTGGAAATGCTATCGGGAGTTGGTCTCTCTATTGCTATGGGAAATGGAACCAGCTCGGTCAAGGAAGTAGCCAAGCATACGACTAGCAGCAATAGTCAGGATGGGATTCACAAGGCTTTGGAGCATTTTGGCATCCTAGCGAGGGAAAAGGTCTTTACCAGCAGCGACCATCACTTTAATAAGGTTAAAGAGTTCCATAGTGTCATGGATGAAAGCACTCAAGAAGAACCGATTGCCTGGTCGCCTCAGGACGCTCGCTATCGGGCAGGCTTCAAACTGGAAGAGCTGGTCGAGTTTCTGCGAGCAGCTAGTAACTCAGAGAAAGATTTTGATAGCTCTGTAGCCTATCTCCATCAAGCGCTTGACAAGGCTGCTGACAAGGTTCGCTCTAAGAGTCAGGCTGAAGTT